>DATIYE010000073.1:0-18207 GCA_035517795.1 Gaiellaceae bacterium | reverse complement strand
TCGCTCGGTTGTGCGACTGTGCTTTACGCCAGAGCCATTCGAGTCAGCGTCTGAGCCTGGCGATCAACTCGCGGCTGCTTCCGCCGGACAGGGTGGCGGAGGTGGGGCTGGCGCATGGGAGAGGCCGTCACCGGCTGAAATCATGCAAGAGGATGGGTCTTCGGGCCTGGGCACCGTCACTGGCGGACCTCGGGCAATCTCAATGGATCCTCCAGATGCGTTCGGCAAGGCCGGAGTCAAAGTCACGAATCATTTCGTCGAGCCTCTGGAGGGGCTCGCTGGACGCGCTCCTTTCGATCGACATCGCTGTGACCGTCCACGCGCGCCTCACAGCGCTGAGGGCGGCCAGCCAGCCCCTCGGCGCGCCCGACCCGTCATAAGCGGGACACGGAGGCCCTGCGTGCCTACAGGCGCTTCGGGCGCCGGGAGGCCGAGAAGGGGTTGGCCGCGGTGTCCTACGCGCCCTCCTTTGCACAATCGGCCGTCCACCTCACTAGAACGTTTTTCGCCGGAGTCAGGCCGGGCGTCGAGACTCGGGTCACCCATCCGGTGGGTGGTCCGGAGGTTCCGTCGGGCAGGCCGTCGAGTCCGCCGCCGCTCACAAGCGGCCAGGAACCCGACGTGACCACGGAACCGTCGCCCGTGTATGCCCCGCCGCCGACAGCCTCGTAACCGGTGGGACACGAGACCGACTCGGTGTCGACCGACCCATTCTCGATGTGAGAGGTGGCGACCACGAGGGTCCTTCCGAGAAGCTTCGACGTGTCAACTGGGCCGGCCGGCCCCCGCAACCCGGTCGCTCCCTGCGGGCCCTGTGCGCCCTGAGGGCCCGCTTGGCCCGCCGGCCCCGCCGGACCGAGCGCCCCGATCACGGCGGGCAGCTTCCCCCGCGCATTCAGCAACGGGATCGTTCCTGGTAGCCCAGACACAGACGCCTTGTGCCCGTTCAGTTGAAGCGCGTTCCCGGCGACATCGGCGTAGGCCGATTTCTTCGCGAACGGCGGAATCGTCGATACCAGCCGCCCCGCCGCGCTCCCGAGCGGCGTCGAGCCAAATAACGCCACAACCAACGCTGTGGCAGACAGAATCAACGGTAGACGCTGTTTCAACACAGAACTCCTCCCTTCGATCGCTTGTAGACATCATCTCGATCGGGAGCCTAAGAGATCGAATCGAAATGAAGACCCGTCTGCTGACGACACGAGCGCAGCTCGCTCGTCTCGAGGTGGTCGAGGTAGCGCTGTATCGTGACCGCGGAGGCGTGCCCGATCTTCCCCCCGCATCCGAACCGCCAACCGGATCGTCGTCGTAGCGATGGTCGGCGAACTGTCTCCGTCCCAGCTGGCCGCGCTGACGCTACGGCTCCTTCCGCCGCACAGGCGTCTTGAAGCCGCGCGGAATCTCGAAGTCCCCCGCGAAAGGAGCCACCACACGTTGGCCACCTGGGCGCGCGCGCTCGAGGCGTATGCCGAGGCGGGGCTCACCGAGGCTGCGGCTAGCTCGGGCGTACCTCGTCGAACCCTCGCGCGCTGGGCCCGCCAATCCGGCGTGTTCCCAGGCCGACCCTCTCGGCTTCGCGTCGCCGAGGCCGAACGGTACGAGGAGCTCCAACGTGGACGACCCTCGAACTCGGACGCCACGCCGGAAGAACGCGAAGCCTGGATGCAGTCGGTTGTCGGCCGCCCGCCGGCCGAGCGCTCGTGGTGCGAGCGAAGCCGTCACTCGGTATCTACCCGCGAAAACGCGCTCCGCCTCTACTCCGAGGTCGGCCCGCGTGAGGCGGCGCGGCGTTCGGGCGTTCCCCTCCGGACGCTCGCGCGTTGGGCCAGCTCGGCGGGCACCGTCGCTCCATCGGAATCCGTCGCGCGTACCCAGCCTGCGACCAAGGCTCGACGGGAAAACGTCAAGCGAAACTTCCGAGCCAGGATCTACGCCATGAACGGCCTGACAGACAAACAGATTGAGGAGGCCGAAGCCAGGCTCGCGCAGCCGCGAATCACTCCCCCTCGGTACCGGTCTCTCGCCGACGCTCGCGATCAGATGACTCGCGCTCGCGAGAGCCTCGGCGACGGCTAACGGCGCCACGTTGCCATCTGGCCCTCCCGAGGAGCGCGCGGGTGCCATGTCGATGGGCCGCGGTCGAGACTTCCTGATTTTTGAGCGTCATAGGCGCTTCAGATGATCGAGGCGTTAGTGTGGGCATCGCGATAACGATGTCTGCGAGACGCGCTAGTTCGGTTGCGTATGTTCCGGTCGCCGCGGTCGGCTTGGCCCTTGTTGCCGTACTCGGGCTCGCGGTGCGGGTCGCGCTATTCCCAAAGAACCACAGCCAGGGCGCCGTCTCGGTCCTTTGGGGCCTCGGCTTCGCTCTCTATCTCTGGTTCGGCGTGTGGGTACTCGGGCTTCGGGAGGTGCGCGCACTGCTGTTCGTTCTCGTCGCGGGGGCTGCGATCGCGCTCCTCATCTACCTGCGCGGCGCGGGGTCGGAGAGCCCTCCCGCTGCGCAGCCAGGCGTTTTCTACCCTCGGCTGCTGGCCCGCCGCCGCTCGGCGCGCGCCTCAGGCGTCCGCTATCAGCCCTACTCGTCGGCCAAGACGCGGGAGCTCGTTGAGGCGCGAGTCGCGCTCGAGTTAGGAGCGTTCGAGACGGCGCTGTTCGATCTCCGAGACGCTTTTCGCGTGGCGTTGGCCCAGCGAAAGCTGGACGAGCTGCTCGAGGTCAAGGAGCTCGTCCAAATCCTCTCCAAGCGGAGCAGCGGGCGGACGCGCACCGCGAGCGACCGGCTCGCCAGCAAGGTCGACACAGACTTACGCTCGTTTGCCCAAGGAGAAAACGGCTAGTCCATCAGGGTCGACTGCCGAACTCTGGCCCAGGGAAGAGCCGTCGACCCTGACGCCGGCTTCTCACCGCAGGCCGACCCCGGTAAAGTTGAGCTTGTGCCGACTTGGCGCAGCACGACTTTGCGCAGCACGGTCTACCGGAGGTCGGGCGCGGTCGTCCTCGCGGGAAGCGTCTTGTACGTCATCAACTCATGTTCGGACTGGGAGAAGTTGATGGCCTATACGCTCGCAGGGCGATGGTACGCCGCCTACGGTCGAACCGAATGGCATGGCGTGGGCGTTCTGGCCGGAATCGTCGGGGTCGCTCTCCTTGCCAGCGAAACATTCCGGGTGTTCTTCCCGACGTCCGAACGGCGTGCGGAGGCCGCGAGGAACCTCTGTGAACTCGTTCTCGCAATCTCCCTCGTCATCCTCACCATCTGCGCGTTCGAGTCCGAGACCACCTATCGCTACTGGACCGCATGGGCTGGACTCGGGGTATCCACCCTGCTGGCTGCGACGGGACTCCTGCGTACCGCCATTCTGTCCCGGCGTGAACTCGGCGGACTCCATCGTGGTTTCGGCCTTCGCCGTGTACCGATGACCTAGAGGTGTGCGCGAGTCTGCGCGAATGACCTCCGACACCCGGTGTGGACCAAGAGCGCGCGCTATCCCTCCGCCCGACGGACGTGGTTTCGCGAGGCCGCGCAGGTGCGCGCCGGTCCGCGCGCCAGTCGATACGTCATCTGGCGCACTTCAGCGCACCCGGGCGCACAGCGGCGGAGGAGCCTCCTGAAAGCGGAAACCCGCCTTGCGAGCGGGTTTCCTTTCAACCGTGCTGGGTAGCCGCGCACCCTCTTAAAGGTAAGAGCCCCGGCTGCGGCACCCGGGGCTCTTCCTTTAGGCGGAGCGCCGTCGAGGCAACTTCTCTGGAGTCCGGTTCTGCGGCACAGCCGGCCTCTTCGAGCGCCAACCCCGGCGCTTCCCCCGCACCCGCCTAAGCTCGGCAGGCGCAAGTCCGATGTCAACAATAGAACCGCCGCCGAGCCGTGTCAAGTGGAGTGGTCAAGTGCTCGAACGTTTTTACACTTCACTGATTGCGAGGCTCCTTTTGGCTCGGTTGAGCCAAAAATCCGCGTCCAGTTCGGCCGTGTCCACAAGAAACCATTGCGCGAGCGGCCGCTGTGTTGCACACTCTGCACCGGATGGCGACGGGATTGACACGTACGACCGCTTCCGGCCGCAGCCCGCGCCTCGGCGACCGCGTTCGCCAGCTTCGTGTCACCGCGGGCCTGACCCAGTCCGATCTCGCAGCCGATCGCTTCTCGAAGGAGTACATCTCCCAGATCGAGCGCGGGAAGACGCGGCCGACGGCCGACACGGTCGAATGGCTCGCGGCCCGGCTCGGCGTCGATGCGACCTTCCTCACGAGCGGCGTCTCGAGCGACGAGCGGGCCCGCGCCGAGGCGGTGCTCACGCGCGCCGAGGCGCTCGTCGAGAAGCTCGAGTTCGACGCTGCGCTCGAGGAGTACTCCGAGGCGCTCGCACCCGTCGCCGGCACGGGCTCGGTCGAGCTGCAGGTCCGGCATCTGTCCGGCGAGGGCTGGGCGAGGATGCACCACGGCGAGGTCAGGGCAGGGCTCGATCTCCTCGTGCGCGCGCGCGCCCTCGCCGAAGGGCCCGCATTCTCGGACCTCGACCGTGCCGAGGTCGTCTTCCGGCTCGGTGTCGGCCGCTATCTGATCTCCAGCATCGCGACGGCGGTCGCCCTGTTCGGGGAGGCGCTCACGCTGCTCGACCGCTCCGAGCTCCCGTCCGACTCGCTCGCCGCGAGCATCATGACCTGGCGGTCGCGCTGCTATCGCCGCCAGCGCGACTACGAGGCTGCGCGCGAGGACGTCGAGCGCGCGCTCGAGCTCGCGGAATCGATGAACGACCCGCACGCTCTGGGCGAGGCGTACTTCCAGGCCTCGCTCGTCGCCGAGCGTGATGGCCACTGGGTCCTGGCCCGCACCTACTCCGAGCGGGCGAAAGTGCAGTACGAGGAGCTGGCCGACCGCAGCAACGTCGGACGGCTGCTCAACAACCTCGGGGGCCTCGAGTTCTTGCTCGGCAAGCCCGAGCGGGCGATCGAGCGGCTGAAGGAGGCATTTGCGGTCGCGCTCGACCACGGGACCGAGGACGACGTGGCGACGGTGGTCTCGTCACTGGCGCAGATCTACCTGAAGACCGGCGACCCGGCCCGCGCCGAGGAGCAGGCTCGGGACGCCCTTGGCCGTCTCGAGGGCCGAGAGGACCGGGTCGACGAGATCGGCAACGCCCAGCTCGTGCTCGGCAAGGCGCTGCTCGAGCAGGGACGCCTCGACGAAGCCGAAGGGGCGCTGGCTGAGGCCGAGGACACGCTCTCGCAGCTTTCGTCGGGGCCCCACCGGGCCGCGGCCTGGGTCGCGCAGGGCGACCTGGCGCAGCGTCGGGGCGACGACCGCCAGGCGGCGGTGCTCTACAGACGTGCGGCGGAGGCG
Organism: Gaiellaceae bacterium; assembly: GCA_035517795.1. Lineage (GTDB taxonomy): Bacteria > Actinomycetota > Thermoleophilia > Gaiellales > Gaiellaceae > PALSA-600. The sequence goes on along the minus strand of DATIYE010000073.1, from coordinate 12,866 downwards.
CTTCAGGACTTCAGGTTCTGACGCCCGCGGCACCGGCCATCAGGCCCAGACAACAGAGGAGGTGGATCACTGTGGCAAAGCTGCGGCTCCGGCCTGCCGGAAGAAGGGCGATCGTGCTCGCCCTTGCGGCGGCCTTAGCGGTGCTCAATGCGAAGGGAATCGGACACTTCAGGCCGCTCGGCTTCTTCGACGGGCCCCACTAGATCGAGATCCTGAAAAAGAGGCGGCGGCCTAGGGGAAGGCCGCCGCCGAGGGGAGAGGAACGTGTGTTGGGTGCTGATCAATTCGGCGCCGGGGCGCCGACTCCTCCTGCCCGATCTCACGTCCTCTCGCACTTCCCGATTGCCGGCCGACGGCACCATCGAGGCAGCTTGTTTCCACGCCGGTACAGTGACTGCGATGGAGATACCGCTGCCGCGGGTGCGACGGTTCGCGGTCTCGACGCAGACGTTCCGGCGTTTGGCGCTCGTGAGCGCGGTGATGCTCGTCGTGATCGTCGCCTCGGGAGCGACCGTCCGGCTGACCGGCTCGGGGCTCGGCTGCGAGCACTGGCCGGGCTGCCAGGCAGGCGACCCCTTCCCGGACACCGGCTACCACTCGTACGTCGAGTTCTCGAACCGGATTGTCGCGACGTTCGCGATCCTGGCCACGCTCGCGACGTTCCTCGCATCGTTCCGCGTCCCGAGCATCAAACGATGGGTGAAATGGGTCGCCGGCGGCGCCTTCCTGGGAACGTTCCTCCAGGCACCGCTCGGCGCGATCACCGTCTACTACCACCTCAATCCCTATCTGGTCGGCACCCACTTCCTGCTTTCGATCGTGGTGCTGTCGTTGGGAGTCCTGGTCGCTCTGGAGGCGTGGAACATCCGCGGGGAGCCCGTGTCGCTCGGGATGCGCCGGCTGGCGGCGGTTGCCGGGACCGCCTGCGGGATTCTGCTCGTCACGGGGACGATGACGACCGCCGCCGGCCCCCACTCGGGCGGGCAGAAGGTCGCGCGCGTCTGGTCGTTCCAGCCGGCGGTCTGGCTGCACGTACGCGCGACCGCCGTCTTCGGCCTGACCTTCCTCGCCCTGGTGATCTGGCTCAGCTGGCGTCAGAGCAAGCACCTTCGCGGCGCGCTCGTCCTGCTCGGTCTGCTGGTGGCGCAGATGACCGTCGGCGAGATCCAGTACCGCACTCACCTGCCGCTCGGGGTCGTCCTCGTCCACGTCACGCTCGCCGCGCTCGTGTGGGTTGCAGTCGTCGTCGTCGTGGCCGGGATGTGGCGGCCTGTCGACGCTCGGGCGACGAATAGGATGCCCTGATGGGGGAAGACGAGCTTCGCATCGAGCGACGGCCGGAGCTCGAAAGCCCGGTGATGATCTGCTCGTTTCGCGGCTGGAACGACGGCGGGCAGGGAGCCTCCCTCGCGAACTCGTACCTTGCGCGCTCCTGGAGAGCCGAGTCGTTCGCCGACATCGACCCGGAGCTCTTCTTCGACTTCCAGATGACCCGGCCGCACGTCTCGCTCGTGGCAGGCGCGCGCAAGGTCGACTGGCCCGAGAACTCGTTCCAGCATGCGCGCGCCGAGGGAAACGACGGGAAGGCCCGCGACACTGTGCTTCTGCTCGGCACCGAGCCGAGCCTTCGCTGGAAGGCTTTCTCGCATCTGGTCGCCGGGCTCGCGGCCGAGCTGCGGGTGTCGATGGTGGTGACCCTGGGCTCGCTGCTCGCCGACGTGCCCCACACGCGCCCGGCACCGGTCACCGCGAGCGCGACCGACGTCGACGTGCTGCAGCGGCTGGGGCTCCAGGCCTCGCGGTACGAAGGCCCGACCGGCGTCGTGGGCGTGCTCCACGACGCTTGCCGGGAGGCGGGGCTGCCGTCGGTGTCGCTCTGGGCGGCCGTCCCGCACTACGTCCAGCTCACCCCTTCGCCGCGCGCGGCGAAGGCTCTCTGCGACCGCCTCGGGGAGCTGCTCGAGGTGCGCGTCGACACCACCGAGCTCGAAGAGGCGAGCACCGCCTACATCCAGCAGGTGAGCGAGGCCGTCGCTGCCGACGAGGAGACCGCCGCCTACGTCGAGGAGCTCGAGAGCCGGGCCGAGGAGCTCGAGGTCGAGCTCCCGTCCGGAGAGTCGCTCGCAGCCGAGCTGACGCGCTTCCTGCGGGAGCGCGAGCAGGGCGGCGGCGACGGCTCGCCCCCGCCCTCCGCTCAGTAGCCGGCGCTACTGCCCGGATCGGGAACCGCGGAAGGCTCGTCTGCCGGCGGGGTCTGCTCGGCGGCCGTCTGGGCGGGCCGCCGCCGGCGCCGACGACGACGCGGCGTTGCGGCGGCCCCGTCGCCGTTCGACGGCACGGTGTCGACCGGCACGTCGGGTGACGGCGGGGCGCCGTTCGCCGAGGGCGCCTCTGTGCCGTCCAGGGCGGCAGCGGCCTCCGGAGTCGCAGCGCCCTCGACAGGACCCTTCTTCTTGCGCCGACGGCGGCGGCGTGAGCGTGACGGACCGGTCTTGGGAGCCGGCAGCGCGTCGGCGAGCGCGGCTGCGATCTCCTCGATCGAGCCGAGCTGCTCCCGTGCCTCCTCGAGCAGCTTGGTCGCCCGCGGGGTGTAGCCCTCCGCGGTCGCGAGCAGCGCCGCACCCACCTCGCCGGGCATCTCGAGTGCGGCCTTGACCAGCCGGGCGGTGTTCTCCTCGTGGCGGTTGCCGCGCGAGTTCGCCAGCGCTCCGAGCAGCCGCTTCGCATCGGGGTACTCCTGCGACGCCTTCCGGTCGAGCGTCTTGCGCACCGCACGCGCAAGACGCCACGTCCAGCGCGCGAGGATCTGCTCGGGCGCGTCCGGCTTACCCTCGGCGATCGCGCGCAGCAGGATCCTGACCCCGGCCGCGCGATCCTTCTCCCACGGCGGCGCCTGCGTGACGAGCGTCACCAGGTCGTCGAAGTCGGCTCGCTCGACGCGCATCGAGACCCGGTCGGCGAGCGCGATCAGCCGCAGGCGCCGGTTGGGGTTCTGCGCCGCGCAGGTCGAGAGGAAGGTTTCGAGCGCTCCCTTCGACGCACCGCGCTCGGTGAACTTCTGCACGAACGCCTGGCGCTCGTCGAACCGCATCTGGCGGCCCGCGATCGTGGCCCAGATCCGCTGCTCGTCGTCGTCCAGGTACTTGGGGTCGATGCGCTGCCACTCCCGCTGGATGACCGCAATCCGTCGCGCTACGTCGGGGGTCACCGGGACCAGCCAGTTCGCCGGGGTGAGCTTCCTGCGGGCCCGGCGCTGCGTGCGCCGCCGCGGAGCAGGCGTCACCCGCGCTCCCTCGCGGTAGAAGTCGGCGCCGAGAAGCGAATGGAGCGAGACGACGCGATCCGAGTGCGTCGCCGCCTTCGGCACGAAGTCGACGACGACCCCCGCCTCCTTGCGCGGGTGGATGCGCATGATCCGCCCGATGCGCTGCTGGTAGACGCGCTTGGAGGCGGTCGGGGCGAGGTGCATGACGACGGTCGCACGCGGCGAGTTCCAGCCCTCCGCGAGCAGCATCGCGTTGATCAGGACGTCGATCTCAGCGCGCTCGTAGGCGGCGAGGATCGCCGCGAGCTTCACGGGCGGCGTGCGTCCCGAGACCGCCTCGGCCTTCACGCCGGCGGCGCGAAACGCGGTTGCCAGGTTGTAGGCATGCTCGACGCCGGCGGCGTAGACGATTCCGGGCGTGTCGTCGAACCGCTCCCGATAGAGCGTCGCCGCCGCCATGTTCAGCGCCTCGTGGTCGAGCGCCGCGGCCAGGGCGCGCTCCTCGAAGTCGCCGCCGACGATCGGGACGGAGTTGATCGCGGCCACCGGCGGCACACGGAGGCAGCGCAGGGGCGCGATCAGGCCTCGCCTCGCCGCGTCCGCGAGCGGCAGGTCGTCGACCGAGGCCGGGAAGACATCCGAGACCTGCTTGGCGATCAGCTCCTCGGTCGCGGTCATGCCGATGTAGATGGGCTCGTTCAGCCGGCGGATCGCAGCGGAGGTCTTCTCCCCGAGCGCCGTGTGCGCCTCGTCGCAGATGACGAGCTGGTAGGCCGCCCGGGAGACCTCGTCGACGTGACGCGCAAACCAGGCGTAGGTCTGGATCGTGATCGGGTTCGTCCGGGGCATGCTCGTGCCCGCGAGGATCACCTCGGTGAGGCGGTCGCCATAGCCGTGCTCGGTCAGCTCGCGGCGGAACTGGCTTACGAGCAACCGGCGGTGGGTCAGGATCAGCACGCCCTCGGTGCGGGCCGCCTCGACGAAGCCGGCCGCCGCGATCGTCTTCCCCGAGGCGGTCGGATGCCTGAATCTGTAGCGCCGCTCCGCACCTGGATCGTGGCCGACATGCGGCTCGTCGGACTCGATCTCCTCGGCTTCGTCGTCGTCGAGCTCGACCGCGAGATCGTCGTCCTCCTCGTCCTCTGCCAGCTCCTCGGCGGCCGCGGCGTTTCCGTTGGCGCTGCCGTTGCCGTTGGCGTACCCGTCGGTTTTCTCGATCGACGCGATGAGCTCGGTGAGCATGCCGGCGAGAGCGTCGACCTGGTGGCGGCGGAGCTCTGTCCCCGAGGCCAGGTGCGGCGGCTTCTCCGACAGCACCCGCTCGAGGCCGAGCATCAGCGCGTAGTGCACCTTCCACTCCGGAGAGGGCGCGGCAAGTCCGGCGTCCATCTCGACGAGCGCATCCTCCAGCGCGCGCCGGAGCGCCGACCCGGGCCTGACCGACTCCTCGGGATCGTCGTCCGCGCCGAGGAAGGGCTCACCGGCCCACGCTTCCGCCCGGAGGGCCGCGGCTCGAATGCCGTCGGACGTCTCCCAGAGAGCCGGGGATTGCGTCAGTGTCTCGTGCATGGGCGCGACACGTTTCAGTGCCGCCTCTACAGGTCAGACTCGCGGGTACCCCCCTCGCGAGCTGCGTCTCACACCATACCGGATTCGGGGGCCCGTATGTGGACCGAAAGTGCAACGCTCTGCGTCGGCGAAGCCGCGCGAACGCGCGCGCCTGGGCCCAAACGAGCAGCACCAGGACGACCCTCGCCGTCGCATGCCCTCAAGGGTCCGCCCTCAGAGCAAGGCGGCGGCCGCAGGGTCGAGGTAGACGTCGAGTTGGCTTTCTCCCGTTCGGAGCAGGCTCCCGGGCACCCGGTCGCTGATCTCACCGCCGAACGCGCGCCGGACCGCGTCGGCCTTGCCCGCCCCGGAGGCGAGGACGACGATCTGCCGGGCCGAGAGGAGCGCCGGCATGGTCAGGGTCACCCGGTCGACGAACGGCTCGAGACCGGCGGGGCCGTGCGTGACGAGGCACGAGCGTTCCGCGAGCTGCGGCGAGCCTGGGAAGAGCGACGCGACGTGCCCGTCCGGCCCGAGCCCGAGCAGGAGCAGGTCGAGCGCGACTCCGCTGATCGCGGCGTCGTATTCCTCGGCAGCGACGGCGGGCGGCAGCTCGCCCCGGATCCGGTGGGCCCGGGGCGGGCGCTCGAGCCGGTCGAGCAGGGTTCGACGGGCGAGGCCGTAGTTCGAGCGCTCGTCGGCCGGCGGCACGCAGCGCTCGTCGCCCCACCACACCCGGGCGCGGCCCCAGTCGGGCTCGGCCAGGGCTGCGAGCTCGTAAGCGCGTGCCGGCGTCGACCCGCCCGCCAGCACGATCGAACCGCCCCGCCGTGCCTCGGCGGCGAGCAGCGCCGCGACCGCGGCCGCTGGATCGTCGAGGACGTGGAGCCGGGGCTCAGTCATCGCCGCGGGCGAGCTCTTTGCTTCGCTCCATCGCGGCATTGATCGCGTTCAGGAAAGCGGCGCGGACACCCGCCTGCTCGAGTTCGCGGATCGCCCTGATGGTCGTCCCGCCGGGGGAGGTGACCATCTCGCGAAGCTCGACCGGATGCACGTGCTCGTCGCGCAGGAGCTTCGCGGTGCCGAGCATCGTCTGGACGACGAGCTTGGTCGAGATCTCGCGCGAGAGCCCGAGCAGGATCCCCGCCTCGATCATCGCCTCGGCGAGCAGGGCGTAGTACGCGGGGCCGGAGCCGGAGACCGCCGTGATCGCGTCCATGTGCTCCTCGGGTACCACGACCACGTCCCCGACCGCGCGGAGGACGGTGCCGGCGCGGTCAAGGTGATCGGGGCCGGCGTGCCGCCCGGCGCACATCCCGGCGATGCCCTCGTGGACGGTGGCCGGGGCGTTCGGCATCGCGCGGACGACCGGAACGTCGGCCGCCAGGCGTCGCTCGATCGTCGAGGTCGGGATGGCGGCGGCGACCGACAGCACGGTCTGCTCCGGAGTCAGGAGGTGCCCGATCTCGCCCAGGAGCGTCTCGATGTCCTGCGGCTTGACGGCGAGCACGACCACGTCGGCGCCGCGGATCGCTTCCTCGTTCGAGGTGGTCGTCTCGACGCCGTGCCGCTCGTGCAGCTCCGCGGCGCGCTCCTCGCGCCGCGAGCTCGAGATGATGTCCGCCCAGTCGGAGCTACGCAGCCCGGCGAGGAGCGACTCGCCGATCTTGCCGGTGCCGAGGATCGCGATTCTCATGTGCGAAGCCTACGAGTCCGGCGTGGTATCCCGCCAGTAGGTACACGCTCGCGAGCCCCGCCCACTCGCCGTAGGGCTCGAGCAGCAGGTCGGTCTCCTCGGCCTCGACGCGACGGCCCCAGAGCTCCGACGCCAGCTTGACCAGCCCGAGGTCGCGGGCAAGCCCGCGCTCGTAGCGTCCGAGCCCCTCGAGACAGACGACGCCGGCCGACCAGGGCCCGAGGCCGCGCTCGCGCTCGAGGCGCCGCGAAACCACCCCGGTCGGGAGCGCGCGGAGCTCCTCGAGGTCGGCTCCCCGGCAGAGCCGCACGAGTGCGGCGCCGCGGCGGGCGCCGAGTCCGAGCCTCCGGAGCTCCGCCGGTGCGAAGCGGCCGAGCTCGGCGGCGGTGGGAGCGGAGTGGAGGCCGCCGAGGCTTCGCGTCGCCGTCCGGATGACGCGCCGCTCGATCGATCGAGCCTCCCTGGCGGTGATCAGCTGCCCGGCGAGCGCGCGCAGGAGCGCATGCGCGACCGTCGCCGTCCGCAGCGGCCGCAGCCCGCGCAGGTGCCTGGTCGCCCTCCCGAGCAACTGGTCGTCGGCGAAGCGCCGCAGGAACTCGGAGTGGTCGTCGTCGAGACCGAGCATGAACCTGACCCTGGCGAGCCCCTCTTCGCTCGCCGCCTGAAGGCAAACGATCCCGTCGGGCTTCTGCCAGGCGCGGCCCTGCTCGAGACGGTCGGCCACCGAGAAGGTGGCGGTGAGCACTCCGTCGCGCACGATCCGCGTCGCGTCCGACCCGTGGCGCGCGGAGAGCCGGAGCGAGTACGGCCCGCGCGGCCTGACCTCGTCGGCGAACACGCGGGCGACTCTAGCCGCGCCCCCGGCCGCGTCGCGTGCAACAGACCCGGGGCCTGGCACCGGTTTGTTGCGGTCCGGCTGCTCGTCGCGTGCAACAGACCCGGGGCCTGGCACCGGTTTTGTTGCGGTCCGGCTGCAACAAACCTGGTGCCAGGCCCCGTCTTGTTGCGGGCTGCTAGCGCTCGGCGGTGGCCGGCTCGCCCTGGAGGTTCGAGGCGACCTCCGCTGCGCGCTCGAAGACGTCGAGCGCCTCGCGCTCGCGCCCCGATTCGCGCAGGTAGCGGCCGTACGAACGCAGCACCGCCGAGTACTGGCGCACGGTCCCGTGCTCGGCGAGCAGCTCCACCGCCTTGCGGTAGGCGTCGTTTGCGTCGCCGCAGTCGCCCGCGGCGCGGGCGGCGGCGATCGCCCACCACGCGTTGCCGCGCTCGTTCGGAAGCTCGGCGGCGAGCAGCAGCGCCTGCGACCCGAGGTGTTCGGCGCCGGCAGAGTCTCCGGCCGCGGTCGCGCACACGGCCTGCATCCGCCGGATCACCGCGAGATCCTCGGCGCTCGGCGAAGGGCCGAGCAGCCGCTCGGCCTCGTCCAGATGATGGAGCGCTCCACCGAGATCGTCGCCGGCGCTGATCGTCGCGTCGGCGCAGGCGATGTGGGCGCGCGCGAGGTGCAACGTGTCCTCGGTCGCCTCGAGGAGCGCCACCGCCCGCCGGAAGCTGTCGAGCGCAGCCAGCGGCTTCGCCTGCTCGAGCGAGAGGCGCCCGAGCGACCACAGGAGCCGCACGCGGGTGTAGCGGTCGACGGTCTGACCAGCGTCGGCGAACAGCTCGCCGACGACCGCCTTCGCGCGTTGCAGCTCGCCGAGGTCGGTGAGCGCGTAGCTCAGATACGTGCTGTAGCGGATGCGCGCGTGGACGTTGCCCGGCTCGGCCGGCCCGAGCTCGACGAGCGCACGGTCGAACAGCGCCACCGCCTCGCGCGGCATCCCGATCGCCGCGTACGCACGCCCGAGGGTCGAGTACACGTCCGGCCGCGAGGCCGCGGTCACGAGCTCGGAGCCGATCACCTCGGACAGATGCTCGATCGTCGCCGCATGCTCACCGCGCGCGGCCGCCTCGAGCCCGAGCACGATCCGCGCGCGTGTCGAGGCGACGACGTCGGCGGACGCCTCGGCGTCGCCGAGGAGCTCGCGAACAGCGTCTGCGTCGGCCTCACCCTCGAGCCTCAGCCGGAGCTCTTGCTCGGCGATCCGCAGCTCCCGCGTCTCCGAGGCGTCCAGCTCCGAGCCCGTCTCGAGGTACTCGGGGGTGACGCCGAGCTTCTTGGCCAGCATCCGGAGTGCCTTCACCGACGGCGTCCGCGCACCCGCCTCGATCCGGGAGATGTAGGCGTAGGTGATCCCCGGCGCCGAGAGGTCGCGCTGCGAGGCGCCCTGCTCGATGCGAAGCCGCCGCAAGCGGGCCCCCACGGTCTCTGCGCCGGGCTTCGCCTCGGGCGTCACGCGAGCATCATGCCGTCGCTGTTGGTCATCGTCAATGCGGGCCATGCCAGTAGATGACAGGATTGACAACAAAAGAATTCTCCTGTGTTCTCTCCAGGTCGGATGGTGTTCGAAGTCGAGAAGGAGGTGCTCGAGATGCGGTTCGTCTCACCGCGCATTCAGCTCTCGCTGGTGGCGCTCGCGGCGGTCGTCGCGGCGGCGTTGCTCGGCGGCTGCCCCTGGGGCCCATAGCCCCGGCCACGGCGCGGGCGGAGGGACCCCCTCCTCCGCTCGCGCCGTTACTCTGCCGCGATGGTCAACCGGGCCGCGGCTCGCATCTCCCTGCGGAGCCGAGAGCGGAAGCTGGCCCTCTTCCTCGAGACCTTCCACCCTGGCCCGGACACGACCGTGGTCGACGTCGGCGTCACCGACGCGGCTTTCGGCAACGGATCGAGCGACAACTTCTTCGAGGCGCTCTACCCGTGGCCCGAGCGGATCACGGCGGTCGGGCACACCGGGCTCGACCGGTTCGAGGCCGCGTTCCCGCTCGTTGCCACCGTGCGGGCGGACGGCCGCGACCTCCCTTTCGCCGACGGCCAGTTCGACGTCGCCTTCTCGAACGCCGTGGTCGAGCACGTCGGCGGGGGGCGCGCAGGCCAGCGGCGCTTCGTGGGCGAGCTCTGCCGCATCGCCGATCGGGTCTTCGTGACCACCCCGAACCGCTGGTTCCCGGTCGACCCGCACTCGCTGCTGCCGTTCGTGCACTGGCTGCCCGACGGCGAGACAAGACGCCGCATGCTCCGCCGGCGAGGCTTCGACGACGTGCTCAACCCGCTCGGGCGCCGCGAGCTCGCCTCGCTCTTCCCCTACCCGGTGCGAGTCCTCGGCCACGGGATGACCCTTGTCGCCATCGGGCCCGAATGAGCCTGCGGCGCCCCGTCTGGATCCTGCACGTCTTCGTGGTGGGCCTGGCGGTTCACAACTTCGCCATGGCCGAGCTCTACGCGGCCGGCGTGCGCGGGCACGCGCTCGACGTCGTCTCCGCCTGGAAGGAGGCGCTGCTCGGACTCGGGATCGTCATCGTCCTGGTCGAGCGGGGGAACATCCGCTTCCGGCCGGCACCGGTCGACTGGCTCGCTATCGCCTACGGCGCGGTGGTGGTCGTCTACGGCGGCATTCCGCAGCACTGGCTCGGCGGCGGCGCCACCCATCACGGGGTGCTGCTGGGCGTCCGCCACGACCTGCTCCCCGTCGCGGCGTACTTCTTCGGCCGCGGTCTCGACCTGACTGTCCGCGACGCCCGGAAGCTCGGCGTCACGATCATCGCCTCCGCCGCAGCGGTCGCCGCGTTCGGGCTGATCGACATCTACACGATCCCCCTCTCCTGGTGGCGGAGGTCGGGCGCCCCGGGGTGGTTCACCCACCAGCTGGGCTTCGACTACACCGGCCTCTCGGGACTGCCCGAGAACTTCATCTACAACACCGGGAACGAGCATCCGCTGCGGCGCCTCGTATCGGTGTTCCTCTCGCCGCTCGCGAGCTCGTACATGTTCGTGACCGCGCTCCTGCTCACGGCTGCCTGGCGGCTCAACCTGCGACCGCGCCTCGCGATCTGGGTGCCGACGGTGGCGCTCCTCTTCGCCGGCCTCCTCTGGACGCATTCGCGCAGCTCGTACATCGCGCTCGCCCTCGGCCTCGTCGTTTTCGCGCTCCTGCGCCCGCAGTGGCGATGGGAGCTGATCGGCGGCGCCGTCGCGGTTGCCGCGGTCGGCTTCGTGTTCGTCAAGGCCTACCCGCACATCGCCCCGGTCACGAGCTTCACGAAGACCGAGCTGGCCGAGCAGATCAAGGAAGCCCACTCGCCCGGCGCCGTTCCTGCGGTCGGCTCGAGCGGCCTCGAGGACGCGAGCACGACGAGCCACCTGCGGAACCTCCGCGACGGGATCAGGACGGTGCTCGATCACCCGCAGGGTTACGGCCCCGGGAACGCGGGCTCGACCGCGGCCCGGACGAAGGTGACGATCAGGGCGGGCGAGTCGACCTACACCGAGCTCGGCGTCGACACCGGAATCGTCGGCGGCCTGCTCTTCGTCGCGTGGTCGCTCGCGGCCCTGATCCGCATCCGGCGGTGCACGGCCTGGCTGACCGCCGCGATGGTGGCGGTCTTCGCCCTCGCCCTGCAGACCGACATGATCGGCGTCCCGTGGATCGTGTTCGTCCTCTGGCCGCTGGTCGGGTGGCGCATCTCCCACCCCGAGGACATAACGCCGCAGACCTGACTGCAAGAGCGACTTGCGCGCCGCCCGCGCGTGCCTACGCTGGACCGGGTGCGGATCAGGCCCCTCGACCTCGCAGTCGCAGCCGCCTCGCTCACCCTGATCGCGCTCGCCCTCCTCCACTTCGGCGGCGGCTCGTCTCCGGCCCCCGCCGTGCTCGCGAATCCGACGCTCACGCCCGGCTCGCTCAACCCCGACGTCACCCAGGCAACGATCCGCTCGACGATTTGCGTGCGCGGCTGGACGGCCACGATCCGCCCGCCGACCAGCTACACGAACGCGCTGAAGCTCGAGCAGATGCCCCAGTACGGAGAGAGCGGCCCGCCGTCGGCCTACCAGGAGGATCACCTGATCAGCCTCGAGCTCGGAGGCAACCCGACGGACGCCCGGAACCTCTGGCCCGAGCCCTATCCAAGGGCGGCGGCCGTCGACCAGGTCGAGAACGAGCTGAACGCCAGGGTCTGCTCGGGTGAGCTCACGCTCACCGAGGCCCAGCATGAGGAGTCGGCGCTCAAGCACGACCATGGTTGAGCGTGCTTTGCTGTCGTTGCCGTGCGGATGCTTCTCGCTCTTGCGGTGGCGCTCCTCTTCCCGGCGGCTTCCGGCGCCGGTCTCGTGGTCGGCGTCAACGACGACGCCGCCAAGGACCCGACCGAGGTGGGCTGGTTCTACCCGACCATGGGCGCCGAAGGGCTTCGGACGAGCACGATCACGCTGCGCTGGGACGAGGGTTCACCGACGACCGTTCCCGACCAGGCCGCGGTCGCCCGCGCCGTCTCGGCCGCGAAGGCGAACGGCCAGACGATCGAGCTCGACCTCTTCCCGCTGCATTCGATGGCCTTCACAGGCGGCGCCAGGTGCGCACCGTCGAGCGACCCGCAGGCGTGCGGCAACACCGCCCAGATCCAGGCGTTCGCCGCCTGGACGGCCGTGGTGGCGCGCGCCTTCCCGACCGTCCACCAGTTCGTCGTCATGAACGAGTGCAACCAGCCGCTGTTCATCAACCCGCAGTTCGACACCTCGGGCGCCAACCAGTCGGCGGAGATCTGCGGCCGCGCGCTCGCCGCCGCCTACGACGCTCTGAAGGCGGTGAGCAGCCAGAGCTTCGTCTGGGGCGTCGGCCTCTCCCCGCGCGGGAACGACAACCCGAACGCCGCCAGCAACGTCTCCACCTCGCCCGTCGCCTTCCTGCACGACCTCGGCGCCTGGTACAAGGCCTCCGGCCGGACGCGCCCGCTGATGGACGGGCTCGACTTCCACCCGTATCCGATCCCGCAGTCGCAGCCCTTCGCCCAGGGCTATCAGAGCACAACCTCGGCAAGCGTCTCGAACCTGCCGCGGATCTACCAGGCGTTCTACGACGGCTTCAACGGGTCGCCACAGCCGACGATCGGCCAGCAGGCAGGGGGCGGTCTGCCCCTGAGCCTGAACGAGGTCGGGATCCAGACCGACTCGACCGGGCATCCCGGCTACGCCGGCACCGAGACGGCCGCGAATGCCGCAGGCGGAGTGCTCGGCGCGACGGCGACCGAGGACTACCAGTCGTCGTGGTACCTGCAGATGCTCCAGCTGGTCTCATGCGACCCGAACGTCCGCCTGGTCAACATCTACCATCTGATCGACGAGCCGGCGCTGGCGGGCTGGCAGAGCGGGCTCTACTACGTCGACCGCACGCCGAAGGAGAGCGCCGCGACCGTGCACGACTGGATCGCCTCCACCGGCGGCGCCTGCCAGGGCGCGCTCCACCCGTGGACGCCGCCCGGCCT
>DATIYE010000072.1:0-9306 GCA_035517795.1 Gaiellaceae bacterium | reverse complement strand
CCGTGATCCCTCGAAGCTCGCGATCCGATCGGCCAGATGTCTGTGCGCGACGGAATGGGCGACGTAGTTCCTCATCTCCTCGAAGCTGAGCTCGACCGTCGACTCGAGGTCGATTCGCCGGACGTCCACAAAATGCGGCCGCAGCAGATCCTCGCCCGTCTCCGCCATGAACAGGCTCCAGCGATCGGTGAGGTCGCGACCGGCGAGCTCCCAGACCTCGGCGAGCTGCCGCACGCCGTTCGTTGCGGCCACCAGGCGGCCGCCGGGGCGGAGGACGCGGGCGAGCTCAGAGAGAGCGCGATCGAGGCTCGGAACGTGGTAGAGCATGAAGTTGGCCGCGGCCGCGTCGAAGTCGCCCGCGTCGAACGCGAGCTCCTGCACATCGCCGACCCGCGCGTCGATCCCGCGCGCGGCCGTCAGCTCCACCATCCGCGGGGATTGGTCGACCGCGACCACCTCGATCCCGGATCCGACCAGCCGCTCCGAGAATTCCCCGCGTCCGCTGCCGACCTCCAGCACGCGACTCGGTGCGACCGCGACCAGCTCCGCGAACGCGACGTCGAGAGGCTGAGGCCCGCCGCGCAGTGCCCAGAGCGAGGCGCGGGCTGCAAGCCCGGTCTCGTCGGAGTACTCACGCCGGACGGTCTCCGGATCGTCCTGCCGCATCGCCTCGTCGGGACCCACGGCAGGATTGTCTCAACGAGGCGGCCAACCCACGGTGTCTGACACCGCCAACGGCGGAAGCCATCCCCGCCGGACCGAAACAGACCCGGCCGGTTGAGTCACGTACCGCGGGCACACCGCAGGGGCGACCCCTTGCCGATGGAGCTCTCGTTCGGAGTGCATCGCAATCGACAAATGCCCCGCAACGACAGGCCGGCGGGCGCTTCGAACCCGGGCGCTGACGGCGATCGAGGCTTCCCCGGGACGGTAGGCGAAGCGAGGGCGCGATGGGAACCGAGCGCATGCGATTTTCCAATTCCGTTTCAGACCCGTCACGCCTTCGAGCCGGTGTCTGACACCACGACGGCGACACCACGACGGCGACTCGAGGACGCGAGTGGCTCGACGGACCGAACTCAGGCGGGATTCACTCCTCCGGCGGCTCGCGCCGGCGGGCCGCCGATCCGATGAACAGGGTCGCCCTGGGTCGCTCGGCGCCTTCACCTCGACCGCCGCCGCGGGCGGCGGCAACTCGGCGAACGCCGAGTCGTGCCAGAAGAACGGCTGGCAGAGCCTGACCCGGCAAGACGGCACGTCGTTCGCCAACCAGGGTGACTGCGTGTCGCACGGGGCCCAGGGCGGCGCCCTGGTCGCCAAGAGCTCGGGCGGCGGCCTCGGCTTCTAGCTCGTCGGGTGGGAGGCGGTGTCCGGAAGCGGGCGCCGCCTCGCACTCAGATCTCTGCGATCGGACGCCCGACGACCAGGACCTCGCGCAACTCGGGGTCGAGCTCGCTGAAGCTCGCGTCGGGTTGCACGCCCATCGCATCGAGCGTCTTCGAGAAGAAGCAGCGGGCGGAGGCTGCGAGGACCACGTCCATGATGTCGGCATCGGAGAGACCGAGGTCGCGGAGCTGCTGCAGGTCGGAGTCTTCGATCGACGAGGCGTCGTCGACCACTCGCTCGGCCAGGTCCATCACCGCGACCTCGACCTCGTCGAGGCCGGCAGTGCGGTGATCGCGGGCGATATCGGCAACCGGTTCGCCGAAGCGCTCGTGAAGCACCTTCCCGTGCGCGAGGCAGCAGTAGCTCGAGCGCAGGCGCCGGGCAGCGGCGAGCGTGGCCAGCTCGTAGCGCCGCAGATCCATCCCCGCCTTGATCGCGCCGTTCAGCTGCACCCAGGCCGCCAAGACCTCGGGCCGCTCCTCGAATGCACGCTCGAAGTTCGTCGCCACCGGGCTGATTGTGGCACCCTGTCGGGGTGGAGCGGGGATCGATCGTCTTCCAGGAGTCTGTCTCGTCCGTCGAGGACGAGGAGGTCTGGTACGACGACGACTCGGCAGACCGCGACGGGTGGTTCTGCGTCCGGACCGACCCCTTTCCGTGCCCCGCCTCCGGCTGCACCTACGTGGCCGACTTCATGACCGCGGCGCACCTGATCCTCGTCTGGGAGGAGCAGGACGACCCGAACCTGCTGCGCCACGCGGCCAAGGCCAGAGACGTGGGCCGGAACCCGCGGATCGTCGGCTACAGGGCCGACTACGGGCCGTCGGCCTCCTACTACGCGTGGATCGCCGCCGGGCGGCCCGTGCACGGGGTGCGCGCGCAGTAGCGATCGCACCGCGGTAGCAGATGACACAGGTCACGGAGACGATGCAGGTCAAGGGGATCCGCTGCGAGCGCTGCATGGCTCGACTCGGACACGTCCTGAACGGCCACGAGGGGCTCGAGTCGGCGAGCGCGACCCTCGCCGGCCAGGTCACCCTCGCCTGGGACGACGAGGTCACCTCCCGCGAGGCGCTGCTCGAGGCGATGGCCCGCGGCGGCTTCCGGGAGTCGGCCGAGATCGGCTGATTCCCGGGAATCCCGCCCGCGCATTCGTCGTTCTAACGGTTGATAGGGTGGCCAGGAGATGAGCGAGAGCGCTCCAACGGCCGCCGAAACCCGGCGTATCGCGGAGGAAGCGCGTGACCGTGTTCGCTTCGAGGAGGAGGCACTCGAGCTCAGCGACCAGGTCTACCGGGTCGCGCGCCGGCTCACCGGGTCGCGCGAGGAGGCCGAGGATCTAGTGCAGGACACCTATGCACGGGCCTTCCGAGCCTGGCAGCAGTACCAGCCGGGAACCAACCTCCGCGCCTGGCTGCTCCGGATCCTGACCAACCTGAACATCGACCGCGGCCGGCGCGCACAGCGCAGCCCGGACACGCAGCCGCTCGAAGAAGGCGACTACTTCCTCTACAACAAGCTCGAGTCGACGCTCCCGGACGAGAACCCCGACGAGGAGCGCGTGATCGAGCGGCTCTCGCAGAACTCCGTGGTCGAGGCGCTCGCTGAGGTGCCCCACGACTTCCGGGACGCGATCGTGCTCGTCGACATCGGCGAGTTCTCGTACGCCGACGCGGCGCAGATCCTCGACATCCCGGTCGGCACCGTCATGTCGCGCCTCCATCGCGGCAGGCGGATCCTCAAGCAGAAGCTCGCCGAGCTGGCGGTGACGGCGTAGATGGGCTGCGGCTGCCAGGACTGCGAGTCGATGATGCAGCCTTACCTCGACGGGATGCTCTCGGACGAGGAGGTGGCCGAGGCGAAGGAGCACCTCGAGCGCTGTCCGCCCTGTGACCGGCGCTTCCGCTTCGAGGAGCGCCTGCGTCACTTCGTCAGAGTCGCTGCGGACGAGCCGATGCCCGACAGCCTCCGCGCCAAGCTCGACAGCCTGCGTACGGCTCCTCCGGCCGCGTAGAACCCGGAGCGCAGTACGATCGACGGCGGATGTGCCGTCGCCGACGTCGGGTCGTCGCCCTTGCCGGCGGGCTGGTCGCCGCCGCCTCGGTCGCGTGCGCGGCCTCGTCTTCGAGCCGCCAGCCGATGCGCGCCCTCTTCGTCGGCGACTCCGTGGCGGCGTCGCTCGACTACCAGCCCGCGGTGGAGCGCACTCTCGCGCGCGGCTTCGACATGCGCTTCGACCTGAAGGTCTGCCGCCGCCTCGCAACCCGGGGCTGCCCCTTCGACGGGGGGACGCCGTCGTCGGCGTTCGACGCCGTTCGCGCTGACGGAAGCGGGGCGTGCGAGGTGCTGATCGTCGACGTCGGCTACAACGACGACCCCGACACCTACGGGCCGCAGATGGCTCGCGTGATCAACGCGGCCAAGGCGCTCGGCGTGAAGCAGATCGTCTGGGTGACGCTCCGCGAGACCGACGACGCCTACAGCCGGATCAACACGGCGATCCGGATCGAGGCAGGCCGGTTCCCGATCGTGCAGGTGGCCGACTGGAACGCCTTCAGCGCCGGCAAGGCCTGGTTCCGCCCGGACGGCCTCCACCTCAACGACGCGGGCGCGATCGGCCTCGCCGCCTTGCTCCGGCCCTACGTCGTCCACGCGGCGGCCGCCGCGAGTGCGAGCGCTACTTCGTGACGGCCGCCGCGGTGCGTCGCCGCCAGCTCGTCAGGTCGTAGGCCACGTTCAGGTCCTTGAGCACCTGACGGGCGACGATGTCGGCCCCGGCCGGAGCGAGGTGGACGCCGTCGGGGGCGCGCACGTCCACCATGTTCCCGGCCAGGTCCTCCAGGTACTCGGCATAGCCGCCGTTCGGGCCGGCGAAGAGCGAGTAGGTGTCGAGGTAGACGGCACCCCCGGGACGCTCCTCGACCTGCTGGTCGATCACGGAGTTGATCTGGTCGAAGCGGGCGCTCTGGCCCCGGTCGTCGGTGATCGGGAGCCCGAGCCAGACGACGTAGGCGCCGGCCCGGTTGATCAGATCGATCAGGCCGCCTACCCGGCGGCCGTACTCGCGCCGCCAGACCGGGTCGTCGAAGGCCGAGATCTCGACGCCTGGCGGAACCCCGGTCATGTAGGCCTTGTCGTCGTTGCCGCCGAACGAGAGGACGACCGCGTTCGGCTTCAGCACCTTCAGCTCGTGCCGGATCTCGAGGAACCAGTTGAAGACGTCGGGCCGGTCGAGGCCGGTCGCGATGTGGCCGTCGACGCCGCCGACGGTCTTGATCACGGGGGTCGCGAGGGCCGCGCGCTGGAGCGCGTACCCGGGCTCGATCACGAGCGAGTCGCCGGCCACCCAAAGGCGCAGCGGGTCGGACGGCGTGAACGCGCGCCGCTTCACCGACGGGTCTCCCGGGACCGCCGCGTGCGTCTCCAGCACCGGCCTCGGCGTCGCCGACCGCGGGGGAGGCGCAGGGACAGCGACCGTGGTGTCGATCGAGTCGTCCGAGGATCGGCCGAGCGCCTCCTTCACCCACTCCCTCGGCTTCTCGAAGCCGATCGCGCCGCTCACCCCGGCCAGCGGCCCCGTGAAGTCGAGCCAGACCGTCCGCTGCCAGCCGGCCGGGTCGTTGATCGCCGACCTGTGCAGCCCCCTGGCGTCGAGCAGCAGGCCGAAGACGAGGGCGAGCACGATTACCACCAGCGCGCGGCCGGCGGAGCCGAGCCGGCGCCCGTCGACCTCGGCGACCTGCGCACGCCTGATCCTGATCGGCCCCGGCCCGCTCGCCATCAGAAGCGGTAGTAGATGAACGGGGAGACACCGGCCGGACCCATCGCGTTCGCGAGCATCAGGGCCGCGCCGAGCACGACCGCCTGGCCGAGCACGGGCAGCCGCGAGAACCGGGCCATGATCCCGAGCGGGAACCGGGCGGGCAGGTACTGGCTCCCGATGCCCACGACGATCCATGACAGCACACCGGCGCTCACCAGCGGAGAGGGCGCGCCCCAGCGGGTGAAGAGCCCCGTGATCATCTCCCAGGCACGGGCGATCGAGTCGGAGCGGAAGAAGATCCAGGCGAGGCAGACGACGTTGAAGGTGACGAGACGCTGCGCCCAGATGCGAGCGCGGCCGGGTGAGCGCTCGACCCCGCCCGACCGGTCGCGCCGCCAGCGCTCGAAGGCGAGCCCGGTGCCGTGGATCCCGCCCCAGACCACGAACGTCCACGAGGCGCCGTGCCAGAGGCCGCCCAGGAGCATGGTCACGATCAGGTTGAAGTACGTCCGGACGCGCCCCTTGCGGTTCCCGCCCAGCGGGATGTATAGGTAGTCGCGGAGCCAGCGCGACAGCGTCATGTGCCAGCGGCGCCAGAAGTTCTGGAGCGAGGTCGCCGTGTAAGGCGAGTCGAAGTTCTGCGGGAACGTGAACCCGAGCAGCAGCGCGAGGCCGATCGCCATGTCGGTGTAGCCGGAGAAGTCGGCGTAGATCTGCACGGCGTAGGCGTAGACCGCGATCAGGATCTCGAGCGACGAGTGGCTCCCGGGCACTGCGAAGACCGGGTCGCAGATATGCGTTGCAAGGTAGTTGGCGATCACCACCTTCTTGAAGAGACCGGTGGCGATCAGGTAGAACGCCCGGCTCGTGTCCACCCGGCGCGGGTCCCGCCGCGTCTCCATCTGGGGGATCAGCTCGTTCGGACGCACGATCGGCCCCGCCACCAGGTGCGGGAAGAACGACAGGTACGCCGCGAACCGCGGCAGCGTGACGGGCTTGAACTGGCCGCGGTAGGTGTCGACGACGTAGCTGATCGCCATGAACGTGAAGAACGAGATCCCGACCGGCAGCACGATCGAGCGGGTCGAGATGGGCAGCCCCACACCGAAGTCGTGCGCCAGGTTGTGGGACGAGCTGACGAAGAAGTCGTAGTACTTGAAGTAGCCGAGGAGGCTCAGCTGGCCCGTGACGGCGAGCGCGACGAGCGCGCGGCGGGTCCCGCCGCCGGCCCGGTCGATCTGCAGTGCCAGGACATGCGTCCACAACGTGCAACCGGCGAGCAGGAACACGAAGTGCCAGTCCCACCAGCCGTAGAAGACGTAGCTGGCGGCGATGATGAACAACCGCCAGCGCCGCATGTCGGCCATCGCCAGCCACGACAGCGGCAGGACGACGAGGAAGAAGAGCGTGAAGGTGGCGGTCGGAAAGAGCAAACGTGATCCCGGGACGGCCTACCGCCGACGTGGCCCTGCGACTCTATCGAGGGCGATCAGAGGTCGCGCGCGAGGTCGGGCGTGTCGATGTCGCCCGGCGGGGTGAGGTCGTCGCACGGGATCAGGAGGGCTTCGAGCCCGCGGCCGCCTTCGTCGGGGATCGAGCCCCACAGCGACCTCGCGATCACCGCCGGGTGGCTTCGGGTGCCGTCGTAGGTGGCGGTGACGAACTCGGCCTGGTCGCGATGAGCGAGCACTCGCTCGACCGCGCGCGGGTCGAGGTAAGGCCCGTCGGCGAGGACGACGAGGGCGGAGTCGGCGCTCTCGTCGAGAGCGGCGAGGCCGCAGCGAAGGCTCGCACCCGGGCCGAGCGCCCAGTCGGGACATTCGACCACGCGTGCTCCGTCGAGACCGAGCGTCTCGCTCTCCTCGATCGGATAGGCGCCCGAGACGATCACGACCTCGTCGACCGGGGCGGCGCAGAGCCCCTCGAGGACGTACGGCAGGAGCAGAAGCTGCTTCGGCGACCCGAAGCGCGTCGCGGCCCCGGCGGCGAGGACGACGGCAGAGATCATCTAGGAGACCTTCACGGTCGCCTGCTCGATCTCGACCACCTGCGTCGGTTGCTGGGCCGCGTTGCCGAGCGTCCCGATCTGGTCGACCACGGCGAGACCCTTCGTGACCTTGCCGACGATCGCATAGTCGGGCGGAAGGCCGGCGTCGCGGACGGTGACGATGAAGAACTGGCTCCCGGCAGTCCCTGCAGGCTGAGCGGCCGTCTTCGCCATCGCAACCACCCCGTGGGTGTAGGCGGCGGTCGGCGGCGGCGTGTCGATCGTCGTGTAGCCCGGTCCGCCGGCTCCCGTCCCGGTCGGATCACCGCCCTGGATCACGAACCCCGGCACGATCCGGTGGAAGATCGTCTTGTCGAAGAAGCCCTTGTCGACGAGACTCACGACCGAGGCGGCGGCGTTCGGCGACTGCGCCTGGTCGAGCTGGAACGTGAAGCTGCCGCAGTTCGTCACCATCGTGACGTCGTAGACCTTGGTCTTCGCGAGCGGGAGCTTCGGCTTGGGCTCGGTTCTCGTCTCGGCCGCCGGGGCGTCGACGACGGTGCAGCCGTTCTGGGTCTGGGCGCTCGACGTGGTCGATTTCTTGCCGCCGCAGCCCGTCAGGAGCCCCACGAGGACCAGCGCCCCGGCGAGGGCGAACGTCGAGGGCCGGGTCATTCGCCTTCGATGCTAGCGAGGGCTCGAGACACGAGCGCTCCGGCGATCTCAACCTTGTAGGCGGTCCCCGGAAGCGGCGTTGCGGCCTCCAGGGGGCGGTCGAGGAGCCACGGAATCGGCGCCACGCCGGCCAGCGCCACGGTCGTCTCGCCGCCCCGGCGGGCAGCTGCCACGCCGACGAGCGGGAACCCGAAGCGCTTGCGGTCCATCGCCTTCAGGTAGATCGAGGCGTCGGCGGCCGGCACGTCGAGATCGAGCAGCACCTCGCCGGGCTCGAGCTCGACCGTGCGCCGGTCGGCGGCGTCCGGGAGGCGGTAGAGCCGGCTCACGGGCAGCTCGCGACGCGATGTGCGCACGGTCGCCCCGAGCGCCAGGAGCGCGGCTGCGAGGTCGGACGGGTGGCCGGAGGCGCAGAAGTCGTTGGCGAAGATCGCGTGCTCGCGGTGCTCGCCGTCGCGCGCGTGGCACGTATCACCCCCGTGCAAGCGGCAGGGGTAACGGTTGCGCCAGTACCAGCAGCGGGTCGACTGGAGGAGGTTGCCGCCGAGGGTGCCCATGTTCCGGAGCTGCGGCGAGGACGCGAGCCGGCAGGCCTCGCGCAGCGCGGCGGGAACCTCGCTGCTCGCCTCGATCTCCGCGAGCGTCGTCCCCGCTCCGATGCGCGTGCCCTCGACGCCGCTCGGGACGAGGCCCGAGAGATCGAGGAGCCTGTCGGCCTCGAGCAGCCCGTCGTGGAGCTGCGGCACGACCTCGGTGCCGCCGGCCAGCAGCACCGTCCCGGAGTCGAGCTCGATCACGTCGAGGCTCTCGGGCCGCGCGACCCTCAACCGGGGACCTTCTCCCGCTCCCGCTCGCGGAGCCTCGCCTCGGCGAGCGCGGCCAGCATCTCCGCTCGCGAGATCGGGAGCGAGCGCACGTCGGCGCCCGTCGCGTCGCGGATCGCATTCGAGATCGCGGCGGCGATCGGGATGATCGGCGGCTCGCCGATCCCCTTCGAGCCGAGGTTCGTCAGCTGCTCGTCGGGGATGTCGAGCAGCTCACCCACGATCTCGGGGACGTCCGCGATCGTCGGCACCCGGTAGGAGTCGAGGGTCGTGGTCAAGATCTTCCCCGTGGCCGGGTCGAGCAGCCGCTGCTCGGAGAGCGTGTGGCCGATCCCCTGGATGATCCCGCCCTCGATCTGGCTCGAGGCACCGAGCGGGTTGACGACGCGCCCGACGTCGTGGATCGCCGCCACGCGCTCGACCGTCACCTCGCCCGTCTCGACGTCGACCGCGACCTCGGCCACCTGGACGCCGAAGGTCAGCACCTGCATCCCGGCCGGGTTCGGACCCCGGGCGCCCGAACCGAGGATCTGGCCGTTCCCGAGCAGGCCGACGATCTCATCGAGCGGGCGCCGCTCGCCCCCGGCGAGGACGATCGAGCCGCGGTCGAGCGTCAGCTCGTCCGCGGCGACGCCGAAGCGCTGCGCTGCGAGATCGAGGATCTGCCGGCG
>DATIYE010000071.1:0-12804 GCA_035517795.1 Gaiellaceae bacterium | reverse complement strand
GTCGTCGAGTCGTACGAGCTCCTGACGTGGATCGTCAGCGCGCCCGCAAGGCGAGGATCGCTGCTCGAGGCGGTGCCGGCGAACACCGCGTCGGTCAGCTGGATGGCGTCGTTGTTCGACGCAGTGCAAGTCCAGGTGTGCCCCTGCGAGAGCGTGTTCGCGTAGAAGGTCGCCGACACCAGGCTCGTACCGCCGCTGCCGGGGTCGGCGATCGCGAAGCCCGCGGCCCCGAGCGCAACCGCCAACGCACCGGCGAGCAGCACCTGGCGGCGCAGCGTAAATCTCCTCATCGAGTCCCTCCTCGGTCGATGGGCGAGGTGTAACGGGGCCCGGTCATCAGACGGTCTTCACGCTGTTTTCAGGTTGTAAAACGTGAGCCTGTGAGCGTTTACGCTTCGTTTACAGCCGGAGAATCGTCCGGTAATCGGCAGCTGTGATCATTCGGGTGTGAAGCTGGGGTCAGTCTCTGCGCTCGCCGCCGGCCTGGCCGTCGCGGCACTCGTCTCGGTCGGGCCTGCGCTCGCCGAACGGGGCGGCTCGCCGGGGAAGGGATCGGGGACGACGACCGTCGGACAGCCCGCGTCGCGAACCCCGAGCGTCCAGGGCGTCGTCCAGTCGGTGACGCCTTCCACCGTCGTCGTCAGGGAGCTCGACGGAACGATCGTCGGCGTGCCGATCAGCGGCAGGACGAAGGTCACCGTCGACGGCAAGCCGGCGCGGATCGGGGATGTGAAGCCGGGCTACGTGCTCGTCGCGACCTGGAAGGCAGGTCAACCCGCGCCGACCCTCCGCTTCCTGAGGACGGGTTAGCGACAATGCCCTCCGGCAGCGTCCTCCTCGTCGAGGACGAGGAGAGCCTCGCCTCGCTCGTCGAGGCCTACCTGTCACAGGAGGGGTTCGCGGTCTCGTCGGTGGCCACCGGGGAGGCGGCGCTCGAGCGGATCGAGCTCGAGCCCGTGCGGCTCGTCGTGCTCGACCTGAACCTCCCCGACATGGATGGGATTGACGTCTGCCGCCGGATCCGAGCGCGGTCGTCGGTGCCCGTGGTGATGCTGACGGCGCGAGACGAGGAGGCTGACCTCCTCGTCGGCCTCGGGGCCGGGGCCGATGACTACATCGGCAAGCCCTTCTCCCCGAAGGAACTCGTGGCGCGGATGAGGGCCGTGCTCAGACGCGCCGACCCGGGAGCAGACGAGCGCAGCCTGACCCTCGGCGACGTGGTGATCGACCAGGCGGGCCGCGAGGTTCGAGTCGCGGGCGAGTCTGTTGAGCTGCGACCCAAGGAATTCGACCTGCTCGCGTATCTCGTCGCGAACCGGGGTACCGTCTTTTCGCGTGATGCCCTGCTCGAGCGTGTCTGGGGCTACGACTACGCAGGCGGGACGCGGACGGTGGACGTGCACGTCGCTCAGCTGCGCAGGAAGCTCGACCGGCCCGACCTGATCCGCACGATCCGCGGCGCCGGGTACAAAGCAGTCCAGCGCTGAACGGAAGGCTATGGACAGTCTCCCATGTGAAGTGAGCGTCCGCCCGCGGTGAACTCGCTCCGGGCGCGGGAGTTCGCGGCGATCTCGGTCGCGGTGGTCGCGTCCGTCGGGGTGACCCTCGTGCTCGCAGTGCTGCTCGTGCGGAGCTCGGCGAGGCATGCCGCACTCGACTCGCTGGCCCGGCAGGCGGCGCTGATCGCCGAGCAGCAGCGCGCGTCGTCCGAGGGCGGTCGCCTCACGAGCCTCGGTGCGTTCTTCGACACCCAGCAGGAGCAGCTCGCGATCCTCGGGCTACCGCAGGCGGCCCTGCTCCTTCCGACTGACGGAGGCACGGCCCTCCGCGCAGGGAAGCCAGCGCAGGGCTCGGTCGTCGTGAGCGGCCACCGCTACCTCTACGCGGCCAGACCCGTGCGGAGGCAGGCAGTCGTCCTGCTGCGCTCGACCACACTCGAGGCCTCGGACCTGCACCCGTTCACGATCGCGTTCCTGATCGCGGCGGCGGTCGGCGCCCTGATCGCGGCGGTTGCCGCGTTTCTGGTCGCACGCGCGATCGCACGTCCGATCGAGCGGGTGTCGCAGGCGAGCCTCGCCCTCGCCGCGGGCGAGCGTCCGGGGCCGCTGCCGGTCGAGGGCTCGACCGAGGTCGCCGCGCTCGCCGCCTCGTTCAACAGGCTCGCCACCGACCTCGACCGCGCCCGGGACGCCGAGCGCTCGTTCCTGCTCTCGGTCAGCCACGAGCTCAAGACGCCCCTGGCCGCGATCCGCGGTCACGGCGAGGCGATCCTCGACGGGGTGATGTCGGTGCCCAAGGCCGCCGGCGTCGTCGTCCAGGAGTCCAAGCGGCTCGAGCGGCTCGTGCGCGATCTGCTCGACCTGGCGCGCCTCAACCAGCGCTCGTTCTCGATCCATGCCAGGGAGATCGACCTCACCGCCGTGGTCGCCCAGGCTGTGACGCGGCACGGGCCCGAGGCCACGCGGGTCGACGTCGCGCTCCTCGGCCAGACAAACGGCCGCTCCCCGGCGCTGGCGGATCCCGACAGAACGCTCCAGGTGCTTTCGAACCTCGTCGAGAACGCGATCCGCACGACGCCGGCCGGCGGCTCGGTGACCGTGTCGGCATACCCGGGCGCGATCACCGTCTCCGACACGGGCCCCGGGATCGATGCCGACGAGCTCCCCCACGCCTTCGAGCGGTTCTTCCTTTACACCCGGTACGCCAGCCACAGGGCCGTCGGCACCGGGCTCGGTCTCGCAATCGTGAAGGAGCTGACCGAGGCGATGGGGGGTGGGGTGACGGTCGAGAGCGAGCCCGGGACAGGCACCAGGTTCACCGTTCGGCTGCCCGAGCCGCTCGGGCTGCCTCGTTCGAGCGATCCTTTGTAAATCTTCTTGCCGGTTTGCTTCAGCCGGTGTCCAGGGCTGCCGACGCTCAAAGGGTAAACCGCACCCGGAGCCACACCGGAGGCAGGAAATGAGTGAATTACGCATTCTCGTCATCGATGATGACGTCGTACTTTGCGGGCTCGTTCGCGAGGCACTCGAGCTCGAGGGAATCCACGTCGACGAGGCCCATCACGTTCTCGAGGCCGACAGGATGCTGCACGGGCGCGTGCCCGACGCAATTGTCCTGGACATCGGACTTCCGGGGATCGACGGCCTCTTCTACTGCACCAGGCTGCGCGAGGATCGCACCACGCGCAGCATTCCGATCATCGCGATCAGCGGCTCCGAGCACAACGGAGCGTCGGCGATCGCGGCGGGAGCGACGGCGTTCGTCCTGAAGCCGTTCGACCCGCTCGAGCTGCTGACGCTGCTCGAGCGCGCGATCGGCGTCACCCCACTGACGAATGCCTTCGGGCCCGGCGTCCCGGTCGAAGCGGCGACGGAGAACGCCGCCGAGTTGGGACGTCTGATCGAGATCGGGCGCCGCCGCCACGAGCTGTTCGACGGCGCCTACCGGGCGACTCTCGCAGCTATCGCGGAATCGCTCGAGATCCGAGGGCTCGACTCGACCGCTCATACCCGGCGCGTGACCGCGTACGCGATGCGACTCACGGTCGAGGTCGCGCCCGCGATCTCCGACGACCCGGGTCTTGAGTGGGGCTTCATGTTCCACGACATCGGGAACATCGGCATCCCCGACCGTGTGCTGCTCAAGCGCGGCTCCTTGCGAACCGAGGACTGGCTGTGCCTGCACGAGCACACGACGATCGGGGAGCGACTCCTGCGACGCGTGCCCCTGCTCGAAGGCGAAGGGCTGCGCGTCGTCCGGTCGCATCACGAACGGTGGGACGGGTCGGGCTATCCCGACAAGCTGAAGGGCCCGGAGATCCCGCTCGGAGCGCGGATCTTTGCGGTTGCAGACGCCCTCGACGCGATGACCGACCGCCGGCCCTACCGGCGGCCACTTCGCTGGGAGGCCGCGATGGCCCGCATCTGCAAGGGTGCCGGCAGCCAGTTCGACCCGGACGTCGTCGACGGACTGGTCGCCTGCGAGCCGGACCTGATCGAGATCCGCAATCGCTTCCTCGACACCAGTGGAGACGACCCGGATCCGGCGCTCATCCGCCGTGCACCCGCATCTCCGGCGCTGAGCTGACGACGTTCGAGGTCGAGACCCCGTGCGGGTAGGCGCTCCGGCGCCTACCCTATCGGGATGGCACTGAGGCAGCTCCTCGGGGTCTGTGCCATCGTCGTGACCACCGCGGCAGGGGCCGGGGCCGTTCCGGCACGCCGTCCGCCAACGCCCCTGAAGCTCGTGCTCGCGGCGGTCGACCGGCAGGCGGAGCGTGGGCACCTGAACCCGGCCGACGCAACCCGCTACCGAGCGGTGGCACGGCGCACGGCTCGTCTCGCATCGCTGCTGCCGGAGTCCCGTGCTGCTCCGCTTCACTCGCAGCTCGCCCAGGCGGCCGCGGTGGCGTCGAAGCTGACCGCCCCGCGGGCGCTCGCCGTCTTCGGGCAGCTCGCCGCCAACGACGACTGGTTCGCGCGCCACGGCCCGCCGGCGGCCCAGACGGACATCACCGACGCCGACGGGGTGCTGTATCGCTACTTCCCGGGCCTCGGTTTCGAGTTCCACCCTCTCGGTGACTTCGGCGCGCTCAACAACGTCGCGGCCGGCAAGGACATCGCCGCGACCGCCCGGCTCGCCAGGGCGCTGGCGGCGCGCGGCGTGCCCGAACCCGGTGGAGGCGAAGGCTGGGAGTACTACTTCGACTACTCCGGCGGCGGCGCGCCCTGGCTCTCGGGCTTTGCACAGGCCGTCGCCGCTCAGGCCTTCGCCCGTGCCGCCACGGTGGACACCGCCGACGCCCCGGCGCTCGACGCCGCTGCGCGCGCGGCGTACCGGGCGATTCCGGGTCGGCTCGATCGCCAGACGTCGTTCGGCCCCTGGATCAAGCTCTACAGCTTCGACCGCGCGGTCGTCCTCAACGCCCAGCTGCAGTCGGCGATCTCGCTCGCCTACTACGCGGAGGCGACCTCGGACGGTAGCGCGGGGACTCTGGCGGCGCGGCTCACCACCGCGGCTGCCCGCGCCCTGCCGGCGTTCACCACAGGTTTCTGGTCGTACTATCAGCTTCCGTCCGACCCCTCGCCGGTGCACTACCAGGACTACGTCGTGCAACTCCTCCAGGCGCTCGCGAAACGCGACGACCGCTTCGCGAGCGCGGCGGAGCAGTTCGCGGGCTTCTCGACCGTCCCGCCTAGGTTCAAGCTCGCCGACGCCGGCGTCGGCGCCGTCACGTTCTGGGTCTCGAAGCCGTCGACGGTGCGGATCGCGGCGCTCGGCGGCGTACGAGGCCTGTCGGTCGCAGGCGGCTGGCACACGGTGACGTGGGCCCTGCCTCGCCGGGCCGGGATCTTCCCCGTCACGATCCACGCGACCGACTGGGCCGGCAACTCGGCCTCCGTCGACGCGCTTCCGATCGTCCACGTCGCCGCGCCTCCGGCGCCTCACCGGAAGGCCAGGCGGAAGCTCATGCTCAGCGCGGCAGCACAGTCCGAGCCGCCGCTTCTCGTCGGCGCAGGGCTCGACCAGCCTGAACAGGCCTCCCTGGCCACCGCCCAGGGGCTCCAGGCGGTTCGGATGACGCTCGTCTGGCCGGCCGGCGCGTCGGATCCCGATCCCGGCGCGGTCACCGCACTCGGCCGGCTGCCGTCCGGCGCCAACCTCGTGCTCGAGCTGTTCGCATCGCCGCTCCCCTCCGACGACGCCGGGCGGAGCGCACTCGCAGCATACGCGGCGTCGGTCGCCTCCCAGGTACCCACGCTGCGCGACCTGATCCTCGGGCCGGCACCCTCGGTTTCGACGGCACCCGCCTACGAGGCGGCGCTGGGGGCGGTCTACGACGCGGTCAAGGCTGCGGCCCCCGGCGTCCGGGTCGACGGAGCGCTCGACGGCAGCGTCACGCCCAAGGCATCGCTCACGGCCCTCGCCGCGGCCTACCGGACCGCCGGTCGGCCGGCGCCCCTGATGGACGAGCTCGCATTCACGCCCGCGCCCGGCGCAGGGAAGAACCTCTGGCCGCTCTCGAGCCTCCCGACCCTGATCTCGACCCTCGGATCCGGGTTCGCGGGCACCGACCAGCCCGGAGCCTCGTTGGCGCTGATCGTCGACGACGTGAGTGCGCCCTCGGCGATCCCGACAGCAGAGCTTCCCCTCTACAGCTCGCCGACGGTCGGAACGACGGGGCTGGAGGAGACGGCACAGGCCGCGTACTACGCCTCGTCCCTCCAGGCGGTCGCCTGCCGCCCGACCGTGGTCGCGCTGCTCCTGACGCGCCTCGTCGACGGTCGGGACCCCGGCGCCCAGTCCGGGCTGTTCTATCCGGACGGGACACCGAAGACGAGCCTCGCCGCGTTCGCGCAGGCAATCTCGACCGCGCAGAGCACCGGGCGGGGGTGCACGCCGGCGTCACCCACGCCGATACCGACGCCGACTCCCATGCCGACGCCGACGCCGAACCCGGCTCCGCCTCCGACGACGACTCCTTCACCGCCGGTCAAGCCCCAGCCTCCCACCACGCCCGCTCCGGCGGTTGTTCTGGACACCGGCCAGCTGGCGTTCCCCGCACACCTCTCGACGTCGAGCACGCCGAGCGTCCACCTCGGCTGCAGCGCCGCCTGCCTGTACCTGGTCACGCTGCAGCGCGCAAACGACGGGACGCCGGTGCTCGCAGCGCGCGGCTCGATCCCGAAGGCCGGTGCCCGTACGGTCAAGCTCCCGAAGCGGACGATTGCCTCCGGCAGCTATCGCTTCTCGGTCTGGACGGTAGCCGCAGCGAACCCGGGCCCCGTCTCGGTCGACCGGAGTCCGGTCGTCAGCGCCGGCTGAGAGCTCGGTCACCCCATTGACATCGCCGTCGAGCTCCTCGGCACCGTTGTGTGGAAGACGGCCTGTTGGCCCCTCAAGGTCACCGTGACCGTGACGTGGTGTCCGGCGGTCAGCTCGACGTTGTTGCCGTAGTGGTAGTCGGAGGCGCCTTCACCGATGCCTTCCATCGTCGCCACCGGAACGGTCATGAGCAGCGTCTTCGACATCGGATCGGAGATGACGATCGAGGGGTGTGCCACTACGACGCTGCCCCCGGTCGAGCAGATGTGCACCTCGAGGTGCCGCTGACCGGACGGGGAGGTCGTCATCGCGGCCATCCCCCCGGTCATCTGCCCGGAGAGCATCACCTCGCCGCTCTTCGGGTGCCTCGAGGCCACCTGCGCCGGCGTGTACATCGTCTCGGTCGGGCCGATCGACTGCGCGAACACGTACGACCGCGTCTTCACCACCTGCCCCGACGAGCAGGCACCGCGCGTCATGGCGAAGGCGCCGTTCGCACCGATCGCGGCGGTCACGACCAGCGCCACAGACAGAGAGAGGCCAACAGATTTGGGCATTGCGAGCCTCCAGCGAGTCGAGGCTCGAAGGGTAACGGGCGGACACCATTCGCCGCCTTTCTCAGCCGCCTCTTAGGTCGATCTGCTTCACTCGAGGTATGCACATGCTCAGGACATCGGGCCTTGTGGCCGCAGCAGTCTCTGTGATCGCCGTCTCGACCGCGGGCGCCGCGGGAGCGGCAACGACCCGCGCCGCAGCGGCACCAAGCGGCATCGTCGACGTCTACACGAATCTCGGCTATCAGGACGCCCAGGCAGCCGGAACGGGGATCGTGCTCACGAGCTCCGGCGTTGTGCTCACGAACAACCACGTGATTCGGGGCGCCACGACGGTCAAGGCCGTCGACCTCGACAACGGACGCACCTACAAGGCAACCGTGCTCGGCTACACGGTCCACGGCGACGTCGCCGCGATCCAGCTCCAGAACGCATCGGGCCTCGCGACTGCGCCGCTCGGGCACTCGAGCAATCTCAGAGTCGGCGAGTCGGTCACCACGTACGGGAACGCCGGCGGTGCCGGCGGAGCGCCGAGCGCGGCCGCCGGGAAGATCGTCGGGGTCGGGCGCTCGATCACCGCCCGTGACGATTCCGGCAACTCCGAGACGCTCACCGGCCTGATCGAGACCAACGCCACACTTCAGCCCGGTGACTCGGGCGGGCCGATGGTCGACGCCACCGGCCACGTGATCGGCATGGACACGGCCGCCTCGAGCTCGTTCACCTTCGAGTCCCAGGTCAGCCGCGGCTTCGCCGTCCCGATCGACCGGGCCACCAGCATCGTCTCCCAGATCGTCGACGGCCGAAGCTCGGCGACGATCCACATCGGAAAGACCGCGTTCCTCGGCCTGAGCGTTCAGAGCAGCGACCCGTTCTTCGGGCAGGGCGAGCCCGGCGCCTCCGGGCTCGTGATCACCGAGATCGTCCCCGGCTCACCGGCAGCCCGGATCGGGCTCAACCCGAGCGACGTGCTCACTAAGTTCGACGGGAAGACGATCACCACCCCTGGGAGCCTGACGGCGCTGATGGTGACGAAGTCGCCCGGTCAGACCGTGCAAATCCACTGGGTCGACGCCTACGGAACCGCGCACACCTCGACGATCACGCTCGCAAGCGGTCCCCCGCAGTAGCGATCAGCCGGACGGCTGCTCGCGGCTGGCCTGGATCCCGGCGTCGATCAGCGAGTTGACTGCCCAGTTGATCAGCCACACGAGGAAAACGGTGCCGACATAGCTCCAGAAGCCGTGCACCGAGAAGCCGGGCGTGACCCAGGCGGCCAGGGCGACCATCCCGATGTTGATCAGCAGGTAGAAGAGCCCGAGGGTGAGGATCACGAGCGGCAGGGTCAGAATCGTCAGCACCGGTTTGAGGATCGCGTTCGCGAGCCCGAGGGCGGCGGAGCCGATCAGGTAGGCCCAGAAGCCGTGGATCTCGACGCCCGCGAAGATCCGCCCCGCGGCCCAGAGCGCAAGCGCGTTCGCGCCGAGCGCGACGGCGAGACCGAACCAGCAGCCCATCGGCGGGCAGTCTACGAGCTTCAACCGGGTGCGCTTGTACTGCAAGTTGCGAGGATTGCGACTTGCAACAACGCGTCAGAGTCGCCCTCGACTACCGGCGGTGCGCTAACCTCGAAGGTGCTAGGGGTTGTCCTCCAAGGAGGTGCGCTTGGAGTTGATTCCACCGGACAGCGAGCTGGCGGTAGACGCCACTCCGGCCTGACGGTTTCTAGAGCCGAGACGGGCCGAAGAGAACTCCGCCGCGACGACGCGATCTTCTGCTCCGGCGCCACCAAGAGCCAGGCGCGGAACGCGAGACGAGCCGTCGCGGCAGGCGGAATGAACAGAGCGGGTGCGCCCAACTTACGGGGCGCACCCGCCGGCGGGTACACGAGCTCGGAGCCTCGCCGGAGCCCGGCCGCCTGCATTCGGCGTCCGGCGGTTACGTGTGGCGAGACGCCGGCAGGAACCCCTGCTATGGTCAGTGTATGGCAGGAAAATCGTTCGTATGCACGGTGTTTGCTGCGCTGGCGGTGAACGGGATCGCCACCGGGTCGCGTGAGACGGTGCCCGACCCGTGTGTCTCGGTGTCGCCCCAGGTGGTCGCCTCGGCGCTCGGCCTCAAGCAGCCGCCGAAAACGTCCGAGGCCATGATCCCGACGGCGTCGACCTGCTCCTACACCGGGGTCCTGCTCACGGTCTCGGTGGGCTCGACCGCGATCACGAATCCGGCGCCGCCGAAGAAGGTGGTGAAAGTGAAGGGACTGCCGAACGGCCAGTACATGACGTACTCCGGATCGACCCAGAGCCAGGTCACGTTCTTCAAGGGCACGGCGGCTACCGGCACGTACGGGGTGATCCGCAACTTCGGCAAGATCAGCGAGGCCAAGCTGGTCCACTTTGCGAAGCTTCTGTACGCCGCGGTTAGCGGCAGTGCCACCCCGGGCGGCGGGATCGTTCCACAGGGGTAGTAATGGCGGCGGCCCGAACCTGAGCCGTCGATCGTCGGAGCGGGCCGCCGCCCCTGTCTCTACGCCGTCGGCGCTGCCGGTCCTGCCAACGGCCCGGGACCGACGAGCTCGTTCGGCCGCGCAACGCGCACCAGCGTGCAATCCTGGACCTCCTCGTGGCAGCACAAACACCCACTCACGAGGTCGTGCTCGTCCGCCATGCCGAGACCGAGTGGAGCCTCGCCGGGCGCCACACGGGTCGCACGGACGTTCCACTGAGCGAGGCGGGCCGGCTCCGGGCCCTGGCGCTCGGGAGGGCTCTCGCGGGCCGTCCGTTTTCGCTCGTACTCACGAGCCCGCTCTCCAGGGCCGCAGAGACGTGCCGGCTCGCGGGGTTCGAGGCCGCGCGGCAGCGCGACGACCTCCTCGAATGGGACTACGGCGACTACGAGGGACGAACGACGGCCGAGATCCGCGGCGAGCGGCCCGGCTGGAGCATCTGGGACGAGGGCGTTCCGGGAGGCGAGACGATCGCGGAGGTCGCGGCCCGGGTCGACCGAATCATCGGCGAGCTCCGCTCCGCGGGCGGGGACGCCGTCGTGTTCGCCCACGGCCACGTCCTCCGCGTTCTCGCCGCGCGCTGGCTCGGGCTCGAGCCGTCAGGCGGAAAACTGTTCGCACTCGGCCCCGGGACGATCAGCACCCTCGGCTACGAGCATGACTACGCCGTGCTCCGCTCCTGGAATCAGCCCTGCCTCGTACGCCCCTGAGGCCGACCCCGGCCCCTGCGTACTTTTCCGGTACGTGTCTCGGCGCATCTGCGGATGCGGCCTGCGGCACCCGGAAGGACCCTCGTATCAAGGCCGGTGTATCGAGTTAGGGAAGGTGAGATGCAGTCGTTGCCGATCGAGCCAGGGGCCGTCCGTGGGCCCGGAACGCTGCAGCTTCGTCCGATCGAGATCAACCGGTACGCGACGCCGTTCGCGGCCGAGCGCGCCCGCCGGGGCGACCCGGCACTGGTGAGCGTCCTCCGGAACATGGTCCTGATCCGCGAGGTCGAGACCATGCTGAACGGAATCAAGCGGGAGGGCAAGTACGGAGCGATCTCGTACGCCTACCGCGGCCCGGCGCACCTTTCCGTCGGCCAGGAAGCCGCAGCCGCCGGGCAGGCACTCGCGCTGACGCTCGACGACCATACGTTCGGAAGCCACCGCAGTCATGGCGAGATCCTGGCGCGGGGGATGGCGGGCATCGACGCCGCGGGCGAGCACGAGCTCGAGCGGATCATGGCCACGTACCCCGAGACCACTGCCGTCGTCGAGCGGTGCCTGCCATTCTCCGACGTGAGGACGAAGGCGAGGAGCTTCCTCGTCTACGGGCTGATCGCCGAGATATTCGGGCGGTCGACAGGCTTCAACAAAGGGGTGGGCGGAAGCATGCACGCCTTCCTGATGCCACTCGGGATCTACCCGAACAACGCGATCGTCGGAGGCTCAGCAACGATTGCGGCCGGCGCAGCGCTGTTCAAGTGCCTTCAAAGCCGACCGGGGGTTGCGGTCGCGAACATCGGCGACGGCTCGTCCGCCTGCGGACCGGTGTGGGAGGCCATGAACTTCTCCGCGATGGCCCAGTTCCGGACACTGCTCGACGACGAGCACCGCGAAGGGTTGCCGGTGATCTTCTTCTTCATGAACAACTTCTACGCCATGGGCGGTCAGACGATCGGCGAGACGATGGGCCTCGAGCACGTGAGCCGGATCGGCGCAGGCATCAACGCCGAGAACATGCACGCCGAGACGATCGACGGAATGAACCCTCTCGCGGTCGCCGATGCGGTAGAGCGCGCGAAGGAGCACATTGCGAGCGGCACAGGACCTGCTCTGATCGACTGCCAGTGCTACCGGTTCAGCGGCCACTCGTCGAGCGACGCCTCGACGTACCGGACGCGCGAGGAGGTCGAGCTGTGGCGCGCGGTCGACCCGGTGCCGCGATTCAGAGAGCTGCTCGTCGGCGAGAACGTCGTGACGACCGCAACCGCCTCGGAGCTCGACGACTGGGCCTCGGAGCTCGTCGCCGAGGCGACACGCGCAGCCGTGGATCACGAGCTGTCGCCGAGCCTCTCCGTGGACGAGATCGAAGGGCTCACGTTCAGCAACCACCTCGATGACGCGCGATCGGCGCCTCCCGGGGAACTGCTCGTCGCACCGCAGGAGATCCGCCGGCTCGACGAGCTGAGCCACCGGCCCAGAGCCGCGGCCGCGAGCGACGGCAGCCCCGTGCAGCTGCGCGACGCCCTGTACGAGGCGATCGTCGAACGCCTCGTCGCCGACGACCGGCTGGTGGTCTACGGCGAGGAGAACCGCGACTGGGGCGGCGCCTTCGGGGTGTACCGCGGCCTCACGGAGATGCTTCCCTACCGTCGCCTGTTCAACGCGCCGATCTCGGAGGCCGCGATCGTCGGCTCGGCGGTCGGGTACGCGATGGAAGGGGGTCGGGCCCTGGTGGAGCTCATGTACGCCGACTTCATGGGCCGGGCCGGCGACGAGCTCTTCAACCAGCTCCCGAAGTGGATCGCGATGTCCGGCGGCACGCTCCGGCTCCCGGTCGTGGTGCGCGTGTCGGTCGGGAGCGCATACGGCCCCCAGCACTCCCAGGACTGGACAGGGCTCGTGGCGCACATCCCCGGGCTCAAGGTCGTCTATCCCGTCACCCCGTACGACGCAAAGGGGCTCATGACCGCAGCGCTGGCCCAGGACGATCCGGTGATCTTCTTCGAAAGCCAGAAGCTGTATTCCGTAACCGAGTACCTCAGGCCCGGCGGCGTGCCGGCAGGGCACGTCTACGTCCCGATCGGCTCACCGCGGATCGTTCGCGACGGGCACGACGTGACCCTGCTCACGGTAGGGCCGACGCTCTATCGCGCACTCGAGGCCGCGTCGGAGCTCTCGCGCCGGTACGGGGTCGAGGCCGAGGTGATCG
>DATIYE010000070.1:0-15266 GCA_035517795.1 Gaiellaceae bacterium | reverse complement strand
GCGCGGCCCTCGAGGCGCGGATCCCGCAGATCTAAGCTCTCCGCCTCGAGCCGGGCCGCCGCCGAGCCTCGCCGCCTCAGCCCCCGTGTGCCGGAGTGGGGTGGATCCCCTTCTGCAGCGACGGATAGCCGCAGGCCGGCGCGATCAGGACCCCGCCGCTGTCCTGTACCTCCCCGAAACGATGCATCTGGGTTCCCTTCGGATGGGGGTAGATGTCGACCGAGATGATGCGGTCGACCTTCTCGCGGCGGGCGAAGGCGACGATCTGGGCAGGGGTGGGGTTGCCGACGGTGTAGGTCAGCATCCTGATCACCGGGTCGCCGGCGAGATCTTTCGCGGGAGGGGTCGGAGCGAGGTAGCCCTCGGGCATGCGAAACCAGAAGCCCGACTCCGCCTGCCACAGCGTCGAGTCGTCCCAGAAGCCGAACGGGAAGATGGCGACGTTCTGGTTCTTCGGGAAGCAAACACGGTAGGTCTTCGCCGTGAAGAACGCCCAGCGCTCGGGATGCACATGCCAGTAGCCGTGGCCGAGTTGCGGCACGATTGCGAGCACGGCGAGAACAGGCAGGAGCTTGCCCGCCCAATCCCTGCGAGACACCGTCCAGAGCGCGACGATGACTGCCGCGATCAGCGACAGGTACAGGCTGAACCGCGTCGGCAGCACGTTGTCGAGTAGCGGGAGGCGCGCGACGAGCCGCCACGGGAGCCACGCCTCGATCTGCCCCTCGACGGCGATGCCGGTCCCAAGGGTGAGCACGGCGGTGAGAAGGAGCGCGGCGACGAGGTAGCGAGCGACGGCCGAGCGTCGCCGTCTCACGGCGTACCAGGCGATGATCACGAGAGTCGGGATCCCGAGGTACGACCCGGCCTCGGCGGCGCCGCCCGGGAAGTGCTGGGAGACCCGGTACAGGCTCGCACTACCCGCCCAGACGAACCGTGTGGGTACGACGAAGTTGAGCAGGTCGCCGTCGAAGAGCGACGGCTCGTTGATCGAGCCGGACTGGAACCCGGTGGCCGTGTACCACAGGAGAGGCACCGAGACCGCTGCTGCAACCGCGATCGCGCCGAGAAGCGGCGCGAGCATGGACCGGAGGCGCGGGCGCGTGGTCGGGACGACCCAGTATGCGAGGGGGAGCGTGACAGCCAGCGCGAGCGCCGCCGTCAACAGCACCTCGGTCGAGAGCCAGAACTGCAGGCCGTAGAGCAGGCCGAGGCGCCACGCGAGGCTCCGGCCGGGGATCTCCTCCTGCAGGTAGCGGAGGGCGGCGAGCGCCATCAGCGGCAACAGGAACACCGCTGTCATGTGCAGATGGCCCTGCTCCTGGCCGAGCATGTAGGTGGAAAACCCGAAGAGGTAGCCGCCGACGAGCCCCGCCCAGAGCGAACGGCTGACGTGACGGCAGAGCAGGAAGGCCGTGAACGCAGAGGCCGCCGGCGCGAGCATCTCGGCGAGGTTGAACGAGGCAGCAGGTCCGACGAGGTAGGTGAACGGTGCGAAGAGCAGCGCGAGCCCTGGAACCGTCGTCGTCCAGACGAGGTTGATCCCGCCGGGTGCGTAGATGGCGTGGCTGTAGAACGGGTTCTGCCAGGTTTCCAGCGCGTGGAGCCACCAGGCGAACGACCAGACGAAGATCTGCGGGTCGCGGCCGTTGCCGAGGAGGTCCCGGCCGGGATGGGCCGCCAGCGGCGCTCCGAAGTAGGCGAACGAGATTGCCGCGTAGCCCAGGAGGACGAGTGCGTTCGCCCCGAGGCGCCGTGTCACGACCGGACGAGCGGCTTGTACTTGATGCGGTGAGGCTCGAGGGCCTCGGGCCCTTTCGTCTCGGTGACCCAGTCAACGTACTCACCCCAGGTGCCCTCGAACCAGGTCGCCTGGGAGTCGCCCTCGAAGGAGAGGATGTGCGTCGCAACCCGGTCGAGGAACCAGCGGTCGTGCGTGATCACTACGGCGCAGCCGGCGAAATCGAGCAGCGCCTCCTCGAGCGCCCGCAGGGTGTCGACGTCGAGGTCGTTCGTCGGCTCGTCGAGGAGAAGCACGTTGCCGCCGCTCCGCAGCAGCTTCGCAAGGTGGACGCGGTTGCGCTCGCCTCCCGAGAGCCGGCCGACCCGTTTCTGCTGGTCGCCGCCACGGAAGTTGAACCAGCTCACATACTGGCGGGAGTTGACCTCACGGCGGCCGAGCTCGATCGTGTCGTGCCCGCCGCTGATCTCCTTCCACACTGTGTTCTTCGGGTCGAGCTCCCCCCGCGACTGGTCGACGTAGGCAAGCTGAACCGTCTCCCCCAGGCGGAGGGTTCCCGCGTCGGGCTGCTCCTCGCCGGCGATCAGGCGGAAAAGAGTCGTCTTCCCGGCCCCGTTGGGACCGATCACGCCGACGATCCCGGCCGGCGGCAGCGAGAAGGTCAGGTTCTCGAACAGCAGCCGATCGCCGAAGCCCTTCGTGAGGCTGTCGGCCTCGATCACGACGTCGCCCAGGCGCGGTCCGGGCGGGATGTGGATCTCGACGCGGTCGAGTCTGACGCGCTCTTCCTCTGCCCACAGCTTTTCATAGGAGCTCAGCCGGGCCTTCGACTTCGCGTGTCGTGCCCTGGGGCTCATCCTGACCCACTCGAGCTCGCGGGCCAGGGTGCGGCGGCGTGCGGACTCCTGCTTCTCCTCGGCGGCGAGCCGCGCCTCCTTCTGCTCGAGCCACGACGAGTAGTTGCCCTGGAACGGGATCCCACGGCCGCGGTCGAGCTCGAGGATCCAGCCCGCGACGTTGTCGAGGAAGTAGCGGTCGTGGGTGACCGCGATCACCGCGCCCTTGTAGTCGGCGAGGAAGCGCTCGAGCCAGTACACCGACTCGGCGTCGAGGTGGTTGGTCGGCTCGTCGAGGAGCAGCAGGTCGGGAGCGGAGAGCAGCAGGCGGCACAGGGCCACCCGGCGCCGCTCGCCGCCCGAGAGGGTAGTGACGTCGCGGTCGCCGTCGGGAAGGCGGAGCGCGTCCATCGCCCGGTCGAGCGTCGCCTCGAGCGACCAGGCGTCGCGCCGCTCGATCTCGTCCTGCACCGTCGCCTGCTCGGCCAGCAGCGAGTCGAAGTCGGCGTCCGGCTCCGCGAAGGCGGCCGAGATCGCGTTGAAGCGATCGAGCAGATCGCGCAGATCGCGCACGCCGTCCTCGACGTTGCCGCGCACGTCCCTGGCGGGGTCGAGCTCGGGCTCCTGCTCGAGCAGGCCGACGGTTGCCCCGGGCGCCAGCCGCGCCTCGCCGCTCGAGGTCTCCTCGTATCCGGCCATGATCCTGAGCAGCGTCGACTTTCCGGCGCCGTTCGGCCCGAGCACGCCGATCTTCGCCCCGTGGAAGAACGAGAGCGAGATGTTCGCGAGCACCTGGCGATCCGGTCCGTAGAACTTGTCGGCGCGGTACATCGAGTAGACGAATTCGGACACGGCGCCAGGTTACGTAACGCGCCCGTGCGAGCGGCCGTGGCCGGGCGCCAAGGTCTGCTCGGTACAGTGGCTCCATGGTGGTGAGGGAGGAGGCGGTGCTCGACGCGGCCAGGCTTCGTGCGGATTTCCCGATCTTCGAGCAGAAGATCAACGGCCGACCGCTCGCATACCTGAACTCGGCCGCGACCTCGCAGAAGCCGCGGCAGGTGCTCGCTGCGATGACAGAGTTCTACGAGACGTCGTACTCGAACGTCCACCGCGGTGTGTACACGCTCGGCGAGCGGGCAACCGCCGGCCTCGAGGGTGCGCGCGAGAAGGTTCGGGCGTTCGTCAACGCCCCGAGCGAGCGCGAGATCATCTTCGTCCGCAACGCGACCGAGGGTCTGAATCTCGTCGCCTACGCCTACGGCCTCGCCCGGCTCGGCCCGGGCGACGTCGTGCTCGCGACCCAGCTCGAGCACCACTCCAACTTCGTTCCCTGGCAGTACGTAGCTGGTCGCACGGGGGCCGAGTTCAGGATCATCCCGATCGACGACAACGGCGACCTCCTCCTCGACCAGGTCTCGGAGCTCGAGAACGTGAAGGTCGTAGCGGCGAACGTGGTCTCGAACTCGCTTGGCACCATCGCCGATACACCCAGGCTCGCCGCCTGGGCGCACGAGCGCGGCGCGATCCTGACCTGTGACGCCGCGCAGGCTGCGCCGCACGTCCGCCTCGACGTGCAGGCGCTCGGGGCCGACTTCGTCGCCGCGTCCGGCCACAAGATGTGCGGCCCGAGCGGTATCGGGTTCCTCTGGGGTCGGACCGAGCTCCTGCTCGAGATGGAGCCGTTCCTGCTGGGAGGCCACATGATCCGCAACGTGGGCGACGAGCGCACGAGCTGGGGCGAGCTGCCCGCGAAGTTCGAGGCCGGGACCTCGCCGGTCGCCGAGGCGGTCGGACTCGGCGCCGCGATCGACTATCTGGACGCGGTCGGGCTCGAGGCGGTCGAGGCGCACGAGCACCGGCTCGCGGCCTACGCGCTCGGGGTGCTGGCCGAGATCCCGGGGATCACCTTCTACGGCCCGCCTCCCGAGCGCCGCGCCGGGATCGTGATGTTCAACGTCGAGGGCGTGCATCCTCATGACATGGCGCAGATCCTCGATCTCGACGGGATCGCGATCCGCGCCGGGCACCACTGCTGCCAGCCGCTGATGCGCAAGCTCGGGGTGCCGGCCACGAACCGGGCCAGCTTCTACCTCTACACCGTGCCCGAGGAGATCGACCGGCTCGCCGCCGGGGTGCGGCGAGCGCAGGAGCTCATGACATGACCGATGCCTCCTTCGAAGACTTCTATCGCGAGAACATCCTCGACCACTACAAGAACCCGCACAACCATGGGCTGCTCGAGCCCAACGACGCTCACGCCGAGGGCCAGAACCCGCTCTGCGGCGACGAGGTCTCGGTCTCGATCAGGTTCGCGGCCGACGGCGAGACGATCGAGGAGATCGGGTTCGAGGGCCGCGGCTGCGCCGTCTCGCAGGCCGCCACCTCGATGCTCACCGACATCGTCAAGGGCAGGAAGGCCTCCGAGGTGGCCTCGATGCCCAAGGAGGAGATCCTGGGCGAGGTCGGGATCCCGCTGACGCCGGTCAGGATGAAATGCGCGATCCTCGGACTCGGGGTGGTCAAGGTGGCGCTCAATCGCTCGAAGGGCACTCCGCTTCCGGAGGAATGGCAGGGCCTCGACATTGACTGAAACGTCGCGCCTGGAGCTGACCGTGGCTCCGCTGGTGGAGCTGCCGCCCGGAACGATGAAGCTGGTCGAGCACGAGCCCTACCGGATCGGCGTCTACAACTGCGACGGTGAGCTGCACGCGATCGAGGACCGCTGCTCCCACGACGACGGCCCGCTCTGCCTCGGCAACTGGGACGCCGAGACGTGCA
This sequence comes from Gaiellaceae bacterium, assembly GCA_035517795.1. Lineage (GTDB taxonomy): Bacteria > Actinomycetota > Thermoleophilia > Gaiellales > Gaiellaceae > PALSA-600. The sequence goes on along the minus strand of DATIYE010000070.1, from coordinate 9,911 downwards.
CCATCGTCTGCCCGCGTCACGGAGCGAGCTTCGACCTCGAGTCGGGCCGGGCGCTCTCCCTGCCCGCCTACCTGCCGGTGAGGACCTTCCCGGTCAGGGCCGAGGACGGCGTGATCATCGTCGAGATCGACGGCTGAGCTCCAGCCGTGGTTCCCGTCCGCTGCTGGGAGACGGCCGACGCCGACTACGTCCGCTACCACGACGAGGAGTGGGGCCGGCCGGTGCGGGACGAGCGGGGCGTCTACGAGCGCCTCTGCCTCGAGGGCTTCCAGTCGGGCCTCTCCTGGCTGACCATCCTCCGCAAGCGGCCGGCGTTCCGGGCCGCGTTCGCGGGCTTCGACCCCGACCGTGTTGTCCGGTTCGGCGATGACGACGTGGAGAAACTGCTCGGCGACGCGGGCATCGTGCGGCACCGCGGGAAGATCGAGGCGGCGATCGCAAACGCGAAGGCGACGGTGGTGCTGCGGGAGGGCGGCGAGCCGCTGCACGAGCTCTTCTGGGCGCACGCTCCCGCGCAGGGACGCCCGGCGCCGGCCTCGGCCGCCGACTGGCTTCCCTCCACCGCCGAGTCCGCCGCGCTTGCCGGGCGCCTCCGGGCGGCCGGATTCAGGTTCGTCGGGCCGACGACGGTCTACGCCGCCATGCAAGCATGCGGCGTCGTGAACGACCATCTCGCCGGCTGCTGGGTGCGCGCCGACGTCGAGCGCGAGCGGGGCCTCTGATGCTCGACGAGCGCGTGCGTGCCGTGCTGCGGCGGCTGGAGGCCGAGGACGAGCGCGACCAGCGGCACGACCTCCCGTACGAGGAGCGCTCGCTGCAGATCCCGCCGTCGAGCGGAGCCCTCCTCTTCGCGCTGGCCTCCGGGCGTCCGGGTTGCGAGGTGCTCGAGATCGGCGGCTCGCGCGGGTACTCGACGATCTGGCTCGGGGCGGCCGTGCGGACACACGGCGGCCACGTGACGTCGCTCGAGGCTCATCCCGCGAAGCTCGACGCCTCGGCGCGGAACATCGCGGACGCTGGGCTCGAGGAGTGGATCGACGTGATCGCAGGTGATGCGTTCGAGAGCCTCGAGTCGCTCGACGGGCCCTACGACCTCGTCTTTCTCGACGCGTGGAAGGGAGGCTACGAGGATTTCTTCCGTCTCGCCCGCGAGCGCCTCGAGACCGGGGGGATCGTCGTCGCCGACAACGTCGTCTCACACGACGACCTCGCGGCGTACTCGGCGGCCCGCCAGTCCGACCCGACGCTCGTGAGCGTCACCGTTCCGCTCGATAACGGTCTGGAGGTGACCACCGTCTTGACCGGCGGGCTACTATCGGATTAACCGCGGAAAGGAGGTGGTCCGGTAGATGGAGATTTCCAGTACGGGCAGTGGAGGTACTAGCTCGTAGGGACGTGTCCCCGAGACCTGACGGGGAATCGCCTAGCCAGCGTGGGGGATAACGCGCCGAGCGCGCCGCCGGTTTCTGACCGGCCGGAAGCGCCCCTACGAAATCCAAGCTAGTAACCGGGCCGAGGCCGCCCCTTTGGGGGCGGCCTCGGCCGTTCTAGGAGGCGCTTTCTAGGCCGGCGGCCCCTCGGTGAGGGACACCGAGGCGGTGTGGGACTGGCCGGAGCCGTCCGTCCAGCCGAGCTTGACGACGTCGCCGGGATGGTGTGCGAGCATCAGCCCGCTGAGCGCCGAGTCGGAGCCCACGCTCTTGCCGTCGATGGACGTGATCACGTCGCCGGCGACGAGCCCCGCCTTCTGGGCCGGCTTGCCGCTCACGACGCCGCCGACCGCGACGCCGGAGACGTTCGGGCTCGCGATCCCCGAGCCGAAGCCGAACCCCGGCCCACCGGCAGATTGCGACGGGGCGACCATCACGCCGAGGAAGGCGGTGGCACCGATGTGGGTGGTCGACGAGCCCTGGCCGAGCTCGATCTGATTGGCGGTCTTCGCGGCCTGCTCGATCGGAATCGCAAAGGCCTGGGTCGTGGTCTCTCCGGCGCCGAATCCGAAGCCGGCGGAGCCTGCGGTATCCATCCCGATCACCTGGCCGTGGGAATCGACGAGCGGGCCGCCCGAGTCGCCGGGCTGGATCGGCGCGTTCACCTGGATCATCCCGGTGAGCCGCTCCGTCTTCCCGCCGAAGTCGTCGCCGGCGGTGATCGACTGCCCGAGCCCCGTGATCGATCCGGCGGCGATCGTCGGGCTGCCGCCGCCTCCGCCAGCGTTGCCGAGACCGACGACCGGGTCGCCGACCGACAGCTTCGAGGAGTCTCCGATCCTCGCCGTCGCGAGATCGGATGCCCCCTGGAGGCGGAGCACCGCGATGTCGTGTGCGGGGTCGTACCCGACGACGGTCGCCGAATAGGTTCGCCCGTTCCCGACGTCGGTGGCGGTGATCTTCGTCGCTCCGTCGATCACGTGGTTGTTCGTCAGCACCTCGCCGTCCGAGCTGAGCACGATCCCCGTGCCGGCGCCGGCGCCGCTGGAGTAGGAGAACGTCGAGTTGATGTTCACGATCGCGGGCGAGACCGCTGCCGCGATCGAGGAGGTGTTCGTCGGCGCGCCGCTCCCCGGGGTGGTCGTGCGGCCCGAGAAGCCGGAGCCGCCGAAGACGCCCGACCCGCCGCCTGTAGCGACCGTCGTCGTCTGCGTCGCGCTCCAGTACCTGTGACCGACCGCGGCCCCGGCGGCGGCCGCGGCGAGCACGATCAGGACCATCGCCGCCGCCGTCAGGCCGTTCCCGCGCGACGGCGCCGCCTGGGCGACGGGTGGTTGCTCGGCCGTCGGAGCCGGTTCCCCGGCAGCAGGCTCGGCGGGCGCGCCGTGCGCCGCCCAGCCAAGCGGGGGCATCTGTCCTTCGAGTTCCTTGCCTGATTCGCTCATGCTGGTGGTTCGACCTCCTGTCTCGCCCTCCATCTCAGCACATGAAGCTCAATGAAAGATGAGAGCTCGAGGCGTCCTGGGGTCGAAGGCCTGTCCGCTACGCTGGCTGCATGGCCGCCACCCGGACAATCGAGCTCGTAACGGAGGTTCCCGGCCCTCGCTCCCGTGCGATCTCTGAACGGATCGCTCGGTCGGTGGCGGGCCCGGTCTCGATTACCTTCCCGATCGTCGCCGCTTCGGCGCGCGGCGCCACCATCACCGACGTCGACGGCAACACGTTCATCGACTTCGCAGGCGGCGTCGGCTGCCTCAACGTCGGCCACGGCCATCCCGAGGTGCTCGCGGCGGCGCACGAGCAGCTCGATCGATTCGTGCACACGGACTTCACGATCGTCCCCTACGAGCCGTATGTCGTGCTTGCGGAGCGGCTGGGCGCCCGCGCACCGATCTCCGGCCCGGTCAAGGCGGCGTTCTTCAACGCAGGCACCGAGGCTGTCGAGAACGCGGTCAAGTTCGCCCGGGCGTTCACGGGTCGCCCTGCCGTGATCGCCTTCGAGGGCGCCTTCCACGGTCGCACGCTGCTGTCGCTGTCGCTGACTTCGAAGGTTCATCCGTACAAGGCGGGTCTCGGGCCGTTCTCGCCGGAGGTGTACCGGGTCCCGTTCCCCGACGCCTACCGCGGGATCGGCGTCGACGACGCGCTCGAGGGCCTGCAGCGCGCGTTCGGCACGACCGTCGCCGCCGAGACGGTGGCGGCGATCGTCTTCGAGCCCGTTCAGGGCGAGGGCGGCTTCGTCGTCGCACCGCCCGAGTTCGTGCAAGGGCTCAGGCGTCTCTGCGACCGCCACGGGATCGTGCTCGTTGCCGACGAGGTCCAGACGGGATACGGCCGCACAGGGCGGTTCTTCGCGATCGAGCACTCGGGAGTCGAGCCGGACCTGATCTGCGTGGCCAAGTCGATCGCGGCCGGCCTGCCGCTCTCCGGCGTCGTCGGCCGGGCGCAGATCATGGATGCACCTGCCGTCGGCGGCGTCGGCGGCACGTTCGTCGGCAACCCGGTGGCGCTGGCGGCCGCGCTTGCCGTGCTCGACGTGATCGACGACGAAGGCTTGCTGGAGCGCTCGGCGGCGATCGGCGAGACGATCCGGTCGCGGATGCTCGGCTGGCAGGAGCGCTGGGCGGCAATCGGAGACGTCCGCGGGCTGGGGGCGATGATGGCGATCGAGCTCGTCGGCGACCCCGCCACCGGGAAGCCCGCCCGAGAGCTTGCGCACCGCGTCACCGAGGAGGCTCTCCGACGCGGTCTGCTGCTGATCACCTGCGGAGTCCACGGGAACGTCATCCGCGTGCTCGCCCCGCTTTCGATCGGTGACGCCGAGCTCGAAGAGGCCCTCGACGCCTGGGAAGAGGCGCTCGAGGCCGTCCTCGTCTAGAAGCCCGTGCCGCAGGAGCCCCCACCGCGTTGATGGCGGGCGACATCGTGGCCGACCGCTACGAGCTCGAGCAGCTCGTGGGCTCCGGAGGCATGTCGAGCGTCTTCCGCGCCCGTGACCGCGAGCTCGAGCGCACCGTCGCCCTGAAGATCCTCCATGAGCGGCTCACCGCCCAGCGCGACGTCGTCGAGCGCTTCAGCCGGGAGGCGAAGCTTGCCGCCGGGCTGTCGCACCACAACATCGTCGCCGTGATCGAGCGGGGGGACTACGAGGGAACCCCGTACATCGTCTTCGAGTACATCTCGGGCGAGAACCTGAAACAGCTCGTCGGTCGCGACGGGCCGCTCCCGGTGGAGCGCGCGCTCGAGCTTGCGATCGAGATCGCGCGGGCGCTCTCGTTTGCACACCAGAACGGGTTCGTCCACCGCGACGTCAAGCCCCAGAACGTCCTGCTCAACGGGAACGGCGAGGCGAAGGTCACCGATTTCGGGATCGCAAGGGCGATCGAAGCTCATGAGGGGGAGACGCAGACCGGAACCGTGCTCGGGACCTGCGATTACATCTCGCCCGAGCAGGCCCAGGGCAGGCGCGTCGACGAGCGCACGGACGTGTACTCGCTCGGGATCGTGCTCTACGAGCTCCTGACGGGCGACGTGCCGTTCACGGGGGACAACTTCGTCGCGGTTGCGATGCAGCACATCAACGCGCCGTCTCCGCCGGTCACGCTCAAGCGGCCCGAGGTGCCTCGTCGCGTCGAGGCCGCGATCGATCGAGCGCTCGCCAAGGACCCCGAGCGGCGATTCGCGACCATGGAGGCGTTCTGCAACGAGCTCGAGGCGTGCCTCGCCGAGGTGCGCGGCGGCGGGGAGGAGGGTGCGACCGGCGTCCTGCCGGTGGTGAAGCCGCCTCGCGCTCCGCGCCGTCGCCGACGGCGGTGGCTCGTGGCGCTCGCCGTCGTGCTCGCGATTGCCGCGGCCGCGCTCGCCTACTCCGTGTTCAGGAAGAGCAGCGCAGGAGGTTCGTCGACCCCGATCCCGGTCAAGGCGGTGATCTCCTACGATCCCTACGGCGACAACCGCGTCGAGAGCCCCGCGCTCGTCCCGCTCGCCACGGACGGCAAGCAGGGCACGGCCTGGTCGACCGAGGTCTACAACTACCAGGGCGGCAGCCTCAACAAGCCAGGCGTCGGGATTGTGCTCGACGCGGGCGCTCCGACGAAGGTGCGGGAGATCACCGTCACCTCGGACACTCCGGGCTACACGGCCGTGATCAAGGCCGGCCCGAACGAGGACGGGCCGTACTCGAGCTTCGTCGCCGACTCGTCGCCCCTCGACGCCGGCTCCCGGACGACCTTCCACCTCGCGGGCGCCGACGAGCGCTACTACCTGCTCTGGATCACTAACCGCGGGCGCTGGCATTCGGTGCACATCAACGAGGTGACCGCGGGCGGATGAAGCCCGCGACTTCGATTGCGGTGCTTCTCTCTGCCGGTACGGGGGCGTGACTGCGCGCGTGCGGACGGCTCTCGGCGTCGCGGCGGCCCTCGCGCTCGCCGGTTTCATCTCGACCGGTGGGCAAGCGCGGGCCCTCTCGGGGTGCCGGCCGCTGCGAGTCGTCGTCTATGCAGCAACAGGCTCGACGGCCGTCGCGCAGGCCCTCGCCTCCGACGCGTCGCCCTGCGCGCAGTACTTCGTGACGGTGCCCCCGCTCGCGGCGGACAAGACGCAGATTCGGAGCGGGGTGGCGCCGGGTATCCGCGCCCTCGGCGCGAGCTTCCACGCCCTCGCCGAGGTGAACGTGACCGCCTGGCAGGGATGGGTGACGAGCACCGGTAGCTCCTGGTATCAGGCAGGAGTCGAGGCCCGAACGAGGATGGCCGCGGCAGGCTTCGACGTGAGCGCCGGCGACTCGTGGGCGCTGAACGAGCTCTCCTCGGCGGTGCGGGCCGGGACCGGCACCAGCAGGCAGAACATGCGCGACTTCGTTCACGGCCTGTACGACGGCGACGGATCGCAGCCCGCGACGAAAGGCGTCGCCTTCGTCACCGGAATCGGTCAGCCGACGGCGTCGCTCGGAACCTACAAGGCGAACCTCGAGTCGTGGCTCCAGGACGCGGGCTTCTGGAGCGACATGAGCTCATACGTGAGCGACTTCCTTCAGGAGACCTACGGGGACATTCGCGACTACGGGGTGGCCGGAGCCGACGTGCCGACCCGCCTCAGGTACCTGAACCAGTACCTCGAGCACGTCTTGCAGCTCGCGACGGTCGCCCCGCCCGCCGGCTCGGCTGCAGCCTCGTACCTGGGAGGCAGCTTCGCGCCGCTCGCAAACGCCGCCTGGGCATGGAGCTCGGGCTTCGGTTTCACGGCGGTGCCGTACGATCAGATGGAGGATTTCGTCTCCGCGCAGGTCGACGCGATGCGCTCGTACGACGCATCGCTCGGGTGGAGCTCCGACAGCGTCGGATTCGCCTGGGATCCCTCGAACTCGCTCGGGCTGTCGAGCTCGGACTTCAGCACCGAGACCGCTTCGCTCCTCGCCCGCCTGGCGGCTGCAATTGCCGCGTCCGCCGACCCCGCCTCGCCTGGCGCAGGAGCCTGCGGGGCGCCGTGGTGCACTGCGACCGTCCAGGGCGCTGCGTTCACGCCTGCCTGGAGCACGTTCTCGTCCTGGTCGCCGACCGGGCCCGCGTTCGGCTCGCTGCCGCAGACGGTGACCGCGGGGACCTCGACCGGGGCGATGAACGTCGAGACCCAGATCGGCGGGATCGTCACGACGCTTCCGGTCGATACCGAGGTCGAGATCTCGTCGAGCTCGCCCGGCGGATCGTTCTCGAGTAGCCCCGGAGGCCCCTGGACTCCTGCGCTCGAGCTCACGATTCCGGCCGGCGCGGCCGGCGCGGCCTTCTACATGCTCGACTCCCAGACGGGCAATCCGACCGTCACGGCGACGGTCGGAACCCAGACGGCGACTCAGATCGAAGTCGTGACCGCACCGGCTGCGCCGCTCGCCCTCTCCGGTGCCGACAACGACGTCACCTATGCGGAGGGTGGGCCGCCGGCCGCCGTCGATCCTGCGTTGACCGTCACCGACTCGCAGAGCGCGACGCTCCAGTCGGCGTCGGTCGCCCTCGCAGCCGGCTACACCGGGGGCGATGCGCTCACCGCCTCGACGCAGGGGACGGCGATCACCGCCGCCTACGCGTCGGGAACGCTCACGCTCACCGGTGTCGATACGCTCGCCCACTACCAGTCGGTGCTGCAGAGCGTCCGCTTCAGCGGCACCACCACGGCCGGCGGCGCCCGCACCGTCATCTGGACCGCAGGCGACGGGACGAGCTCGGCTTCGGCGGTGACCACGATCGCCTACACCGCTCCGCCGAGCGCGCCGGTCGGCGTGGCCGCGGAGGCCGGCGACGGACAGGCGACGGTCAGCTTCGACGCGCCCGGCTCCGACGGCGGCGCTCAGGTCGCCACCTACACGGTCACCTCCTCGCCGGGCGGATCGACGGCGACCGGCTCGGGGAGCCCACTCACCGTGAGCGGTCTCGTCGATGGAACGACCTACACCTTCACGGTCACGGCCACGAATGCCGCAGGAACGGGCGGGCAGTCGGCCCCCTCGAACGCCGTCACGCCCACGGCTCCGGCCGGCGGCGGTGGCGGAGGCGGCGGCGGTAGCGGAGGCGGCGGCGGTGGAGGAGGCCCGGGGCCGGACCTCCACGTCTCGGCGAGCGTCTCGCCAACGCCGCAGCATGTCGGCGACCAGTACGCGTACGTGATCACCGTCCAGAACACCGGCTCCACCTCGGGCGCCTCGACTCTCACGGTCAACCTTCCCTCGCAGGTCGCCTTCAACGGGTCGATCACCGACCGTGGCCCGGGCTGCACTGCCTCGGGTCAGACGGTCACCTGCCCGCTCGACTTCTTCCCGGCCGGGCTCCAGGACACGGTGACGATCGGCGCGAGGGTCGCTCAGCCCGGGACGCTCGTGATGACCACGTCGACCTCCTCGTCGCCTCCGGAGATCGCTCCGGACGACGGAGTCGCGAGTTCGACGATCCAGATCGCGGCCGCGCCCGCGCCGCCTACGACCACGCCTGCGGCGCCGCGCCCGACGCGTACGGCGGCCCGGGCGGCTGTCGTCCTCTCGCTTTCACGCCCGAAGCCGATCCTGCTCTCGGCACGGCACCCCTCGCTGGCCCTCGTCGTCACCGTGTCCAGGGCAACCAGGCTCACCTTCGACCTGCGTGACGCGGGAGGTCGCAAGCTCGCCCACTGGAGCAGGCGCGCGCGGAAGGGACGGAACGCGTTCGTGCTCGCGCTCCCGCCCCGCGCTCGCCACCGGGGCCACGAGATCCTCCGCATCTCCGAGACCGGCGGCTCGAGGTCGAAGACCGTCGTGTTGACGCTGCGGCCCTGACCCGACGCCTGCCGCTATGCGCGGTCGGGACCCACGAGGTCACCCACCCGCACGCGTCCGGGCGTCACGACAGCACCGTAGATCCCGAACGGGAGGTCCTCGGTTCGGCCCTCGCGCCGGTAGGCCGCGAGGGTGACGAGCGTCGCCAGGTCGACCACGCCGGTTTCGGGATGCCGTGACGTGACGATGCACCTGCCGATGTCGCCGTTGAAGACGACGGTCGCCTCGCCGATCGGGACCTCTGCCCCGATCCACCCGTCTTCCTCGTGGGCGCCGACGCCGTCGATCTCGAACAGCATCCGGAAGCGGCGGCCGTCGACCTCCTCGGCGGCCCCCAGCTCGTCGCCCAGGCACTCGAGCGAGCCGCGCGAGACGAGTGACACCGTGCCGCCCTCCGGGGTCCGGTCGATCGCGCTGTCATCGGCCCAGAGCAGTGTCAGCCGCCGGCCGATGTGGCCGCAGATCGCCTCCTCCCAGGGGCCGATCACCCGATGCGAGGGTCGAGGGAGCCGGTAGAGCTCCGCGTCGACCGCGTCTCCGAGCTCGACCACTCCCTCGACGCGAGCACCGTCCGGGAAGGTCAGCGCGAGCCGCCGAGTCGACTCGTCCCAGTCGGGGTGGATCGTGACGAGGGCTCCGTCACGCTTGCCGCCGTAGAGCGCGCCCTGCTCGTCGAGCAGCCAGAAGCGCCGGTTGCCTGTGACGCCGCCTGGCTCGAGCGTCACCTCGTCCGGGTGGACGAGGCCGAGCGACTTCACCGGTGCGACCGAGATCCGGACGACGCGCGCCCCCACGACTCGACCCTAGCAACGGGGTGCAACAAACCGGGGCCTGGCACCGGTTTTGTTGCACTCAGAAGCGCAGGTGGGAGCGGCGCTCGTGGCGCTCGAGCGCGAGGTCGACGAGGCGCTCCAGCAGCTCGCCGTAGCCGATCCCGGAGTGCTCGAAGAGCTTCGCGTAGACGCTCGTCTCGGTGAAGCCGGGAATCGTGTTCAGCTCGTTGACGAGCACCTCGCCGTCCGCGCGGACGAACATGTCGACTCGGGCCATCCCTTCGCAGCTGCTGACCACGAATGCCTTCACCGCCAGCTCCTGGGCTCGCCTGAGCTGCTCGGGGGTGACCCTGGCGGGGATGACGAGGTCCATCTCACCCTCCACGTACTTGGCCTCGTAGTCGTACC
>DATIYE010000069.1:0-3292 GCA_035517795.1 Gaiellaceae bacterium | reverse complement strand
GGCGCGTGGACGACCGGCTCGCGATCGAGCTATAGGTGAGTGGCGGCGATCAGCGCGGCCTGGCGCGGAGGACGATCCGCCCGTCGTAGAGCCACGGCTCCTCGAGCGGTGCGGCAAACGCGGGCAGCCCCGCGACGTCGGGGAGCCGCTCGAGCCTGATACCGTCCAGCACCGACGGGCAGACGAGCGGGTGTGCGAACCCGGGCACACGCCCTGGGCCCGGAGCGTAGGGCTCGAGCGCCCTCGGGCGCTTCCGGCCGATCCTTCCCTCCCATGCGATCGTACCGGCGACCACGCCGTAGCCCTCGGCGTGCGCCTCCTGCACGCGCTCCGCCCAGTCGGCCGCAGGCTCGACCCAGCTCGGAAGGTCGGCACGCGGGGCCCCGAGCCGTGGCAGCACCTCGACCTCGCTCGAGGGCGTCTCACTGCCGAGCTCCGAGAACCAGGCGCGATGTTCGGCGACGAGGTCAAGCTCGAGGCGATAGCGCCCGGGCGGGATGGGGGCGCGCACCCGTGCTTCGATCGTCACGCGCTCGCCGGGCTCGACAAGCGGAAGCGCCGTCCGCTCGCCGTCCCAGACGATCGGGTTTCCACGGTCGTCGAGCCAGTGATAGCCGGCAAAGATCCCGTCGCGCCAGGCGACGGTGCCCGCGTTCTCGAGCTCGATCCGGGCGACGGTTGCCGTGCCCGCGCGTGGTTCCTCGAGCGTCCAGTCGCCCCAGCGGACGGCGAGCGGGCCCTTGGTCATGGGCGGCTAGTGTAAGCGTCGTGCAACCGCTCCTCGTGCGCGCCGCGCGGCGCGAGCCGGTCGAGCGGACACCGATCTGGTTCATGAGGCAGGCGGGCCGGTCGCTGCCCGAGTACCGTGAGATCAGGGAGCGGCACGAGTTCTTCGAGATCAACCGCTCCGCCGAGCTCACCGCCGAGGTGACGCTGCAGCCCGTCCGGAGGCACCGAGTCGATGCGGCGGTGATGTTCGCGGACATCATGACGCCGGTGGTCGCGATGGGCCTCGAAGTCCAGCTTGTGGAAGGGGTCGGGCCCGTGCTCCACGATCCGATTCGGACGCAGGCCGACCTGGGGCGACTCGGTGGGCCAGACCCCTCGCAGGCCGTCGGGCCGATCCTCGATGCGATCGGGATCGTGCGCGCCGAGCTCGCCCCCGACGAGGCGGTGATCGGCTTCTGCGGCGGACCATTCACGGTTGCCAGCTACCTCGTCGAGGGGAAGCCCTCACGCGACTTCGCCGTGACGAAGGCCCTGATGTACGGCGAACCGGGGCTCTGGCACGGCCTGCTAGCGCGGCTGGCCGAGGCCTTCGCCGCCTACGCGGTGGCTCAGGCAGACGCCGGAGCCGACGCGGTGCAGCTCTTCGACTCGTGGGTCGGGGCGCTCTCCCCGGCCGACTACGCCGAGTTCGCCGCCCCCTGGTCGGCCCGCGTGCTCGATTCGCTTCGGGAGGCGGGCGTGCCTTCGATCCACTTCGCTACCGGAGCCTCGCCGCTTCTACCGGCGATGGCCGCCGCAGGCGGCGACGTGATCGGGCTCGACTGGCGCATCCCGCTCGACGAGGGCTGGGCGCTCGTGGGCGAGGAGCACGCAGTTCAGGGCAACCTCGATCCGGCAGTGCTGCTCGGCCCATGGGAACGGGTCGAATCGTGTGCCCGGGAGGTACTCGGTCGTGCCGACGGTCGGCCCGGCCACATCTTCAACCTCGGTCACGGTGTTCTCCCTGCGACGAACCCCTCAGTCCTCGGCCGTCTCCGCGAGCTCGTACACGCGGAGACCGCCGCCCCCAGCGTCCAGGACTCATGACACGGCTGCCGGAGTGTCGTCGGCTACGTTTTGTCGGTGAGTGCGGCAGTCGTGTTGATGGCGTACGGATCGCCGGAGAGGCTCGAGGACGTTCCCGCGTACTACGCGGACATTCGCGGCGGCCGGCCGATCGCACCGGAGTATCTCGAGGACCTCGTCGATCGCTACCGGCGGCTCGGGGTCGAGGAGTCGAATCCGCTCAACGCCATCACCGAGGAGACACGGGCACGGCTCGAGCAGCGGCTAGGGCTACCGGTCTTCACCGGGATGAAGCACTGGACGCCTCACATCGACGAAGCGGCGGGACGGGCTGTCGGGACCGGCGCCGACACCGTCGTCGGCCTCGTCCTCGCCCCGCACTACTCGGCGCTCTCGATCGCCGGCTACCGGGAGCAGCTCGAACGCGCTCTCGACGGCCGTGCGGAATCGGAGTTCATCGAGAGCTGGCACGACGACCCGGGGTTCGTCGCGTTCCTCGCCGACCGCATCCGCGGCACCGTGAGGCACGTGGTCTTCACCGCGCACTCCCTACCGGCGCGGATCCTCGACCAGGGCGATCCCTATCGCGACCAGCTCCTCGAGACCGCCGCCCTCGTGGCCGACGCGGCAGAGATCGACGATTGGTCGTTCTCGTTCCAGAGCGAGTCGCCGACGGGCGAGCCCTGGCTCGGCCCCGACATCCTCGACCACCTGACCGCGCTTCATGAGCGGGGGAAGGACCGGGTCCTCGTCTGTCCCGTCGGGTTCGTGTCCGATCATCTGGAGATCCGTTGGGACATCGACACGGAGGCGAAGCAGCGCGCGTACGAGCTGGGGATGGATCTCGAGCGGATCGAGATGCCGAATGCCGACGCCGCGTTCGTCGACGTGCTCGCCGGGATCGTGAGCCGAGCGATCGCCTCCGGACCGGAGTCCTGAGATCGTGACGCCCGGCCGCATCGTGGTCGACCGCGTCTCGCAGCGGTTCCGTGTCTCGGAGCGGCCGTACCGGACGATCAAGGACACCGTGGTCGCCAGGGGACGGACCGCGACCAGCGAGGTCTGGGCGCTCCGCGACGTCTCGCTCGAGGTCGAGCCGGGCGAGGCGGTAGGGCTGATCGGACGGAACGGCTCCGGGAAGACGACCCTGCTCCGTCTCGTCTCCGGGATCTTCCGGCCGACCGAGGGGCACATCGCAGTCGGTGGACGGGTGGGCTCGCTGCTCGAGCTCGGCGCCGGATTCCACCCCGACTTCACGGGGCGCGAGAACGTCTACCTCAACGGCTCCATCCACGGGCTCTCACGCGCTCGCATCCGCGAGCTCATGGACGAGATCGTCTCGTTCGCCCAGCTCGAGCGGTCGATCGACCTCCCGGTGCGCACCTACTCGTCCGGCATGTACATGCGGCTCGGGTTCTCGATCGCGGCCCACATCCAGGCGGATGTCCTGCTGCTCGACGAGGTGTTCGCGGTCGGAGACGAGGAGTTCCAGCGCAAG
>DATIYE010000068.1:0-13631 GCA_035517795.1 Gaiellaceae bacterium | reverse complement strand
CTTGCGGAACAAGCTCTCGATCGGAATCGCGTTTGCGCTCCAGGGGATCTCCCTCGATAGCGTCAAGCGCGAGGAGGGACAGACCCTTGCCGAGTACGCGCTGATCCTGGCCCTGATCGCCGTCGCGGTCGTCGCCGCTGTGGTTCTGCTCGGCGGCAAGATCTCGGGTCTCTTCGACAGCGTCGGCTCGAGCATCTAAGGGCGAGGCGCCGCCTGGTCCCCGCCTGACGCGGCCCTGGCGCTCGTCCAGGGCCGCGGGGTCGCCGTTAGGCGAGAACCCAGTCGCCGTCCCGGAGGATCGGCACCTCGTCGCCGTCGGTGGTCACGCCGCTGACCGCCATTTCGGGGCTTCCGATCATGAAGTCGGTGTGGAGTGACGAGAAGTTGGCGCCGCGGGCATGGCGCTCTTCGGTCGTGAGCTCCTCGAAGCCCGGGACGCACTGGAGGATCGAGCTGCCGAGCGCGATGTGACTCGCGGCGTTCTCGTCGAAGAGGGTGTCGAAGAAGACGAGCCCGGTCCTGCCGACGCGCGAGTCCCGGTCGACGAGCGCGACCTCGCCGAGTCGCGCCGAGCCGTCGTCGCTGGCGATGTGGGCCCGGATCAGGTCCTGGCCCTCGTCCGCGTGGGCCTCGAGGACGCGGCCTCCCTCGAAGCTCAGGCGCAGGCCGCGGATCACGGTGCCCTGCAGCTGAAGCGGGTAGGTGGCCGCCACGGTTCCATCGACCCGCCTCGCGTCCGGGGTGGAGAACACCTCCTCGGTGGGCATGTTGGCGACGAACGCGATCCCGTTCGCGAACTCGCCGGCCGACATCCACCTCGACTCCGGAAGCAGCCCGATTCTCAGGTCGGTACCCGGGCCGCGATAGCGCAGCGAGTCGAAGCGACGCCTGTTGAGCGCGGCGGCCCGGCCGGCGAGCCCTTCGAGGTGCTCGCGCCAGGCTGTCACGGGGTCTGGCTCGTCCAGGCGGACGGCGGTCGCCACGGCGTCCCAGAGCCGCTCGACATCGGGCTCGCCGAAGACCAGCTGCGCCCAGCCTTCGTTCGGCAACGCGATGATCGACCAGTTGCAGAGACCGTCGGTGAGGCGATGACCCGCCTCGTTCAGCTCCCGCATCCGGGCCTCGGCCACGCGCCCGCCGTCGAGGTCGGCAAAGATCTCGGGCTCGGGGTTGCCGGAGATCGAAAGTAGGGCCCCGTGCTCGGCTCCGAGGTCGTCGAGCCGTTTCACGAGCCAGGGCGGCGACCAGCCGAGCTCGTTCGCCGGGGCGTGCTGGATGTGCGATCTGCGCACGCGCTGATCCGAGTAGTAGACATCGACATGTCTCGCCCCCGCCGCGTAGGCCTCGGCGGCGGCGATCCGGGCGAAGGCGGCGTGCTCGACGAAGGTGTTGATCGCGACCCGCTGCCCCGGCTGGACGTTGACCCCGACCTGGAGACCGAGGCGGGCGTAAGCGGCAAGGGTTTCGTCCGTCGGCATCGACCCCAGCCTATGTGGAAGCGTTCTGCTCGGCGGCCACTATGCTTCCCGCAATGGGTCGCTTCGCGCTCGCAGTCGCTGCGGTCGGGATCCTGTTTGCGGTTGCAGGGTGCGGGGGCCAGACGACCTATTCGCTCGATCCCACGAAGACGTGTCTCTCCCAACGCGGGGTGCGTATCGGCGGGCCGCTCGACTTCGTCGCCAACACCGCCATGGGCGGTGCCTTCCGCGCGAACCTCGGCGACAACTGGGTGACCGTGGCCTTCGGCGACAACCTCAAGAGCGGCGTCGACATCGAGAACGCCTACACGCGGTTCGCGCTGCCGAACGTCCGTCCCGGGCTCCCGGACGTGCTCCGCCGCTACAACAACGCGGTCACGCTCTGGCACAGCCACCCGAGCGACAGCGACCTCTCGCTCGTCGTCGGCTGCCTTCGCTGATCGCCCTCGCTAGGCTGCCCGGACCTGCGGGTGTAGCTCAATGGTAGAGCCCCAGCCTTCCAAGCTGGTTATGCGGGTTCGATTCCCGCCACCCGCTCTCACTACCCGCATGGTGACCGGAAACCCGCTCAGTCCCGGTTGAGGGCGTAGCCCTCACCGCGAACGGTCACCAGCCGCCGCGGTGCCGCAGGATCGCGCTCGATCTTGCGCCGGAGCGCTGAGACGTGCACCTCGCAGGTGTGCTCGTCGCCTACGTGCGTGCTGCCCCAGAGGTGCTCCATGATCTTGCGGCGGGAGAAGATCACCTCCGGGGCTGAGGCAAGCAGGCACAGGATCTTGAACTCGGAGGGAGTCAGCGAGACGGATCTCCCGTCGACAGTGACGCTATCGGCGACGAGGTCGATCGCGATTCCGCCGACCAGGACCACCGTCCGTGCGCTCGCGACGCGGTCGATCGTTCGCCGTCGAAGCAACGCCGCGATCCGGCTCGTGAGCTCCGCTGCGGAGAAGGGCTTGGTGACAAAGTCGTCGGCGCCGGTCTCGAGGCCGTGAACGAGATCGCGCTCGGAGTCCCGAGCGGTCAGCATGATGATCGGGACATCGCTTGCGGCACGGATCTGGCGGCATGCCTCGGTACCCGAGAGCCCAGGAAGCATCAGATCGAGAATGATCAGGTCCAGCTCGCGTGACAGCGCTGTGGTGACCGCCGACTGTCCGTCGGTCTCGATGTCGACGTTGTATCCCTCCCGCTCGAGTGCGTAGCTCAGACCGCGCACGAGCGAGGGCTCATCGTCGACGATCAGGATTCGCGGGCGCACGACCAGCCTCCGGAGGACGGAAGGACGAAGCGGACCGTCGTCCCCATCGCAGGCTCGGAATCGATCGCAATCTCGCCGCCGAGCGCGGTCACCGCCTCGCGCGCGATCGAGAGCCCGAGGCCAAACCCCACCGGGCGGCCGTTCGCTGCTGCGCTTCCCTGGTAGAAGCGCTCGAAGAGACGCCCCTGCTCGGCCACCGCAATCCCCTTGCCCGTGTCGACCACCTCGATCACGACCGACCCGTTGTCTCGACGACCACTCAGGATCACCCGGCCCCGAGATGTGTGCTGAACGGCGTTCACGGCGACGCTCGAGAGCGCCTGCTCGAGCAGATCGGCGTCCCCGTGAACGGCAAGTGCGGACGGGCAGTCGACCAGGATTTCGAGACCGCTCCGGGCCGGGAGCGAAGCCGCCACCTGCCCGAGGAGCGGTGCGACCTCGACGGGCGTGAAGGGTGGCAGCTCGTCCCGAAGCTCGGCTCTCGCGAGCATCAGCAACGCGCGCGTGAGCCTGGTCAGCCGGTCGGCCTCGCGGGCGATCACGTCGAGGAACTCGTCGCGGGCCCCTGGCTCGTCCTTGGCGCCGGTGCGCAGCATCTCGACTGCGGTCACGATCGAGGCGAGTGGAGTGCGGAGTTCGTGCGCCGCGTTCGTTGCGAACTCTCGCTGCACACGCTCGTTGCGTTCCCGTTGGGTCTCGTCGAAGGCGACGACGATGGCGCTGTCGCCGCCCTCTCCGGGTGGGATTCCGGAGACCAGTAGCGATCGGTCGTCGCCCGTGAGGCGCAGGTGCGCGGGCAGCCGGACCGAGAAGAGATCCTGGGCGAGTCTCGTTACGGCATCTCCCGATTGCGACCCGCCGCCCAGGCGGTCGAGCCGCATGAAGGCCCCGAGGAGCTCGCGTGCGCGGTCGTTTGCGAACTCCACGTTGAGGTCGCGGTCGATGAGCAGTACCCCTTCGTTCAGGCGATCGAGCAGTCGCTCGAGGCGATCACGATCGCCCTCGAGCGTTCGGAACAAATGCTGCAGTTGGGCGCGCATCTGCTCGATCGAGGCCGCGAGGCTCCCGACCTCGTCAGGGAGGGCCGAGGACACCGTGACATCGAAGTTGCCCGAGCCGATCGCGCTGGCAGCGCGCGCGATCCGAGCGAGCCTTCGGGCTGTGAGCGTCGCGATCAGCAGGCCGAGCGCCGCTCCGACGCCGAAGGCGATGAGCGCCGACTGCAGGTACTCGTTCCGTACGATCCCGAGCTGGTCGCGGAGTTCGGGTCGCAGGGAGTAGGCGACGAGGGCCGCGCCGGCGCCGCGATGTATCGGCAAGCCGATCGTGTACGCCGATCCGTCGTTCCTGCCCTGGATGTAGCGGTTGCCGGCCAGTGCGGTCCGAAGCGCCGCGTCACGATTCGGAACCTTGCTCCACGGGAGGCCGAACGAGTTCGGCCGTGACAGCGGGTGGCCGCTGCGTTCGAAGACGAAGATCGCGAGATGCTGACGCTCGGCGATGACGGTGGCGTGGCGGGCGACGCCGGCATCGGTCGAGTCGGCCTTCAGCGCCTCGGCGGCAGCGACGCTGTTTCCGACCGCGAATTCCTTGCCGTAGCGGCGGAACGCCTCCTCGGATCTGGCGCTCAGCAATGCGACCACCGCGATCGCCGTGAGTGCGGCCACAGCGGCGAAAGCGAGTCCGAGCCACCACCGCATGCCGATCCTCGAAGTCCTCAGAGACCGCATCGCCGCAATTTTCGCTAACGAACCGCTCTCAGGTCGCGGGCGCGAGCCCAGGTTGCTCAAGATTTCTTGCGGTAGGAGCATAGAGCCGGCCGGAACGATCCGTCTGCCGACTACTGACGGAGCCGCCCGCGAATCCATGCCCAGGCGTCGAGCACGGTTCGCTCAAGAAGTCTGGAGGTAAGTGGGGTCGGCGGTCGGGCGGGCCGATCTAGGGCTCGTGACTGTCTTCGGGGGTACCGGACAGACGGCGTGGAGCGATGCCCGGTCGTGGACTGGGACATGACAGAGCTGCCGAAGCGCCGGTCGCCGGCGTCCCCGATCGCGTGCGGATGCGTGCGACTCGCTCTCGATCAAGGGCAAACGCTTGTCGAATACGCGCTGGTCACGGCTGTGCTCGTCCTCGGATGCGCCCTCGCAATCGGCATGTTCGGTCTCTGGGCGGGGCTCAAGCTGGACGAGATCACCTCGTCGATCAACAACGGACAGACGGCTCCGGAGACGCCGTCGGCAAGCGATGAAGTCAGCTCGGTCACCTCGTCAACCCAGACGACAACGACCACACCGACCGAGACCACGACACAGACAACGACCACGACCGGTGGCGGAGGACGCCACCACCACTGAGCCATGCCTGACAGCGTTCGGGAATTCCGGAGTGCCCGCTCCGAGCGCTACTCCATGCTTGTCGGGCACGCGGCCGGAATGCCGTCGTTTCCAGACGGAAGACGCCCGCCGCCCGAGTCGCGCGCCCGGAGAGCGTCGATCCACACCGTGGCCGGCGCTGCCATCGTGTTCACGCTCGGCTACCTGACCTGGCGGGTGCTGTTCACGATCGACCTGTCGGTGTGGTGGGTGGCCCTGCCGCTAGTCGCGCTCGAACTTCACAACGCACTCGGGCTGGGCATGTTCACGGTTGCACTCTGGGATGTCGATGTCGGCCCGTGCGTCAGGCCGCGCGACGCGACCGACTGGCGCGTGAGCGTCCTGATCACGACCTTCAACGAGCCGACCGACGTGCTCCTACCGTCGATCGCGGCGGCGGTCGCGCTCGAGCCACTGCACGAGACCTGGGTGCTGGACGACGGGGGGCGGCCGGAGGTCGAGCGATTGGCGTCCGAGCTCGGCGCCCACTATCTCGCCCGTCCGTCCAACGAGGACGCCAAGGCGGGAAACCTCAACCACGCGGTCGAGGCGATCGACGCGGATCTCGTGGCCGTCCTGGATGCCGACCACATTGCCCGGCCGGACTTCCTCCGCAACACGCTCGGCTACTTCGACGATCCCCGCGTCGCCCTCGTACAGACACCGCAGGACTTCTACAACCTCGACTCGTTCGAGCATCAGATTCGCGGCGGCGATCGGCTCTTCAACGAGGAAGCGGTCTTCTACCGCGTCATTGCGGCAGGAAAGAACCGTTGGGACGCAGCGTTCTGGTGCGGGACGAGTGCCGTGCTCCGTGTCGAGGCCCTGCGCTCGGTCGGGGGCGTCGCCACGGGGACGGTCACCGAGGACATCCAGACGAGCATCCGCCTTCACAGACTCGGCTGGAAGACCTGGTACCACAACGAAGTGCTCGCCCGGGGGTTGGCCCCTCGCACGGCGACGGAGTACATGCTTCAGCGTCACCGCTGGGCCACCGGGGCGATGCAGGTGCTCAGGCGTGAGCGGCTCCTGACCGACCGCCGCCTGACCCTCGGGCAAAGAATCAGCTATGCCACGACCCTTTGGGGATGGTTCGACGCCTGGCGGAGTCTCGGCTACATCCTCATTCCGGTCGCAGTCATCGCCACGGGAGCGATGCCGATTCATGCGTCGATCAAAGTCTTCGGACCGCTCTTCCTCGGGACGCTCGCCTTCGAGTTCGTCGCGTTGCGGCTGCTGGCCCGTGGGTACTACCCGCCGCTGCTCTCGATCGTGTTCGAGTTCCTCCGCATGCCGCCCGTCCTCGCCGGCACCCTGGCGCTGGTCCACGGCAGGATGCGACCGTTCGCGGTCACCCCCAAGGGTGCCGCCGACGTGCGCACGAGGACGCCTGTCCCGCGGCTGACCGTAGGACTCCTCGTCCTCTCCGCTGCCGCGATCGTCTGGTTCGCGCTCTCGTTCGCGAATCTGACGCCGATGCACTACTCCCAGCCGGGCGCGGTGCTGAGTGCCTGCATCTTCCTGCTCGCAAACGCGCTTGTCCTCGCCGCCGCGGCACATCGGGTGCGCGCACCCAGGTTCGCGCCCGAGCGCCGGGCCGGAGTTCGACTTCCGGTCGCCCTGACCGGATCTGTCGACAGGCGTTGGTGCACCGTTCTCGACCTGTCGCTCACCGGCGCCCGTGTGGTTACACGCGGGCCTGCGAGACCTCTCGGCAGCAGGGTTCATCTCGAGGTCGATCTCCCGCAGGGAATGATCCGAATCGCTGCGATCGTCGCCCGACGGACTCACACAGATGACTTGGAGGTCGAACTCGGTCTCGAGTTCGAAGATGGTCAATCGCGGGCGCTTGCAGACCTCGCCGTCGCCCTCCTCGCTGCAAAGCCGGCGAAGGAAGCACGGCCACCGGGCGCGGATCGGCAGGCACAAGAACCTCGCATCCGCCGCACACGAAGCCCACAGCGGCACGCGAGCCGCCCACGCGACGAATCGCCTATCCCACAGGCCGAGCAGGCATGAACCACGGCGTCGTCTTGCACACGGCCGGTGCGGCGCCTTCCTCGCACAGGCAAATCTATCGAGGCCGGCGTTGTCCCGATCTGTCCGGGCTCAGAGCAGCCAGTAGCTGTCGATCGCATACGCGGTCGGCGGCTCGGACGGCGGCCAGAGCAGGAGCAGGCCGGGGTCGGCGAACCTGAGTCCGGCGTCGAGGGCGACGCGGACGAGCGCGGGTGCGGAGCCCGGGATGTCGAGGCGGACATCCTCACCGGCGCGCTCGGCGAGCTCGATTCGAAGGACATCCGCCGCGGCGGGCGGATCGAGCCCCGCGACCGGGCCGACACCGAAGCACGAGGTGGTCACGGTTGGGCAGGTGCCTGAGCGGGGAACACCTCCGCCGGCTCGTCGAGATCGGCAGCGACGATCGCGCCAAAGCGGAGCGGCCCCGGGTGGAGTCGAACCACCGCACGCAGCTTCGAAGGCTGCCGCTCTGTCCGCTGAGCTACGGGGCCAGGGTGGCGGACGGGATTCGAACCCGCGACCACCGGGACCACAACCCGGGGCTCTACCAGCTGAGCTACCGCCACCGCGCGTCCACATCGTATCGGCGTGCGGCGCGGCGCTCGTGAGCCGATGCGCCCGGGAGGATTCGAACCTCCGACCGTCGGCTTAGAAGGCCGCTGCTCTATCCCCTGAGCTACGGGCGCGTCTCGCCAGCGTACCGCCGGCACATTCCGGATCGGCTGGACGGCGAGTGGCGATCGCCCACTGCCGGTACGATCGGAAGGCGCCGACCAGCGGGTGTGGCGGAACTGGCAGACGCGCCGGGTTTAGGTCCCGGTGGGCTTCGGCCCTTGGAGGTTCGACTCCTCTCGCCCGCACTGCACGCATGCGGCAGGCGTTGCCTCAGGCCAGGAACTCGACGAAGTCCTCGGGCGGTTTGCGCTCCTTCGCCGGAGGCGCTGTCGCGGGCTTTCCGAGGTGAATCAGGGCGACGAAGACCTCATTCTCGTCGAAGCGCAGGATCTCGCGAGCGTCCCCGGTCTCGAAGAGAGCCGGGGTGCGCCAGTACGAGGCGAGCCCGCGACCGTGGGCGGCGAGGAGGATCGCGTAGACCGCGCAGGCGGTCGCGAACAGGTCCTCGCGGTTCTGGTAGTCGTCGCCGGTCAGCTTCGTGCTCGCGACGACGAGCGTTGGCGCCCGGCCGAGCTTCGAAGCCTCGTTCGGTTGGCCCGCCGCGACCAGTCGGGAGAACGTCTGCGGGCCGATGACGCGGAACCGCCACGGTTCGGTGAGATGATGGTTCGGAGCCCACCGTGCGAGCTCGAGCAGTTCCTCGACCGTTGCCCGGTCGAGGGGCTCCGGCTCGTAGGCCTTGTGCGTCCGGCGGGTTCGGATCGCGGTCTCGACATCCACAGCGGGAAGCTACCGGCGGGAGCTTCCACGTTCCTGATTCAATGGCTCGCCTATGGAGGCGCAGCTCGAGCAGCTCGAGGGCGACCGAGTCCGTCTGACCGTCGAGGTTCCGGCGAGCGAGGTGCACCACGCCGTCGAGCATGCGACACACGATCTCGCCGACCGGGTCAAGGTTCCCGGGTTCAGGGCGGGGAGAGTACCGCGCGAGGTGCTGCTGAACCGAATCGGCAAGCAGCGGCTCTACTCCGAGGCCGTCGAGTCGCACATCTCGAGCTGGTTCTGGAGCGCGGCGCGGACGAACCGCCTCCGCCCGACCGAGCAGCCGGACTACGACTACGAGCTGCCCACGGTCGACGACGAGAGCTGGAAGTTCAGCGCCGAGTTCGCGGTGCAGGGTGCCGCCGAGCCGGCCGACTGGACGAAGCTGGAGGTGCCGAAGCTCGAGGTCGAGGTGCCCGACGACGTCGTCGACGCCGAGCTGGCCGCGCTCCAGTCGACGGTCGCGACGCTGTCGCAGGTCGAGGATAGGCGCGCGCGCGCGGGCGACGTCGCCGTCGTCGACATCGAGTCGGACGGGGGGCCGGGCCAGCGCGACTACGTCGTCGAGCTCGGGTCGCAGAGGCTCGTCGACGAGCTCGAGGACGGGATCCGGGGCATGCTCCCGGGTGAGAGCCAGCAGCTCTCGTGGACGCTCGCCGACGGATCGCAGCGCTTCGCGACGGTTGCCCTGAAAGAGCTGTACGAGAAGGTCCTGCCGCCCCTCGACGACGGGCTCGCCGTCTCGGCTTCCGAGTTCGACACGCTCGAGGAGCTGCGCGGAGAGATCGAGGCGCGGATCGAGAAGCTGCTCGAGGACGAGGCCGATCGTGAGTTCCGGGTCGCTGCCGTCGACGAGCTCCTGAAGGCGTCGAAGGTGCAGCCGGCGAGCCTCGTAGTCGAGGTTCGCACACGAGACCTGTTGAATGCGTTCATCCGGCAGCTCGAGACACGAGGGATCGATCCGGTCGCCTACCTGCGGGCGTCCGGGGTGAGCGGCGCCGAGCTCGAGCAGCGCTTCAGGGAGGAGGCAGCCCACTCGATCGGACGCGAGCTCGTGCTCGAGGGGGTCGCCGACAAGCTTGGAATCCAGGTCACCGACGAGGAGATCCGCGCCGACCTGCTCGAGGACGGCGAGACCGAGGAGGACATCGAGGAGTTCATGACGGCGGGCGGAGCAGATCGGGTGCGCCCCGATCTCCGGCTCAAAAAGGCGGTCGACCGGATCGCCGCCGAGGTGACGCCGATCTCACAGGCGCTCGCGAACGCCCGTGAGAGCATCTGGACGCCCGGGAAGGAAGAGGGCGTCGCGCCGGAAAGAAAATTGTGGACACCAGGCGAGAAGGAGTGATGATGAGACACGTGCCAGGCCCGAGTGCACGCGCGTCCGTCGGCGAGGAGCGCGTATGAGCCCGTTGATCCCGATGGTCGTGGAGCAGACCTCGCGCGGCGAGCGCGCCTTCGACATCTACTCGCGTCTGCTCGCCGAGCGCATCGTCTTCCTCGGGACGCCCGTGGACGACCAGATCGCGAACCTCACGATCGCGCAGCTCCTGCATCTGGAGTCTGACGATCCGGACAAGGACATCTTCCTGTACATCAACTCGCCGGGCGGGTCGGTGTACGCCGGGCTCGCGATCTACGACACGATGCAGTTCATCAAGCCCGACGTTCAGACGATCTGCGTCGGAATCGCGATGAGCATGGGCTCGCTGCTTCTCGCCGGGGGGGCGAAAGGAAAGCGTATGGCGCTGCCGAACTCGCGTATCCTGATCCATCAGGTGTCCGGAGGGTTCCAGGGGCAGGGCACCGATATCGAGATCCAGGCGCGCGAGGTGATCGGACTCAAGCGCCGCCTGGAGGAGATCTACTCCGAGCACACCGGCAAGAGCATCGAAGACGTGTCCCGCGACATGGAACGAGACTTCTTCATGAGCCCGCAGGAAGCGAAGGAGTACGGCATCATCGACAGCGTGATCACACACCGCGACATTTCGACCCGCGCGGAGGCGGCGGCCTAGCAGGTCCGGCCGTGGCGGAGTAGCGAGATGGCGCGCCCGAGCGACGGCAACGAGCAGCTTCTCTGCAGCTTCTGCGGGAAGTCGCAGCGCCAGGTCAAGAAGCTGATCGCCGGGCCGGGCGTCTACATCTGCGACGAGTGCATCGATCTCTGCAACGAGATCATCGACGAGGAGTTGACGACCCCGTCGGCGCTCGACCTCGACAACCTACCGCGGCCGAAGGAGATCTACACCCAGCTGAACGACTACGTGGTCTCGCAGGAGGAGGCCAAGCGCACGCTCTCGGTCGCGGTCTACAACCACTACAAGCGCGTGCAGATGGGCGCCGACGAGGGGGACGTCGAGCTGCAGAAGTCGAACATCCTCCTGCTCGGGCCTACCGGCTGCGGGAAGACGCACCTCGCGCAGACGCTGGCGCGGATCCTGAACGTGCCCTTCGCGATCGCCGACGCGACGGCGCTCACCGAGGCCGGCTACGTCGGCGAGGACGTCGAGAACATCCTGCTCAAGCTGATCCAGGCGGCCGACTTCGACATCAAGAAGGCCGAGACAGGGATCATCTACATCGACGAGGTCGACAAGATCGCGCGCAAGGCCGACAACCCGTCGATCACACGCGACGTCTCGGGCGAGGGCGTGCAACAGGCGCTGCTCAAGATCCTCGAGGGCACGGTGGCCTCGGTGCCGCCGCAGGGCGGGCGCAAGCACCCACACCAGGAGTTCCTCTCGATCGACACGACGAACGTGCTCTTCATCTGCGGCGGCGCTTTCGCCGGCCTCGACAAGATCATCGCCAAGCGCATCGGCAAGAACGCGATCGGCTTCGGGCGCGAGATCTCCTCGAAGCGCGACGCCAACAGCGCCGAGCTGCTCGCCTCGGTGATGCCCGAGGATCTCCTCAACTTCGGGCTGATCCCCGAGTTCATCGGCCGCCTTCCCGTACTCTCGGCGGTGCACCAGCTGAAGCGGGAGGATCTCGTCCAGATCCTCACCGAGCCGAAGAACGCCCTCGTGAAGCAGTACCAGCGGTTCTTCAACTACGACCACATCGATCTCCATTTCACCGACGACGCGCTCTGGTCGATCTCCGACCGGGCGCTGCTGCGCGAGACGGGCGCCCGCGGCCTGCGCTCGATCATCGAGAACGCGCTCCTCGACGTGATGTTCGAGCTGCCGTCGCGGAAGGACGTGACGAAATGCGTGATCACGAAGGAGACGATCGAGAAGAACCTGAAGCCGACCCTCGTCACGTCGGCCGGCGCTGCGCTCGACCTCGACGAGCTCGCCGAAGAGTCCGCCTAGAACGCAGCCAGCCCGGTCGTTGCACCGCGCGATGCGGCACGTCGTGCAACAAGTCGGGGTCTGGCACCGGTTTTGTTGCGCTTCACGACGCAACAAGGCGGGGTCAGACCCCGGGTCTGTTGCACCCCGAGGCATCCTTGACGGGTATGACATCTAGGCTGGCGATCCGATGATGGAGTCCCGCTACGACCCGCATGGCGTCGAGCGCCGCTGGCAGGAGATCTGGGAGTCGGAGGGCCTGTACAAGGCCGGCGCCGGGGCGCGCTGCGAGGACACATTCGTCATCTGCGTGCCGCCGCCGAACGTCACGGGCGAGCTGCACATGGGGCACGCACTCAACGGCTCGATGCAAGATTGCCTGATCCGGTGGCACCGCATGCGCGGCTTCGACACCCTTTGGCAGCCCGGGTACGACCACGCAGGCATCTCGACCCAGAACGTGGTCGAGAAGCAGTTGATCGCCGAGGGAACCTCGCGCCAGGAGATCGGACGTGACGCCTTCCTCGAGCGCACCTGGGCCTGGCTCGACAGCACCGGCAAGGTGATCATGGGCCAGTTCCGTCAGCTCGGCTGCTCGCTCGACTACTCCCGTGAGCGGTTCACGATGGACGACGCGTACGTCGACGCGGTGATGACGTACTTCGTCCGCCTCTGGGAGGCAGGATGGATCTACCGCGCGAACCGGATCGTCAACTGGTGCCCGTACCACCAGACCGCGATCTCGGATCTCGAGGTCGAGCACGTCGACATGGACGACACGCTGACGTACGCCCGCTATCCGTTCGTGGACGGCTCGGGTGGAATCACGGTCGCGACCGTGCGCCCGGCGACGATCCTCGCCGACGTCGCTGTTGCCGTGAACCCGGACGACCCGCGCTATACGGACGCGATCGGTAAGGAGGTCTCCGTCCCGGTCGTGGGCCGCCGCGTGCCCGTGATCGCCGATGCGCGGGTAGAGACCGAGTTCGGCTCGGGTGCGCTCAAGATCACCCCCGGGCACGACCCGGTCGACTTCGACATCGGTCGCGACCACGGCCTCGAGACCCTCACCGTCGTCGGCCCCGACGGGCGAATGATCGCCACGGGGCCTGAGATGGCTCGCTTCGAGGGCCTGGCCCAGGAGGAGGCCGACAGGATCGTGGTCGATTGGCTCAAGGAGCACGGCCAGCTCGAGAGGCGCGAGAGCCTCCGGCATGCGGTCGGCACCTGCGAGCGCTGCCATTCCCGGATCGAGCCACTCGTCTCACCGCAGTGGTGGTGCCGGATGGAGGAGCTGGCGAGCCGGGCGATCGAGGCGCTCGAGGCGCGGCGTGTCCGCTACCACCCTGAGAGCCAGCACCGCTATGCGATCGACTCGCTCCAGGCGGCTCCCGACTGGTGCGTCTCGCGCCAGCTCTGGTGGGGGCACCAGATCCCGATCTGGACGTGTCCCGACGGCCATCTCACGTCGGTCTGGCCACCTCCCGAGGCGTGTGCCGAGTGCGGGTCGGCCGAGCTCGAGCGCGAAACCGACGTGCTCGACACGTGGTTCTCGTCCGCGCTCTGGCCGTTCGCAACGCTCGGCTGGCCGCGCGATACCCCCGACCTCGACCGCTACTACCCGGGCGACGTGAACATCACCGCGAGGGAGATCATCCGCCTCTGGGAGAACCGGATGATCTTCAGCGGCCTCTTCCTGCGCGACGACATCCCGTTCACCGACGTGATCATCACGTCGACCGTGCTCGCCGTCGACGGACGGCGGATGTCG
>DATIYE010000067.1:0-4922 GCA_035517795.1 Gaiellaceae bacterium | reverse complement strand
AGATCGTCGCCGTCGACAACCTCCACCGCGACGCCCTCTCGGGCACCGACCTCGCCGCGCACCCGAACTTCACGCTCCACCACGCCGACGTGCTCGACGGCGAGGGGCTGAAGGAGCTCGCCCGCGGCGCCACCCACTTCGTCCACTGCGCCGCGATCGCCGGCGTCGAGACGGTGCTCGAGAGCCCGGTGCGGACGATGCGCGTCAACGTCATCGGCACCTACAACGCGCTCGAGGCCGCCCTCGCCACACAGGACACGCTCGAGCGCTTCGTCGACTTCTCGACCAGCGAGGTCTTCGGCACCCACGCCTACAACGTCACCGAGGGCCAGGTCTCGACGATCGGCTCGGTCGGCGAGGCGCGCTGGACCTACGCCGTCTCGAAGCTCGCCGGCGAGCACATGGCCCACGCCTACCACGACGAGCTCGCGCTCCCGACGGTCACCGTTCATCCCTTCAACGTCTTCGGCCCCGGGCAGATCGGGGGCGGCGCGATCCGCGCCTTCATCGAGGCGGCACTCGCCGGCGAGAACCTGACCGTGCGCGGCGACGGCTCGCAGATCCGCGCGTGGTGCTACGTGACCGACATGGTGAGCGGCGTGCTCGCCTGTCTGGAACGGCCCGAAGCGGTGGGCCAGGCGTTCAACATCGGGAACCCGCGCTCGTCGGTCACGATCTACGACCTCGCCCAGCGGATCAAGCGCCTGACCGAGTGTTCCGGCGAGATCGTCTTCGCCCCGCTCGGCTATGTCGATGTCGAGCTTCGCATCCCGAACGTGGAGAAGGCGCGCGAGCTGCTCGGCTGGGAGCCCCGGGTCGAGCTCGACGACGGCCTCGCACGGACGATCGCGTGGTACCGCGAGAGGTAGAGAAGATCCGGCTCGCCCGGCCCGACACGGGAGCCGAGGAGCTGGCGGCGGTCGCCGAGGTGCTCGAGAGCGGGATGCTCACGCAGGGCCCGGTCGTGGCCGAGTTCGAGCGGGAGCTGGCGCGCGCCTGCGAGACGACCCACGCCTTCGCCGTCTCTTCGGGTACGGCGGCGCTCCATGTCGCGATCCTCGCCCTGGGGCTCGCCCCCGGCGACGAGGTACTCGTGCCCGCGTACACGTTCCCGGCCACGGCGAACGTCGTCACGCTCTCGGGGCTGCGTCCCGTTCTCGTCGATGTCGACCCGGCGACGATGAACGTCGACCCAGGGAAGTTGAAGATCGGTTCCCGGACCCGTGCGATCATGGCGGTGCACCTCTTCGGGCGGCCCTGCCGAATGGAGGAGCTTCCGGACCTGCCGGTGATCGAGGACGCCGCCGGCGCGCTCGGAGCCCGCCGGCGGGGTCGGGCGTGTGGCTCGCTGGGTATCGTCGCCTGCCAGAGCTTCCACCCGCGGAAGATCGTGACCACGGGAGAAGGCGGGGGAGTCACCACCAGCGACGAGCGCATTGCGACCACCGTGGGGCAGTTCCGGAACCACGGCTGGCGCTCTTTGGCCGACGCCGACATGCCGGAGCCCGGGCTGAACTACCGGATGTCCGACATCCTCGCCGCGGTCGGCCTGCCGCAGCTCCGCCGGCTCGACGAGCTGCTCGCTGCACGGACCCGCCTGGCCGACGGCTACGCCGAGCGCCTGCGAGGGCTGCCGGTGACGTTGCCGGCTGCCGACGAGGGCGACGTGCACGGCTGGCAGGCATACGTGATCGGCGTCGACCGACGCGACGAGGTGCTCGCCGCCCTCCGTGCTCAGGGGATCGAGGCGCAGATCGGCACGTTCGCGCTGCCGCTCCTGCACGCCTTCCGCGACCAGGGCTTCTTCCCGGGCGCCGAGCAGGCCTTCGAGCGTGCGCTCGCGCTCCCGTTCCATACGCGCCTCACGGGGTCGGAGCAAGATCGCGTGGCTGCGGCACTTGACAAGATTGTGAGTAGTCACTAACCTACGGCGCATGGTTACGGCCGAGCGCAAGACGAAGGAAGCACGCCGGGAGGACATCCTCGACGCGGCGCTCCACGAGTTCGCGGAGCGCGGGCTCCACGGAGCGTCGACCGAGGACATCGCGCGGCGTGCGGGGATCTCCCAGCCGTACGTGTTCCGCCTCTTCGGGACGAAGAAGGAGCTGTTTCGGGCCGTCGTCGCGCGCTGCTTCCGCGAGACGCTCGAGATGTTCCAGCGTGCCGCGGAAGGCGTTCGCGGACAGGAGGCACTGGAGGCGATCGGATCGGCGTATGTAGAGCAACTGAAGGCCGACCCGGTTCGTCTCAGGGGGCAGATGCAGGCCTACGCGGCCTGCCACGACCCCGAGATCCGGGACGTCGTCCAGCAGGGCTACGGCGATCTCGTCGCCTACGTCGAGCGCGTGTCGGACCTGCCGGCGAGCGAGGTGACGGGGTTCTTCGCCATGGGGATGCTCCTCAACGTCTTCGCCGCGATGGAGCAGTTCGACGACGCGACCGAGCCGTGGGCGCAGCGCCTGCTCGACGGCTGCGTCCCGAAAGGCTGAGTCCGTTCTCTTTTTTGGGTGGGAGGTTAGTGATGAGTCACAAAATAAAGGCAAACCACAAGCTGCTCTGGGCGTTCATCCTGACCTCGGCAGCGGGGTTCATGGTCACGCTCGACAACCTGGTCGTGACGACGGCTCTGCCGGTGATCCGGCATGACCTGGGGGCGGGCCTCGGCGGGCTCGAGTGGACGGTCAACGCCTACACGCTCACCTTCGCGGTACTGCTCCTGACGGGAGCCGCGCTCGGCGACCGCTTCGGCCGCCGCCGGATGCTCGCAATCGGCCTCTCGATCTTCACCGTTTCCTCGGCCGCGGCGGCGCTGGCGCCGTCGATCATGGCGCTCGACATCGCGAGGGCCTTCCAGGGGGTCGGCGGGGCGATCGTGATGCCGCTGACGCTGACGATCCTTTCGGCCGCGGTTCCGGCCGAGCGCCGCGGGCTCGCTCTCGGTGCCTGGGGCGGGATCACGGGGCTCGCGGTCGCGTTCGGCCCGCTCGTGGGCGGCGCGGTCGTGTCGGGCATCTCCTGGCAGTGGATCTTCTGGCTCAACGTTCCGATCGGAGTCGTACTGGTTCCGCTCGTCCTGCTGCGCCTCGACGAGAGCCGCGGTCCCTGGGGCCGGCTGGACATCCCCGGCCTTCTCCTTGCGGGAATCGGCCTGCTCGGGATCACCTGGGGGCTCGTTCGCGGCAACGCTCTCGGGTGGAGCTCTCCCGCGATCGTGGGCGCGATCCTCGGCGGCCTCGTCGTCATGGGAGCGTTCGTCGCGTGGGAGCTGCGCGCGCCGGCGCCGATGCTGCCGATGCGCTTCTTCCGCAACCGGACGTTCTCGCTCGCGAACACGGCGTCCCTCTTCTTCTCGTTCGGGATGTTCGGGTCGATCTTCCTGCTGGCGCAGTACTTCCAGACCGTCCAGGGTTACTCGCCGTTCGGCTCCGGCCTCCGGATCCTGCCGTGGACGGCGATGCCGATGATCGTCGCTCCGATCGCCGGCGCGCTCTCCGACCGGGTCGGTGGGCACCGGCTGATGGGCCTCGGCCTCGCGCTCCAGGCCGCCGGCCTTGCCTGGATCGCGGCGATCTCAACCCCGACCACGCCCTATGCCGACCTCGTGCTTCCGTTCGTCGTCGCCGGCGCCGGGATGTCGCTGTTCTTCGCACCGGTCGCGAATGTCGTCCTCTCGAGTGTCCGTGACGTCGAGCAGGGCCAGGCCTCCGGGGCCAACAACGCGATCCGCGAGCTCGGTGGGGTGCTCGGCGTGGCGGTGCTCGCCTCGATCTTTGCCGAAGCCGGCGGGTACAGCACGCCGCAGACGTTCGTCGACGGCATGAGCAGCGCGGTCTACGTGGGCGCAGCGGTCGTTGCCGCAGGCGCAGTCGCTGCCCTCGCCATCCGCCGCCGGCCCCCGCGTGTCGCGGAGGCGGTCGAGCTGGCTCCCGTCCTGGAGGTCGCAGCCTGACGCAACAAACCCGGGGTCTGGCACCGTCGTGTTGCGCAACAAACGCGGTGCCAGACCCGGTCTTGTTGCGCCGCTTGTTGCGATCTGGCTCAGTGCCGCTAGGCGGACGCTGACTGGTGCTTCGCGAGGCGCCCGGTGGGATAGAGCGTCGGGTCGTACGTGAACTTGCCGTCGGCGAAGTGGAGGACCTGCATGGCGCCGACTGTCGGGTCGCCCTGGGAGTCGAATCCGAAGCTGCCGATGATCCCGGGCGGGGTCGACGTGTGGAAGAGCGACTCGGTCACTGATGACCGGGTCCCGTTAGACCGTCCGATCGCGTCGAGCATGACTGCGGCCGCCGTCGCTCCGTAGAGCGCGCCGTACTGTCCCAGGAGGTCCGGCCCGGTCTTCGTGAGGATCGTCTTCCCGGCGGGGCCCGCGTCGCGATCCGGTACGCCGGCGAGGGTCACGAGCAGGCCGTCCGCGGCCTTGCCGGCGTCGTGCATGACCTCGTTCGGATCGGAGAATCCGTCGGGCGCGAAGAAGAGGACTCCGTGTCCGAGCCTCGCTCGAAGCTCCTTCAGTACCTTCCCCCCGCTCAGGAAATCGAAGCCGCTCAGGTAGACGCCGTCGGGATGAGCCGCTGCGACCTTCGCCGCGAGTGCGCTGTAGTCGCGCGCCTTCGGATTCCATGTTGCGGCCCCCGCGAGGCCGACGCCGAGGCGGCGCGCCGCAGCCGTGAACCACGCGGCGACGTCGCTGCCATAGACCTCGCCGTCGTTGAGCACGAATACCTGACGCAGGCGGTGTTCCTTCGCGAGCAGCGCCGCACCGGCGCCCTGGAACTGATCGGGTGCAGTCAGCCGCACGAAGTTGCGCGCGTGTGCGGGGTACAAGCTGTCCGGGGTGCCGACCGAGCCGCCCGGAATCGCCGCCGTGAGCTCGGGGTCAGTGGTCGCGGTACCGATCATCGCGAGCGGTCCTTTCACAGCAG
>DATIYE010000066.1:0-7047 GCA_035517795.1 Gaiellaceae bacterium | reverse complement strand
TCGCAACCGTCTAGCCAGGCTCGGCGCCCGGCAACTCGAGCATGGGTCCGTGGGCGGTGCGCCGGCTTGGCCGCGAGAGGTGTCGGAGAGGGGGCTCGTGGGGGAGAACCGGAGGTGCTCCCCCACGCCCAAAAAAATGGCCGCGGCCCGGGCAGGCATGCGGGTCGCGGCCATCTCATCCGACGGGCCGCGCTGGCTAGACGGCTCCGCCGGGTCCGGACCCCCAAAGCTACTGGGGTCCAAGCTTTGTCTATCCGGGCGGTCGCCCGAGCGTCACCTGCACCGTCTCCTTGTGGTCACCTCGCCAGATCTGCAGCGCGAGCTTGTCGCCCGGCTTCATCGCCTCGATCACATTGCGTAGCTGTGCATCCCCGGTGATCGGCTTTCCGGCGGCCGCGACCACGATGTCCCCGCCGATCAGGTACGACTCACCTGCGAACACGACCGAGGTGTGGCCGGCGCGAAGCCCGGCCTTTGCCGCGCCGCTTCCCGGCGTGACCGCCTGGACCAGCAATCCGTAGCTGCTCGGCAGCGCGAAGGAGCGGGCCAGGGACTCGCTCACCGGCGCGGCCTCGATCCCGAGGTAGGGGTGCTGGACGGTGCCTGTCTCGAGCAGTTGCGCGACGACGGTCTTGACCGTGTCGATCGGGATCGCGAAACCGATGCCGGCAGCCCCGGCTCCGGCCGCGGCCGCGCCGAGCTGCGAGCTGACACCGATCACCTGGCCGCGGGCGTTGATCAGCGGCCCGCCCGAGTTGGACCTGTTGATGGCCGCGTCGGTCTGGATCGAATGCCCGATCGTCGACTGGTCGGCTGCGTCGATCCCGTGCTGGACGGCGCTGACGATGCCCACGGTCGCCGAGCGGTCGAGGCTCCTGGTGTTGCCGATCGCGACCACCGGATCGCCGACCTGCACCAGGTCGGAGTCTCCGAGCGGCAGCGGGGTGAGCGAGCGCGAGTGCGTATCGACCTGGAGCACCGCGACGTCGGTCGAGGGGTCGGCGCCGACGAGCTTCGCTGCGAGCTGGTCGTCGCCGGAGAAGCTGACCTGCATGGCGTGCGCTCCCGACACGACGAGGTTGCTCGTGACGATGTGGCCCGCCTTGTCGATCACGAAACCGGAGCCGAGCGAGCGGTTCCTCGGTGCCGACACGCCGCCTGCGTTGATCTGGACGACGCCGGGTGAGTCGAGCCGGTAGATCTCCTCGATCGAGAGGCTCCGTCCCGAAGGCGGCGGCGGGGAGGCCGCCGGCGAGCTCGACGGCGTGATCTGCTCGATCGTCGTCGAGTCCCCGAGGTTGCCGGAGAGCGCCGCGCCGACAAGCGCGAGTCCGGCGCCCGCTCCTGCTGCCGCCATCCACGAACCGATCCGGACGAAACCCCCCTGCTGCATCCTCGTGCCGTTATATCGCCGGTGCGCGCACGAAAGGGCTCCGGTCGATTAAGCGTCCGTTAACTGAAAGCCGAAGCTGCCGCTCTTCGCCCCGCCTCGCCTCTGCTTGACTGTCGTGATGGCCACGCTGAGCGCTGCCGGCAGCAGCTTCGAGATCCATCCGATCGCCGGCCTCGAGCCGCGCCGCCTCCCGTATACGCTGCGCATCCTGCTCGAGAACGTGCTCCGCACCGGAGACGAGGCGGCCGCGCGGGCAGTCGCCTCCTGGGATGCCCAGGCCGAGCCCTCCCGGGAGATCGCCTTCTTCCCCTCACGGGTGCTTCTGCAGGACTTCACGGGCGTACCTGCCGTGGTCGACCTGGCGGCGAT
Organism: Gaiellaceae bacterium; assembly: GCA_035517795.1. Classification (GTDB taxonomy): domain Bacteria; phylum Actinomycetota; class Thermoleophilia; order Gaiellales; family Gaiellaceae; genus PALSA-600. The sequence goes on along the minus strand of DATIYE010000066.1, from coordinate 5,285 downwards.
GCGAGACGCGATCGCCGCGCTCGGCGGCGATCCGGCGCTGATCAACCCGCTGATCCCCGCAGAGCTCGTGATCGACCATTCCGTGCAAGTGGACGAGTTCGCGTCGCGGTTCGCCTTCGCGCGCAACGTCGAGCTCGAGGTCGAGCGGAACCGCGAGCGGTACGCGTTCCTGCGCTGGGGGCAGGGCTCCTTGAGCGGGTTCAAGGTCGTGCCGCCCGGTACGGGCATCTGTCACCAGGTCAACCTCGAGTACCTTGCCCGCGTCATCGACGTCCGGGACGGCGTCGCGTTCCCGGATACGCTCGTCGGCCTCGACTCGCACACGACGATGGTCAACGGCCTCGGCGTGCTCGGCTGGGGCGTCGGCGGGATCGAGGCGGAGGCGGCGATGCTCGGCGAGCCGCTGTCGATGCTGTTGCCGCAGGTGGTCGGCTTCCGCCTGAGGGGCAGGCTCCGGGAGGGAACGACCGCGACGGATCTCGTGCTCACCGTCACCGAGCGGCTCCGCCGGACCGGGGTCGTGGGCAAGTTCGTCGAGTACTTCGGCGAGGGCGTCGGCGGCCTGACCGTTGCCGACCGCGCGACGCTCGGAAACATGTCCCCCGAGTACGGCGCGACCTGCGGCTTCTTCGCCGTGGACGAGCTGACGCTCGAGTACCTGACGCTCACCGGCCGCCCTGCCGAGCAGGTCGCGCTCGTCGAGGCGTACTGCCGGGAGAATCTGCTCTGGCACGAGCCGGACGAGCACCCCGAGTACTCGCAGGTGGTCGAGCTTGACCTCGGCGACGTCGAGCCGTCGCTCGCCGGGCCTCGCCGCCCGCAGGACCGGGTCCCGCTCGCCCGCGCCAGGGAGTCGTTTCTGGAGGCGCTCGGCAGCTTCGGCGTCGAGTACGGAGACGGGGACGAGGCGGTGGCGGAGACGTTTCCCGCGAGCGACCCGACGAGCGAGCAGGCGCCCGCGGGGCACCCGGTCACCGCCGACGAGGGCGCGGCGGTCGCAGTGGCCGCGCCGCCGCGACCCCACGCGGTGCGCGTGACGCTGGACGGCGAGGAGCACGACCTCTCGCACGGCGCCGTGGTGATCGCCGCGATCACCTCGTGCACCAACACGTCCAACCCGCAGGTGATGGTCGCCGCCGGGTTGCTGGCGAGGCGGGCGGTCGAGCTCGGCCTCCGGCGCGCGCCCTGGGTCAAGACGTCCCTCGCGCCCGGCTCGCGTGTCGTCACCGACTACTTCGAGCGCGCCGGCCTGCAGCTCTACCTCGACCAGCTGGGCTTCAACACCGTCGGCTACGGCTGCACGACCTGCATCGGCAACTCGGGACCGCTCGAGCCCGAGGTCTCGGCGGCGATCGCCGAAGGCGACCTCGTCGCCTGTGCAGTTCTCTCGGGCAACCGGAACTTCGAGGCGCGGATCCATCCCGAGGTGAAGGCGAACTACCTCGCCTCGCCGCCGCTCGTCGTCGCCTATGCGCTCGCCGGCCGGATCGACGTCGATCTCGACCGGGAGCCGCTCGCGCAGACGTCCGACGGGCAGGACGTCTTCCTGCGCGACCTCTGGCCGAGCTCGGCAGAGGTCCAGCAGACGATCGCCTCGTCGGTGCGCAGCGAGATGTTCACCGACACCTACGCCGACGTTTATGCAGGCGACGAGACGTGGCGCAGCCTCGAGACGCCCGCGGGCGACCTCTACGCCTGGGACCCCGCCTCCACCTACGTACGGCAGCCGCCCTACTTCGACGGCCTCGGCCGCGAGCCCACGATCGTCGAGGACATCCGCGGCGCCCGCTGCCTCGTCTCGGTCGGCGACTCGGTCACCACCGACCACATCTCGCCCGCCGGAGCGATCCGTCCCGACTCCCCCGCCGGACGGTACCTCACCGACCACGGTGTCGAGAGCCGCGACTTCAACTCCTACGGCTCGCGTCGCGGGAATCACGAGGTGATGCTGCGCGGCACCTTCGCGAACGTCCGCCTGCGCAACCTCCTCGTCCCGGGCTCGGAGGGAAGCTGGACGAGGCATTTCGGAAGCGGGGAGGAGATGACGATCTTCGACGCCTCGGAGCGCTACCTCGCCGAGGGGACGCCGCTCGTGGTGCTCGCCGGCAAGGAGTACGGCACGGGCTCGTCCCGCGACTGGGCGGCGAAGGGGCCCGCGCTACTCGGCGTGAGAGCCGTGATCGCGGAGAGCTACGAGCGGATCCATCGCTCGAACCTGCTGATGATGGGCATCCTGCCCCTGCAGTACGAGGCGGGCGAGAGCCGCGAGGCGCTCCGTTTGACCGGTGAGGAGGAGCTCTCGATCGAAGGCCTCGAGGGCGGGGAGGCCCACGAGGTAACGGTCCGCGCCGACGGCAAGACGTTCAAGGCGGTCCTCCGCCTGGATACGCCTCGCGAGCGCGACTACCTGAAGCACGGCGGGATCCTGCCGTACGTCCTCAGGCGCCTATCGGCCGCGAACTAACCGTCGGAGATGCGTGGCTTCGGGGGGCCAGGGACGAGCCGCCGGCCGCGATGACAGCGGTGCGCACGTGCAACTATGACTACGCTGAGGCCGACCGGGGTGCCGCGACAGCGGCTGAGATCACACCCGTCGAACCTGATCCGGGTCATGCCGGCGAAGGGAGAAGCGTGAAGGACGCACCGCAGTGGGGCATCGAGCCCGTTCCGTCGAGGCTCCGCGTGCTCGGGACCTTCGACGGGTTCCTGCTCTGGGCCAACCTGTCGGTGTCGCTGCTCGTGATCGTCGCCGGGGCGTTCCTCGTGCTGCCGGTCACTCAGGGTGGGCTCGCGCTCTCGCTCCCGGTGGCGGTCGGCGCGATCGTCGCGGCTGCCGTAGTCGGGAACGTGATGCTGGGCCTCGGAGGGTTGATCGGAGCTGACGCACGCGTTCCCACCATGGTGCTGATGCGTGCACCGCTCGGACGGCGCGGGTCGTACGCCCCGACCGCCCTGAACATCCTCCAATGCCTCGGCTGGTCGGTGTTCGAGCTGATCGTGATCGCCACCGGCGCGAGCGCGCTCTCGCAACAGGTGTTCGGCTTCGGCGGGACGGCGTTCTGGAAGCTCCTCTTCGGTGTGATCGCGACGGCGCTGGCGCTGCTCGGGCCGGTGGGCTTCGTCCGCCGCTACGTCCGGAAGTTCGCCGTATGGGTCGTCATCGCCTCGCTGCTCTACCTCTGCTGGTGGTCGCTCCACGACAGGCATGTCGAAGCCCTCTGGCACCGGCCCGGCTCGCACGCCTTCTGGCCCGGGTTCGACCTGGTACTCGCGAGCATCATCTCCTGGACGCCGCTCGTCGCCGACTACACGCGCTTCTCCCGTACGCGCGCCTCCGGCTTCTGGGGCGCCGGGTTCGGCTACTTCGTGCCGACGATCCCGCTTTTCGCGCTCGGTGCCGTGATCGCGATGTCGCGCGACATCGGCGATGCGCCGGGGCTCCTGACGGCGATCGCGGCCGGGGGCGCCGCCAGCGTCCTCGCCCTGCTCGCGCTCACCGTGGACGAGAGCGACGAAGCGTTTGCCAACGTGTACTCGGGGGCGGTCTCGCTCCAGAACCTGGTTCCAAACGTGCCTCAGCGGCTGCTCGTCGCCGGGACCGCGGCGGTGGCGACGATCGGCGCGCTCCTCGTCGACCTGCGCAACTACCAGCCGTTCCTGTACCTGCTCGGGTCGTTCTTCGTGCCGCTCTTCGGGGTGCTGCTCGCCGACTGGCTGCTCGCCGGCAGGCACTACCGGCCCGAGGACGTGTTCTCGGCGCCGGAGTTCCGCCTCTGGCCGCTCGGAGCGTGGCTCGCGGGCTTCTGCCTCTACCAGTGGCTGGCGCCGGTCGGACCGGGCTGGTGGACCCGGCTGGTCGCGCACACCGACCCGCACTCGCTGCCTTGGGGCGGGGCGTCGCTGCCGAGCTTCGCGCTCGCATTCGGCCTGGTCTCGGCGGTGGGGCTCGTGCGTCGGCCCGTGCTGGCCGAAGCGTGATCGCGCTGCTCGGGAATCTCGCACGCGACCTGCTGCCCGGGGAGCCGCCGCGTACCGGCGGCGCGCCCTTCCACTCGTCGCGCGCCTTGCAGCACCTCGACGTGCCGGCTCTCGTCTACGCGCGGTGCGCCCTCGAGGACCGCGAGCAGCTCCTTCCCCCGCTGGCGGCGCTCGGGACGCCGGTGCGGTACGTGGCCGGCTCGAGCACGGCGAGCTTCGAGATCTCCTACGAGGGCGACAGGCGGCACATGACGGTGCTTGCGCTCGGGGATACGTGGGTGCCGGAAGACGTGCCCCAGTTGCCGCCGGAGGTGAGCTTCGTCCACGTCGCGCCGCTCGCCCGCAGCGACTTCCCGCCCGAGACGCTCGCGGCGGCCGCGCGAGGGCGGCGGCTCTCGCTCGACGGCCAGGGGCTCGTTCGTCCTGCCCGCACCGGGCCGCTCGAGCTGGATGCCGACTTCGATCCCGACCTGCTCCGACACGTCTGGGTGCTCAAGCTCAGCGACGAGGAGGTCGAGGCGATCGGCGATCCGGCTGCGCTGCCGGTGCGGGAGCTGCTCCTGACCCACGGCGCGCGCGGTGCGACGGTGGTCGTCGGAGGGCAGACGACGCACGTCCCCGCGTTTCCCCTGCCGGGCGACCCGACAGGTGCGGGCGACGCGTTCTGCATCTCGTATCTCGCGGCGCGCTCGAGCGGCTTTGCTCCGGCCGCGGCCGCCCGGAGGGCGACGGCGGTCGTGGCCTCGATGTTCGAGGCCGCCACTCGGTGATCGTGCTCGCCGCCACGGCCGCAGGCGTCTACGCCGTCGACCCCGAGAGCTTCGAGGTCTCCGCGGACGAGCCGTTCGAGCCGGCTCCGCAGCCCAGCCTCAATCTGCCGCGGGTGGTGGCCGCGGCCGAGTCCGGCTCGACGGTGGTCGCGGTCGTCGACGCCAGGCCGCCGATGGTCGTCTCCCATGACGCCGGGACGACCTGGCGCGAGTCCGGTCGCGGGCTTCCTCCGGGAACCGCGGTCGCGATCGCCGGCTGGAACCCCGACCTCCTCGTCTACGCCGCCCGGAACCGGCTCTATCTCTCCCGCGACGGCGGAGTCTTCTGGGCGGCGCTCGACTTCGAGCTGCCCGAGATCGAGGCGCTGGCGCTCAGGGAATCCTGAACTCGCCGCGGGCGACGACCACGGCCGACCCGCCGACCATGACCCGCTCGATCCGGTCGGCGGAGCCGTCGACGCGGGCGAAGAGCCGTGAGGGCCGGCCGAGCTCGGCACCCTGCGAGATCTCGATCTCCTCTCCGAAGCGGGTCCGTCC
>DATIYE010000065.1:0-4898 GCA_035517795.1 Gaiellaceae bacterium | reverse complement strand
CGTTCTGCGAGTGCAGATCGGTGAGGCTTCCCGGGATCTTGTGCTTGGACAGCATGGCCGCGGCCGCATCCAGGCTCAGCGGCCCGGTGGCCGACATCTCACCGATCGCCGCGAGCTGACCGGCAACCGCGGCGACGTGCTGCAACTCGTGGGTGAGGTACGGCGCGATCGCGCGGGCGATGTCCGACGCGAGCGCCCCCGAGGCGAGCACCCGCCGGTAGGCGAGCACCATCAGCCGCTCGACCTCCAGCGCCTTCGACAGCGCCTCGCCGTCGCTGACGGGGGCATCGGCCGCCGCAGCGCCGGCAAGGATACCCGCCCCGACGGCCGCGGCGGCGCCCGCGACCAACTCTCTTCGGGTTGCGAGGCGGCGCACGGTCACTCCCGTCCGGTCACGAATGCCGACGGGATCGCGGGCTCCCCGAGCGCGGCGCGGACGACGGCGATGTGCTGGGCGTCGTTGGCGAGGATCGAGGCCACCTGCTGCTTGAGCGTGCCCGGTCGCAGGACCGCGATCGCGTCCACGTAGGCCGCGATCTGCGCGTTCTCGACGTCGTGCAGCAGCTTCAGGACCTCCTGGCTCGTGCGCGGATGCCCGAGCGCGTAGCTCGGCGCCGGCTTGATCGGCTTGCCGCCGGCCGCCCTGACGAGCCCGGCGAGATCGCCGGCGTGGGAGATCTCGTCGTTGAGGAAGAGCTGCCCGGCCTTGTGGGTGGCCGGCGCCAGCAACGGGATGCCGGCGGTGTAGGCCGCGATCGCGACGTGCTCGAGGTGGAGCAGGTGGTTCAGAAGAGCGACGTCGCTGTGCAGCACCGGCCGCGAGTTCTGGACCTCCGCGCGGATCGACTGGCTCCCGCAACCGGCCAAAACCGCGCCGGCGAGGGCCGCCCCCGCAGCGCGCAACACCCCCCTACGAGAGGAGGGCTCCTCGCAATCCTCGCTCACCACCAGACGGTGGAGTCCAGGTTCTCGATCTCTTCGATGGGACGCGTGTAGATCCCGGACGAGAGGTACTTCCAGCCGTCATCTGCGACGAGGAACACCACGTTGCCCTCGTCGAGCTCACCCGCGATCCGCACCGCGACGCGGGCGATCGCCCCCGAGGAGACCCCTACGAACAGCCCCTCCTCGTCGAGCAGCCGGCGCGTGAACACGATCGCGTCGGTGTTGGTGACGAAGATCTTCCGGTCGAGCAGCGACAGGTCGATGATCGGCGGGATGAAGCCGTCCTCGAGCGAGCGCAGTCCCTGGACGGGCTCGCCCTGCATCGGCTCGGCAGCGACGATCTTGACCTCGTCGCCGAGCTCCTCCTTGAGCCGGCGCCCGTTGCCCATCAACGTCCCGCCGGTGCCGAGCCCGGCGACGAACGCGGCGATGTCGTCGAGCTCCTCGAGGATCTCGAGCGCCGTCCCGTTGTAGTGGGCGTCCGGGTTGGCCTGATTCCCGTACTGGTAGGGCATGTAGTACGAGGCGTCCTTCTCGGCCATGTCGAGCGCAAGCTCGACCGCGCCGTTCGAGCCCTTGGCGCCCTCGGAGTAGACGATCTCCGCGCCGTACATCCGCAGCAGCTCGGTCCGCTCGCGGGTGACGTTCTCGGGCATGACGACCTTCAGCGGGTAGCCCTTGCGGCTGCAGATCATCGCCAGCGAGATGCCGGTGTTCCCCGACGTGGGCTCGAGGATCGTCTGCCCGGGGCGGATCAGCCCCTTCTCCTCGGCGTCTTCGATCATCGCGCGAGCGACCCGGTCCTTGACCGAGCCGGTGGGGTTGCGGGACTCGAGCTTGGCCCACAGCCGGACACCCGGCTTGGGGCTCAGGCGCTTCAGCTCGACGAGCGGGGTGTGCCCGATCGCCTGGACGATGTCGCCGTACCGGCCCCCGCAGGGCTTGTTCTCGAGGCGCTCGGCGGCCATGCTTTACGAAGTGTAGCGAGGCGGGCTCGCTGCGTTTGCGGCCCGCCTCGATGCTTTCTAGTAGCCGGTCGGGTAGGGGTTCGGCTGGGTCATCGTGCCGGTCGCCGTGCCCGGCTGCGTCGCCGAACTCGACGCGCCCGAGGCCTTCACGATGTGCCAGATCGAGCCGAACGTCTTGAGCTCGTCGCCCGTGGCCTGGTGCTTGTTCTTGGCCTGGAGGTCCGGGGTGAAGTAGTACAGCGGCTGCCCGTTGAGCGTCAGCTGCGTCATGCCGTGGTTCTTGAACGTGCCGAGCTTGCCGCTGATCCCCGACTGCTTGGTGGGGGCGCCGCTCCCGGACGGCGACACCGGCGGCCAGAAGGCCCAGCAGTTGGTGGACGCGCTGCTGGTCTTCTTGCAGATGATGTGGTGGGTCGTCTCGTCCTGGAAGGTGTAGACGGCATAGCCGGACGGGCCGACCGCCACCGCCTCGTGCGTGTTGACCGGCTTCACGGCGAACATCGCGGTCGGCGCGTTGGTCACGTGGACGTTCTTCGTGACCTTCAGCGTGAACGACTTCGCGACCGCGACTGAGGCCAGCGCGAGCGCGGCCACGGCCGCGGCGCCCGCCAGCAGCGCGACGGCCGACCGGCCCGGGTGGCGGGCGGCGGCGTTGACGAGTCTTGGCATTCCTCCGGCTCCCTTCGGTCGTATGGATCTACGACTAGGGACGCCGGGCGCTACCAAAGACTTCCCAACGGTTGTGCCGGGAATGGGGCTCCCCGCGGGCGACCTCGCAACCCGAATACACCGAAAATCAGCGCGACCAACTCATCACTCGCCGGCCTGGCCGGGCGCGAGTGAGCCGAAACTCGAACCAGGGCCGAGTGAATCGACATTCACCGCCGGCGAGGGGGCCGAGTGCGAAGTTGCTCGCGCTCGCACTCGCGCGCGCGAGCAGGCCGGTGCTCAGGAGACGGCGCCGCCGGCCATCGCCGGCAGGATCACGAGCGTGTCGCCCTCGCCGACGGAAGTGTCGAGCCCGTCCAGCACCCGCACGTCCTCGTCGTTCAGGTACACGTTCACGTACCGGTTGAGACCACCGTCGGACGCGAACAGCTGCGACTGCGTGTCGGGATGGGCCTCCGCGACCGAGCGCAGCACCTCACCCACGGAGGATCCTGAGGCGCTCAGCTCCTTCTCGCCGCCGACCGACGGCCGCAGTACCGGTGGAATTCGAATCGTCGCCATGGCCGAAGACGTGGAACCCTAGTGCGCGCCGGCGCAGAATGCCTCGTAGTCGGGGAACACGCCGAGCTCCTCGTCGGCGATCGACTCGGGCTCGCGTGAGCAGATCGGGCACGCGGGGTCGCGCCGGACCTTGACCTCGGTGACGCGCGCCGACAGGGCGTCGTACATCAGCAGGCGCCCGATCAGCGTGTCGCCCTCGTCCAGGATCAGCTTGATGACCTCGGTCGCCTGGAGCAGACCCATCGTCCCGGGAAGCACGCCCAGCACACCGTTGGCGCCGCACGACGGCGCCAGCTCGGCCGGCGGCGGCACCGGGAACAGGCAGCGGTAGCACGGCCCGTCGTGGGGCTTGAACACCGACAGCTGCCCCTCGAACCCGAGGATCGCGGCCGACACGACCGGGATCCCCAGCCGCACCGAGGCGTCGTTCAGCAGGTACCGAGTGGGGAAGTTGTCGAGGCCGTCGACGATCACGTCGTAGCCCGAGATGATCTCGACGATGTTGTCGGCACCCAGCCGGACGGGGTACTTCTCCACGTTCACGTCCGGGTTCAGCGCCGTGATCGTCTGCTCGGCCGACTCGACCTTCGAGACTCCGATCCGCTCGCTCGAGTGGATCACCTGGCGCTGCAGGTTGGACAGGTCGACCTCGTCGTTGTCGACGATCCCGAGCGTGCCGACACCGGCGGCAGCAAGATAAAGCGCAGCCGGCGAACCCAACCCGCCCGCACCCAGGAGCAATACGCGAGCGTCGAGCAGCTTCTGCTGTCCGTCCATGCCGACCTCGGGGAGCAGGAGGTGGCGGGAGTAGCGCTCGCGCTGCTCGGCGGTCAGGGTGCGAGGCGTCTCGACCTCGTAACCGCGATCCTTCCACAGCGTGAAGCCCCCGGTCATCGACTCGACGTGCTCATAGCCGAGGTCCTCGATCAGCGTCCGGGCCGCCCAGGCCGAGCGGTTGCCCGAGGCGCAGTAAAGGACGACATGCTTCTCGTGATCGGGGACGGCGCCCTCGATCCGCGACTCGAGATAGCTCTTGGGCACGTGGACGGCGCCCGGGATATGCCCGGCGCCCCACTCCTCGGGCTCGCGGACGTCGACGATCACCGCGCCGTTACCCACCTGCTCGCGCACGGCAGCGGGATCGACCTCATCGATCCGGCTCTTGATCTGTCGGAGAACCTCTGCTCCGGACGGACTCATCGTCGAAAACTCCTCAAATGCGGTAGGGATTCAATACTTCACGGAGTATAGCGGCACACAAACGATGTCCGAACCTCTTTTTCCAAGCCTCGCAGACCCCGACGACCGAGAGGCGATCCGCATCGGTGACGACGCCATCACCTATCGCGACCTCGCCCGGGCCGCGGCCGCCACCACCCACGAGCTGGAAGGCGCCAAACGGGTCGCGGTCTGGGCCGAGCCCACGCTCGAGCTCGCCGTCGCCACCGTCGCGGCCCTCGCGGCCGGCGTGGCGGCCGTCCCGATCAACCCCGGCCTGGGTTCACGCGAGCTCGGCCACATCGTGAGCGACAGCGCCCCCGAGCGGCTGCTCGCGTGGCCCGGTGTCGACCCACCAGAGCGGCTCCAGCAGCTTCCCCGCACCGATGTCGATCGCAGCGCGGCCGGCTCGGGCGGAACCCTCCCCGACGAGCTCGGCGACGACGACACCGCGTTCGTCATGTACACGTCGGGAACGACCGGACCGCCGAAGGGGGTCCAGATCCCGCGCCGCGCGATCGCGACCAACCTCGACGC
>DATIYE010000064.1:0-8033 GCA_035517795.1 Gaiellaceae bacterium | reverse complement strand
GGCGGGCGGTCTGGCGGTCATCTTCGTCAAGACACTTTACTCACGCCGGAGGAGGGCCGCGGGTCAGTACGATCGAGGGGTGGGGTCGACGAAGGCCGGGATCGAGAGGCGCCCGATGGCGGCGCTCTCGGTCGGCCATCTCGCCGTCGACTTCGCCTCGGGAAGCGTCCCCGCGCTGATCCCGTTCTTGACAGACAAGTTCCATCTCGACTACGCCCTCGCGGCGATGCTCCTGCTGGCGGCCACTGTCTCCTCCTCGCTCGTCCAGCCGCTGTTCGGGTTCTGGTCGGATCGCCGTGGAGCGCTGTGGTTGATCCCGGGCGGGATCGCCCTGGCCGCGGTCGGGGTCGGTGGGGCTGCGATCTCGCCGCTCTATCCCGTGACGGTGGTGCTCGTGTTCGCCGGTGGGCTCGGAGTAGCGGCGTTTCATCCCGAGGGGGCGAAATTCGCCGCCTATGCGAGTGGGCGCAGGCTCGCGAGCGGGATGTCGTACTTCAATATCGGTGGGAATACCGGCTATGCGCTCGGGGCATTCGTGACCGGCGAGCTGGTCGTCTGGCTCGGGCTCGGCGGAGCGGTGATCGCGATGCTCCCCGTTCTGGCCGTGTCAATCGCTCTGGCGCGGGTGGCGCCTCGCCTGTCCCGGCTCACGCCTGGGCCCGGTGAGCGTGCAGCCGCCGGCGGTGAGGATCAGGTCCGCGCGATGATGTGGCTCGGCGCGGTGATCGCACTGCGCAGCGTCGCCTGGTTCACTCTCCTGGCGTTCGTGCCGCTCTGGGTCGTCGCTCACGGCCACTCGAAGGCGGACGGGAACCGGCTCCTGTTCGTGATGCTTCTCGCAGGGGCGGTCGGGACGCTCGTGCTCGGCGCGGTGGCCGACCTGATCGGCCTGCGGCGAACGCTCGTGATCACTCAGGCGGCGATCGCGCCGCTGATCCTGGCGTTCGTCTATCTCGGAGGCGCCGTCGGTGTGATTTCTCTGATGTTCGTCGGCATCTGCATCGTCGGCACCTTCGGCGTGACGATGGTGTTGAGCCAGCTCTACCTGCCCCGCCACGTCGGGATGGCCTCCGGGCTCGCGGTGGGGCTGTCGATGGGAATCGGCGGGATCGCGGCCGTGATCCTCGGCGCGGTCGCCGACGCGATCGACCTGAAGGTGGCTCTCACGATCGCCGCGGCCGCGCCCGCCGTCGGCCTGCTCTGCTGCCTGTTCTTGCCCGCCCCCGTTCGGCCGCAGGCTGCGACTCGTGAGCTGGGGACGCCGGTGGCGCTCGCGACCGACTGACGCAGGACACGCCGCAGTGCGGGCGAAGCAGTCGCCATGAGCTGGCGGCCGGGAGAGGTCTGGCTCGATGCAGATCTTCTGTGGTTCCGTGAGCGAGCCGCTGTACCGGCGCTCGCCGGCTTCCCGGCAGCGGTTCCGAGGGTGGCGCCGGCACCCGGCCTCGTTGCCTCGCGATTGCGGCGCGCGCAGTGGAAGCGGCGCCGCATGCTGCGCAGAGTGGGGGCGACGGCGGTCGTGCTCTCCCCGGCGGTGATGCTTCCTGTGATCGCGCTCCGAGCCGGCGGTGGAGCCGGAGGTCAAGCCGCGGCCGAAGACCCGCCCAGCTTCGCATTCCGACTCGACACTGACAGCGTCGGCGCTGCCCGAGGCTGGCTCTCGACGCCTCTGACACTGCCGTTGTCGGTTCCCGCCCACCTGGGCGGTGTCCGGCCCGAGGAGATGCCGACGATCGAATGGCATCGCGCGACCTCGGTAGGTCTCCCTTACGACGGCAGGCTGATCGACGGCACCCAGCTTCCCGTCGAGGGCCCCAACTGGGTCACCTGGGACCCGGTCACCGACAGCGTCCCGAACGCGCCGATACGGCTCTACGGGAACGAGCACACGATTCGCGCGATCATCTCGGTCGTCGACGCCTACCGTGCTGCGAATCCGACTGCCCCCCGGGTCGTCGTCGGCGACATCAGCCTCCGGGGCGGCGGTCCGATGACGGACGAGCACGTCTCCCACCAAAACGGTCTCGACGTCGACGTCTACTACCCGCGGCGCGACGGGGAGCTTCGCGCGCCCGTCGCCGCCGACCAGATCGATCTCGCGCTGGCGCAGGATCTCGTCGATCGTTTCGTGGCGGCCGGAGCCCAGATGATCTTCGTCGGGTTCGGGACCGGGCTCCACGGCCCCTCGGGAATCGTCATCCCCTACCCGAACCACGAGTACCACATGCATGTCCGCTTCCCGGCGCCCGTGTCGTAGCGGGGCCTTCGCGCACTACGCCACCTCCTAGCGGATCGATTCGAGCGGATAGCCGGCCGCCTCCCAGTCGGCGATCCCGCCCGCATAGCGCCGCACGTGCGCATAGCCCTCTCGCTCGAGGTGGCGATAGGCGTAGATACTCGCCGCGCAATGCGCGTCGCCGCAGTACACGACAACCTCCTCGGAGGGGTCGAGCTCGTCGACGGCGTCGTCGAGCGTCGGGAAGTGGAGGGATCGGGGGATGTGCTTGGCCCTGAATGCGTGCTCCGGCAGCGTCATCACGAGCCGGAAGTCGTCCCCTCGTCGCAGCTTCGCCCGCAGCTCGTCTCTCGTGATCAGTCTCATCTCTCCCTCCCGATTTAGTTAGTACGATCGTTCGTTCTATCATAAGTACGACCGTTCGTGCTAACTTGACTGTCGTGACGAGCACGACGACGGAGCGCAGACGTCGAAGCGACGGCGAGCAAAGCCGCAATGCCATCCTCCGTGAGGCCGCGCAGCTCGCCACGGTGGAAGGGTTGGCCGGGCTCTCGATCAGCCGGCTGGCGCAGGCGGTGGGGATGAGCAAGAGCGGCCTCTTTGCACACTTCGGTTCCAAGCAGGAGCTCCAACTCGCGACGATCGAGACGGCGACCGAGGTCTTCGACGAGCTGGTCGTCGCGCCGGCGCTGGCGGCTCCCACAGGGCTCGAGCGCGTTCGTGCCCTGGCCGAGCTCTTCCTGAAGCACGTCGAGGAGAACGTCTATCCGGGCGGGTGCTTCTTCGCCTCGGTCGCCGCCGAGATGGATACCCATCCGGGACCGGTGCGCGATCGCGCGATGCAGTTCGTCGAGGAGTGGTCGGTGAGCCTCGTCCGCGCGGTGCAGGACGCGCAGACCGAGGGGTCGATCGCGACGACGGAGGATCCCGAACAGCTGGCGTTCGAGCTCGATTCCTACCTTCTGCTCGGGAATCTGCAGTACGTCGCGAGCCAGACGCCGAGGCCCATCGAGCGTGCACGCGAGGCGGTCGAGCGCAGGCTCGCGGAGGCGTCCGCCACAGAGGGTGACCCTGCCGCGAGGCCCGATGCGGCCGACGACGGCCTCTATTGACGGGCCTCGGCGGCTGCGCGGCGAATCGCCACGATCGAGCGCTCGACGTCTTCGTCCGTCGTCGCCCAGCTCGAGACGGAGATCCGCATCGCGCGCATGCCGTGCCACGTCGTGCCGCTGAGCCAGCAGGTGCCGTCGGCCTGGACGGCCTCGATGACTGCATCCGTGTGGGCGTCGCTGCTGAAGCGAACCAGGACCTGGTTCAGGACCACGTCGTTGAGGATCTCGATGCCCGGCGTTTCGCCGAGCGCCTCGCCGAAGCGGCGGGCGTGAGCGCAGCAGCGCTCGACGATCCCGGCGATCCCGGTCCGTCCCAGTGAACGGATCGCCGCGTAGACCGTGAACCCGCGGGCGCGCCTCGAGAACTCGGGGTTCCAGTCGAGCTGGTCGCGAGGGCCCGTCTCGTCGGCATGGATCAGGTAGCTCGCCCTCACGCCCATCGAGGCGCTGTGAGCCTCGGGATGCGCGCAGAACGCGACCCCGTTGTCGTACGGCACGTTGAGCCACTTGTGGGAGTCCAGGGCCCAGGAGTCGGCGCGGTAGGCGCCGGCTACCAGGTGCGCGAGCCCGGGGCTCACGGCGGCCCAGAGTCCGAACGCACCGTCGATGTGCAGCCAGGACCCCGCCGCGGAGGTGACGTCCGCGATCTGGGCGATCGGGTCGAAGGAACCCGTGTTCACGTTGCCGGCCTGGGCGCAGACGATCGAGGGCCCGTCGAGATCGGCGAGCGCGGAGCGCAGCGCATCGGGCAGCATCCGACCCTGATCGTCGGCTTCGACGGGGATGATGCACCCGCTGCCGAGGCCGAGAAAACGCAGCGCGCGATCGACGGTCGTGTGCCGCTCCTGGCCGACGACGACGCTGATCGGAGGCGCCCCTGTGAGGCCCCGCTCCTCGACGTTCCACCCGGCGCGCTCGAGGACGGCGTGGCGAGCCGCCGCCAGCCCTGTCACCCCGGCCATCTGACAGCCGGTGACGAAGCCGAACGAGGCGTCGCGCGGCAGAGCGAGCAGCTCCTTGAGCCACTCTCCCGCGACCTCTTCGACCACTGCTGCCGCCGGGCCCCCGACGTAGAGGCCGGCGTTCTGGTCCCAGGTCGCGGTGAGCCAGTCCGCCGCGACGGCAGCCGGCACTGCGCCGCCGATCACGAAGCCGAAATAGCGCCCGCCGGGGATGGCGATCACCCCGGGGTCGGCGGCCCGCGCCAGGTCCGAGATCACCGCGCGAGGATCGGCAGGGGCGTCCGGAAGCGGCCCGCCGAGATTCGCGCGCAGCTCCTCCAGACTCGCGGTCTGGCGAACGGGCCGCTCGGGGAGCCCCTCGAAGAAGTCGGCGGCGTACGACGCCGTCTCCTCGAGCAGCCTGCGCGTTGACATGGCTCCGACGATACCGGCCTGCCTCTCAGTCGAGCGGGATGCGGCGATCCGGTGGATGATTGGCAGGAGTCGACCCGAAGGAGGTATCCGATGCTGGGGAACACGAAGGTGTCGGCCGTGCTGTGCTCGACCGACCTGGAGCGCAGCCGGGAGTTCTACGAGCAGAAGGTGGGACTCGCGCTCTCGCCCGAGACCGTCCCGAACCACTTGCTCTTCGAGTGCGGCGACGGGACGACCATCCTCGTCTACGGGCGGCCCGCTCCGAACCAGGTTGACCACACGCAGGTTCGCTTCTGGACGAGCGACGTCGAAGCCGACGTCCG
Source organism: Gaiellaceae bacterium (assembly GCA_035517795.1). Lineage (GTDB taxonomy): Bacteria > Actinomycetota > Thermoleophilia > Gaiellales > Gaiellaceae > PALSA-600. Next base: position 2,986 of record DATIYE010000064.1, on the reverse strand, counting down.
CGACCTCGAAAGCCGAGGTGTGGTCTTCGAGGATTACGACTTCCCGACGTTCAAGACGGTCGACCACATCGCCACCACCGCGGGGCTCGGCAGGTCCGCCTGGTTCCAGGATCCGGACGGCAACACCGTGGCGCTGTTCCAGCCCGAGTAGCCGCAAGCCCGTAGGATCGACCCATGGCCTCGCAGGTGGTGGTGCTGGGCGCAGGCTTCGGCGGACTCGAGCTTGCAACCGTTCTCTCGGACGAGCTCGGCGACGAGCTCGACCTGACGCTGATCGACAAGAGCGACGCGTTCGTCTTCGGCTACTCGAAGCTCGACGTGATGTTCGGACGCACCTCGCTCGACGCGGTGCGGCTCCCGTACCGGAACCTCGCGAAGCCCGGAGTCCGCTTCGTGCAGGAGTCGATCACGGCGATCGACCCGTTGGAGCGGGTGGTTACCACCGACGGCGGGGTCTACGAGGCGGACTATCTCGTCCTCGCCCTCGGCGCCGACTACGACTTCGCCGCGACGCCCGGCCTCGTGGGTGGGGTCGACGAGTTCTACTCCGTCGAGGGCGCCGCCAACCTCGCCGCCCGGCTGCCCGAGTTCGTGGAAGGACGCGCGATTGTCGGCGTCTGCGGCGCTCCCTACAAGTGTCCGCCCGCGCCGAGCGAGTGCGCGCTGCTCCTCCACGACTACCTCTCGGAGCGAGGCCTTCTGGAGAGCTGTGAGATCTCGATCCTGATCCCGTTCGAGATCCCCATTCCGCCCTCGCCGGACACCTCGGCGGCTCTCGTCGCCGCCTTCGCCGACCGTGGCATCGAGTACTTCCCGAATCGCCGGGTGAGCGCTCTCGACCCGGCCCGGCGGGTTGCGGTGCTCGACGACGGGGCCGAGCTGCCCTACGACCTCTTTCTGGGCGTGCCCGAGCACCGTGCCCCGGAGGCCGTGATTGCGAGTGGGATGACCGTCGACGGCTACGTGCCCGTCAACGGGAGGACGCTCGAGACGGGTTTCCCCGGGGTCTACGCGGTCGGCGACGTCGCGACGGTGGGTGTCCCGAAGGCAGGCGTCTTCGCGGAGCGGCAGGCGAAGGTCGTCGCCGAATCGCTGATCGCCCGCCTCCGCCACGGTGATGATGCCGACGGCTACGACGGACGCGGCGCCTGCTACATCGAGTTCGGCGGCGGTCTCGTCGGGCGCGTCGACGTCGACTTCTTCTCGGGTCCGACCCCGGTGGGGAAGCTCGAGGAGCCGTCGGTCGCGCTCGTGGGGGAGAAGAAGCACTTCGGCTCGAGCCGCCGCGCCCGCTGGTTCGCACGACCAAGCTGATCCAGCGCGGCACGTCCGGTGCCGATAACGAGCGGATGAGCAGCACCATCGTTTCCGATCTCGATCCCGTCGCCGAGCAGCTGCTCGAGCAGTCGCGCCAGCGGGAGTCCGTGCCGCTTGCAGGCCGCGAAGGGCTCGTTCGCTGGCTCACGGCCGTCTCGTTCCTCGCCGTGGCCGTCCCCCTCGCACTGCTCGCGCCCGTTGGCCGGTCGCTCGACCTGTCGGCACTCGTGCTCCTGCTCGGCGTGTTCGTCGCCGCCTCGACGGTGGAGTTCGAGATCGGGAGCGGCTTCGCCGTCCCCACCGAGCTCGCGTTCGTACCGATGCTCTTCCTGCTGCCACCACGGATCGTGCCGCTCGTCGTCGCGACCGCGTACGTGCTCGCACAGGTTCCGTCGTACGTCCGACGCGAGGTGCCTCTTCGGCGCGTCGCCGTCCCCGTCGGGAACGCCTGGTACGCGATCGGGCCTGCGCTCGCGCTTGTCGTACTCGGGGCGCCCGCGCCGGCAGCAGGGTCGTGGTGGGTGCTCCTCGTCGCTCTCGCGGCGCAGTTCGCCTTCGATCTCGGCACGTCGGTCGTCCGGGAGCGCCTGGCCCTCGGGATAGCGCCTGGCGAGCTCCTGCGGCCGCTCGGCTGGGTGTTCGTCGTCGACGCCTGCCTTGCTCCGGCCGGACTGGCGGTGGCGGTCGCCGCCGCGGCCACCGGCGACGCCGCCGTCCTCCTGCCGCTGCCGCTCCTCGTGCTGCTCTCGGTGTTCTCACGCGAGCGGGAACAGCGGCTCGGACACGAGCTCGAGCTCTCGACCGCCTACCGGGGCACGGCCTTCCTGCTCGGCGACGTAGTCGAGGCCGACGACGCCTACACGGGTTCGCACAGCCGTCAGGTCGTCGACCTCGTCCTCGGCGTCTGCGACCTGCTCGGACTCGACGCCAGGTCGCGTCGCAAGGCAGAGTTCGCGGCGCTCCTCCACGACGTGGGGAAGATCAGGATTCCCACCGAGATCATCAACAAGGCGGGCCCGCTCAGTCCCGAGGAGCGCGAGCTCATGAACACGCACACGATCGAGGGAGAGAGCCTGCTGACACCGATCGGCGGGCTCCTCGCCGAGGTCGGAACGATCGTGCGCTCCTGTCACGAGCACTACGACGGGACGGGCTATCCGGACCGTCTGGCGGGGGACTCCATCCCGCTGGCGGCGCGGATCGTCTCTGCGTGCGACGCCTTCAACGCGATGACGACCGATCGCTCGTATCGAAAGGGCCGCTCGAACGCGGCCGCGCTCGCGGAGTTGCAGGCGCACCGCGGCACGCAGTTCGACCCCGAGGTCGTCGATGCGCTCGGCGTCGTCATCGGCACATCCCCCGAAACCGGGGCTTGAATCACCCGGTCGAGCGATCTTCCGGGCCGAGAGATAACCCTTCGGGGTGATAGGCGGCCGGTCGCAGCGCCGCGTACATGAGTGCTCCCGCCGAAGAAGGAGCACATGTTGACCCGCACCGCCGCCCGCATCGCCCTACTCTCCCTGGTCGCCGCAGCCGCCACTGCCCTTGCTCCGGCTGCGTTCGCGGGCGGCAGTGTCAACTCGCTCACCACAACGCTCATCGGCGGGAACTGCGGATCGACCTCGACGCCCTTCGGTCAGTGGGGAGATGTCCGCTCGTATTACCCGGT
>DATIYE010000063.1:0-10420 GCA_035517795.1 Gaiellaceae bacterium | reverse complement strand
GAGAAGCACCACCACCACGACGACCTCCGGCAGCACGACTCCGCCGCCCCCCACGACCTCGACCTCGAACTCGAACACGTTCGCGATCACGGGCTACACCTATTCGCAGCCGTCGGTGGCGCGGATGATGCGACGGCTGAGCATCGTCCCCTGGCTCACCGGCGTGACCCTGGTCGGCAGCTCGAAGAACACGATCGGCTCCGACACCGTCTACCAGTTCAGCCTCAAGGCCACCCTCGTTCCCCAGCCGACCGCGATCCCATGACCGAGCGCGTCGCGACCATCTCCCCGGTCAGGCTGATCGTGATCCTCGCCGTGACGTTCCTCGTGCTCTTCGGAGCGACCTGGATGATCCTGATCTCGCCGAAGCAGTCCAAGGAATCGAGCCTCGAGTCCCAGGTCAAGACCGCCCAGTCCCAGCTCGCCAAGCTCTCGAGCAACGCCCCCGCTGCGCACAAGCACGTCGTCTCGCAGTCATTGCTGCTCACCCGGGCGATGCCGAACGACGCCGCGATGCCGCAGATCCTCTACCAGCTCAGCCGCATCGCGACCGAAGAGCACGTTTCCTTCGACTCGATCGCTCCAGGAACGCCGACCTCGTACTCGGGCTACGAGAGCGTGCCGATGACGGTCCAGCTCACGGGGACGTTCTTTGCCGTCGAAGGCTTCCTGCAGCAGCTTCGAAACCAGGTTCAGATCTCGGGCGCCGACGTGTCGGCGACCGGTCGCCTCTACGACGTCCTGAGCCTCACGGTCCAGTCCGTCAATCCACCCCCGAAGGTGAGCGCCACGTTGACTCTCAACGCGTTCGCGTACACCGGGATCGGACTGACGCCTCCGGCCGGCACGACGACCACCTCGTCCGGCTGATGGCGTCGACCTCGGAGAGAGCGCGGCGCGCCGCGCAGGACCGCGAGGCCCTCAAGCTACGCCGTCAGAAGATGTTCATCGCCGTCGGCGGAGGCGCGCTGCTCGTCGTCGTCGGCTTCCAGCTTCTGCCGGCGCTGTTCGGTGGCTCCGGCTCGAGCTCGCCGTCGAAGAGCTCCGCCCCACCGCCTGCGACGGCCGCCGCCAAGCACGTGTCGCACAGCACGGGGTCCGGTCCGCTCTCGTCGTCGGGGCTGCCCCGCTCGGTCGCGCGACTCGCGCCCAGGGACCTGTTCGTGCCGCAGATCGTGGTGAGCTTGGGCGGAGCGGCGACTCCGGCCTCGAAGACACTGACCGGCCCGGCCGTTCGCGCCCGGCACTTCGTCGCCAAGGACCCGTTCGTCCCGCAGATCACGCCGCCGGCCGCGACGCCGGCGACCTCCTCCTTGACGCAGACGCCCACCGGTGAGGGATCCGGGAGCAGCCCCTCGCAGGTGAGCGGCGGCGCCGGCTACATCGTCGTGCTCGCCACCATCCCGGGAACGGGCATCGCGAGTCAGAAGGCAGCCGAACGCGCGGTCGTGGCGGCCAGGAATGCCGGGCTCAAGGACGTCGTCGCCAACGACGCCGTACCCGGGTCATCCGGCTCGGCACCACACTTCACCGTCTACACCGGGCCGTATCAGTTCGAGTCCACGGTGCAGACCGAGCTCGTCCGCGCCCTCCGAAACGGCTACCCGAAGGCCCGGGCCCAGGCTCTGCCGAGCTCCTCGGGGCGAGGCTTCTGATGAGCACCTTCAGCTACACCGCCATCAACGCGCAGGGAGCAGAGCTCAAGGGCGAGCTCCACGCTCCCGACCTCGAGGCCGCGCGCGACCTGCTCCGGCAGCGCGGTCTGCTGCCGCAGCGCATCGACTCGGTCGGCAGGAGGCTCGTCAACCGGGCGACCTTCCGCAAGAAGGTCGACCCCAAGGCGCTGCAGATCTTCTCGCGCCAGTTCGCAACGCTGATCGAGGCCGGCGTCAGCGTCGTCACCTCGCTGACGATCCTCGCCGACCAGACGGTCGATAAGAACCTCACAGCCACGATCGAGGCGGTGCGCGGCGACGTCGAGTCCGGGATGATCCTCTCGAAGGCGCTCTCCCAGCATCCGAACGTCTTCGACCGCCTCTACGTGTCCATGGTCGAGGCCGGTGAGGCCTCGGGAATGCTCGACAGGGTGCTCGACCGCCTCGCGGTCCAGATCGAGAAGACGATGCAGATCAAGCGCCGCGTGAAGGGCGCGATGATCTACCCGATCGTCGTCATGTGCTTCGCGACGCTCGCCCTGTTCGGGATGCTGATCTTCCTCGTCCCGGTGTTCGTGAAGATCTTCGCCCAGCTGAACGGGCAACTGCCGACGCTGACGCAGATGGTCGTCGACGTCTCCGACATCCTGCGCGGCTACTGGTACATCATCTTCCCGCTGATGGTCGGCGCGTTCTTCGGCTTCCGTAAGTGGAAGAAGACCGAGCGCGGCCGCGAGCTCTGGGACAGCTTCAAGCTCCGCATCCCGATGAAGATCGGCGACGTCGTCCTCAAGGTGACGATGGCTCGCTTCTCGCGGACGCTCGCGACCCTCGTCGGCGCCGGAGTCGACATCGTCAAGGCCCTCGAGATCACCGGTAACACCTCGGGGAACTGGGTGGTCGAGCAGGCGCTCGCCGAGGTGCGGGTGAAGGTGCACGAAGGGATTCCGATCGCCCAGCCGTTGATCGAGAACCCGGTCTTCCCCCCCATGGTCAGCCAGATGATCAAGATCGGCGAGGAGACGGGCGAGCTCGAAAAGATGCTCGGCAAGATCGCCGACTTCTACGAGGACGAGGTCGAGACCTCGATCAACGCCCTCACCTCGATCATCGAGCCGCTGACGATGATCGCCGTCGGTGTGATGGTCGGCATCATCGTGATCGCGATGTACCTGCCGATGTTCAAGATGATGAAGCTCGTCAACAACAGCGGCTAGCGCCGCCGGACGAGAAGGGAACGGAAACGGCGACGCCGTCCTGGCGGGCTCAGCGACCTGCAGGATGCAGGTCGCGAACCTCGCCGACGTAGATCTCGAAGCCGCCGCGGTTGGAGCGCTTCGCGCGGTGCATCGCGGTATGAGCGTTCTCGAGCTGCCCGTCGGGGTTGCTCAAGGGTTCGGCGATCGCGACTCCGAGGCTCGCCGTCAACGTGCCCTTCGGAACCTCGAACGACGAGACGGTCGAGAGGATCCGCGCGGCGACGATCGGTACGTGGTCGTCGGACTGCAGGTTCTCGACGATCAGGCCGAACTGGTCTCCGCCGAGACGCGCGACGGTGTCGCTGCCGCGGAGTTTCTCCTGCAGGAGCGGGGTGAGCGCCTTCAGCAGCTCGTCGCCGCCTGCATGGCCGAGCCGGCTGTTGACCGTCCTGAAGTCGTCGAGCCCGAGCAGCATCACCGCCACCGAATCAGCCGGCTGCTTCAGCCTCGCGATCGCCTGGCTGAGGCGATCGAGGAAGAGGGCGCGGTTTGGAAGGCCGGTCAGCGAGTCGTAGAACGCGTGCCGTGCAAGCTCCTCCTGAAGCAGGTGGCGCTCGGTCGTCTCGCGCCCGATCCCCTCGATTCCGACGAGCTCCCCGCCTTTGCGCACGAGTCGGCTCGAGGCTTCGACATACACGACCCTGCCGTCCCTGGTCGCGACCTGGAACTCGGTAGTGCCGTCATGGCCCTCGAGGAGACGGTCGATCGACGTGCCCGGATCGCCGCCGTCACTATCGGCCACGAGATCGATCAGCCGCTTGCCGACGAGCTCGTCGGGCGCATATCCCGTGATCGCCTCGGCGGCCGGGTTGACCGAGGTGACGACGCCCGCGAGGTCGGCGGTGAAGATCAGGTCATTCGAGCGCTCGAAGAGGTCCCCGTAGCGCTTTTCCATCCTCTGCCGTGCTTCCTCGGCCTGCTTCCGCGGGGTGATGTCCTCGGTTTGCGACACCGCGTAGAGAGGCGAGCCGGCGGCGTCGCGGAGCATGGTGCTCGTGATCGCCACGCAGACGGGCTGCTGGTCGCGTCGGAGATAGCGCAGCTCGATCCTCGGTGTCGTCGAGTTGCCCTCGACGAGCCGCCGCCAGTTGTCCCGCGCCGCGCGCAGGTCGTCGGGATGGACGAGGTCGAAGATGTTGAGTCCCACGAGCTCGTCCGACCCGTAACCGAGCAGGAGGCACAGCGCGTCGTTCGCCTCGAGGAGCCGCCCGACCGGACTGACGACCGACATGCCGATGGGCGCGTTCAGGAACGCCGCTTCGAAGCGAGAGCTCCCGCTCGGCTGCGGAGGCAGAGCGCCCACTGCGGTCGACTCGGGCATTCGCCATTTCATCGGCATACGGGATCGCGTTCTGAACCCGCACACGGGTCGATCTGAGAGGGATTCAGCGACCGAGAATGGCAAGCGCCCGCAGGGGGATCCGCGCCAGCCCACGCTGCTTCGCGGGATCCGGCAGCTCGCCGTCCAGCATGCCCCGGATGCTCACCCAGAGCAGCTTCGACCGCGCGATCTCCCAGGAGGCCCGGGGCCAGCGGTCGAGCGCCTGCTTCAGCTTCCAGGAGGCGCGATGGAGCGGCGCGAGCTCGCGGTCGACCGCCGTCGTGTACGGCTCGAGCGTCGAGGAGCGGCCGCCGAGCAGGTCGAGGATCGCGCCGGCGGCGAGCCGCGAGGAGACGAAGCATTCGTACATGCCGTCGCCGGAGACGGGGTCGATCAGACCGGCGGCGTCTCCCACGAGCAGCGCCCGCTCCCCCGCGATTTGCGTACTGCTGCGCCGGAGAGGAAGCCGGTGGCCGCGCAGCTCGCCGAGGTCGTCCGGGTCGAGGCCGTGCGCCTCGCAGGCACGGCGGAGGTGCTCGCGGAGGTTCGGCCCCTCGCTCTGCCACCCGCCGACCCCGACGTTGGCGTGGTCACCCTTCGGGAACACCCAGGCGTAGCCGCCCGGAATGTCGGCGAGCTCGAGCACGAGCCGCCGCGCGTATCGCTCGCGAGGGAGCGTCGGGTACTTGACGTTCCCCTCGTAGGCGACGCCGTAGGTGATGCCGCCTCCGAGCCCCACCGTCTTCGCGGTGGTTCCGTTTGCGCCGTCTGCGCCCACGATCGCGTCCGCCGTCACCCGTTCACCCGATCCGAGCACGACCGTGTTCCCGGGCTCGATCGCCACCTTCACTCCCTCGCGGACATCCACCCCACGCTCTCGTGCCGCGTCGAGCAGGAAGGCATCGAGCCGGTAGCGCTGGGTCATCCACACGACGGGCTCGGCTGTATGGCGGACGACCGAAGCTCGATACCGGAAGCGGAGCTCGACCTGGTCGACGAGCTCCTCGACCACGGGACTCGGGTCGACGGGACACTGGCGCACCGCACGCATCGTCATCCCGCCGCCGCAAGGCTTGTCGCGCGGGAAGGTGGCCTTGTCGGCGAGGAGCACCGATGCGCCCTGCTCGGCGAGCCGGTACGCCGTCGTCGATCCCGCAGGTCCGCCGCCGACGACGATCGCGTCGAAGTGCTTCACGACTGGGAGGCTACAATGCGGCGCACCTTCGGGGGTGTGCCCGAGCGGCCAAAGGGAACGGGCTGTAAACCCGTCGGCTCAGCCTACGGAGGTTCGAATCCTCCCGCCCCCACTTCCAGCTTTGCCTCGATCCGGCGGCCCAGCGGTCGCCGTTTTCGTCTCGCTCGCTCAAGCACGCGGCTCGAGTTGCCGACAGTCATGGAGTAGGCAGCACCACGAGCGGTCGCACACGAGGTGGAGATGGCGGCTTCCGAAAAGGCCGGACGGGTTCGAGGCGGACTTCGCCTCGAGCGGCGCGCCACCCGGCGGCCGGAGGCCCCGGGCCCGGTTCACTCGCTTCGCGTCGCGGTGTTCACGACCTCGTATCCGCGCGCCGAGGACGACTTCTCCGGTCGCTTCGTGCGCGGCACCGTCGAGCATCTCCGCGAGCGCGGGGTCGAGGTCGAGGTCGTCGGACCCGGCTCCTACCGCGACTTCGGCCTCACCCGCAACAACGGCGCCGGCCTGGTCGGCAACCTGAAGCAGCGACCCTGGGTCGCGCCCTTCGTGCTGTCGTCGATGGTCTGGTCGCTGCGCAGGGCCGCCCACAGCGCCGACCTCGTCCATGCGAACTGGCTCGCCGGGGCGTTCGTCGCGCGGTTCGCCGGGCGGCCGTTCGTGGTCACACTTCACGGGTCTCCCACCGCCGGACGGTTCGACGACCTCGGCCTCGCAGAGCGCTGGCCGGGCCTGGTGCGGCTGCTGCTGCGCCGGGCGAGGACCGTGATCTGCTGCTCCGAACGTCTGGCAACGGCAATGCGAGACTGCGGCCTGACGAACGTGCAGGTCGTTCCCTACGGCGTGCAGATGCCTGAGGAGATCGGCACAGAAGACGAGCCGGCGTCGGTGCTCTACGTCGGCCGCCTCTCCCCGGAGAAGAACATCGACGTGATCGCCGAAGCGACGGAGGGACTGCCGCGCATCGTCGCCGGCGACGGCCCCCTGCGGGACCTGCTTCCGGACACGCTCGGGTTCGTGGGTCCGGGCGAGGTGTCCGAGCTCTACCGGCGGGCGGCAGTGGTCGTGGTCGCCTCTCAGGCCGAGGGCCTGCCGAACGTCGTGCTGGAGGCGATGGCGCACGCCAAGGCGGTCGTTGCCACGCCGGTCGGCGGCATCCCCACCGTGATCGTCGACGACGAGACGGGACTGCTCGTGCCCGTCCGAGACGCAACTGCCCTGCGGGCGGCGATCGAGCGCCTGCTCGACGACCCTCGGCTGCGCCGGCGGCTCGGATCGGCGGCGCGAGCGCGTGTGGAGGCGTACTGCTCGTGGGCGCGGGTTACCGACTCGACCCTCGGGATCTACGCCGCCGCGGTTCCGGGTGCCTTTGCCCGCGCCGAGCTCGCTCGGGGCGAAGTCGAGACGGTCGCCGCCGCCTGACAGGAAGCGCCCGGCGCGACGGCTTCCGCCGGGCTACCGCCGGGCTACCGCCGGGCTACCGCCAGTGGCCGGAGGCTCCGGCGTGAGCTGGCCTTTCGGCCAGGGCGTTCGGGCGTCCCGCCTGCCAGAGTTCGACGGTGGAGACGCTCGAGCTCATCGAGCAAGCGCTCCGACCGGGTTGGCGTCACGGCTCGCGCGATGCCGGAGGCGGTGTGGCGCGCCGCGTCGCAGCGCTCCAGACCAGGCTCGAGCGAAACGTTCTGACGGTGACTGCGCTCGCGGTCTGCGCCGTCACCCAACTGCTGATCCTGCGTCGCTACGTCTCGATCGACGCCTGGTACACGCTCCTCGGCGGTCGCGCGATCGCCTCGCAGGGACTCCCGCATCGCGATGCGTGGACCGTGCTGACGCTCGGTCACAGATGGGTCGACGAGGAGTGGCTCTCCCAGCTCTTCTTCTACGGCGCGTGGCACTTCGGGGGGTGGGCGCTCGCCCTGCTCGTCGTGTTCGGCCTCTACCTCGGCTCATTCCTCATGGTCGCCTCGCTCGCGCGCGGCCTCGGCGCGTCCGACCGGGCCGTCGCGTTCGTCGTCGCGGGAGGCTTTCTCGTCGGGCTCGGAAACAGCGTCCTCCGCGCTCAGATCCCAGCCTATCTCCTGTTCGCCGTCGTGCTCGGCCTGCTGATCAGGGACGCGAGAAACCCGTCACGACGGGTGTTCCTCGTCTTCCCGGTCCTCATCCTCTGGACGAACGTCCACGGCTCGGTCGCCCTCGGAGCGGGGCTGGTCGCCCTCCGCGGCGCGCTTGCCGTCATGGAATCGCCGAGCCGCCGGCGCCCGAAGGCACTCCGGAGGGCATTCGTGCTCCTGGGCCTGCCCTGGCTCTGCGTGCTCGCCTCGCCGTACGGACTCGGTGAGATCCACTACTTCCGCGTTACGCTCGACAATTCGAGCCTGGCGCATGTCGTCACGGAGTGGGCGCCCGCCACCGTTCGAAGCGAGCCGCTCTTCTTCGCTCTTCTCGCGGCCTCGATCTGCCTCGTCAGCCGAGCCCGAGGGGCGACGACGCTCTTCGAGCGTCTCACCCTCGCGGCAACGGGCCTCGCCGGCCTCTACGCCGTCCGTTACGAGATCTGGTTCGCGCTGACGGCGGGCGCGGTCGTGCCACTCGCGCTCCAGTCCGTGTGGGGGGACTCGATCGCGACGCGAAGGATCAAGCTGAACCGGGTGCTCGCAACGGCCGCCCTTGCGACCGTCGCCGCAGCCGTCCTGGTGCAAATGACGCACGGGAACGATTGGTTCGAGCGGCGCTATCCGACGCAGGCCGCAGCGGCCGTCGCGCGCGAGGTCCGTGCCGACCCGAGCGCCCGCGTACTCGCCGACGAGCAGTACGCCGACTGGCTCCTGTTCGAGCAGCCGAGCCTCGAGGGACGGGTCGCCTATGACGCCCGCTTCGAGCTCCTGAGCCGTTCCCAGCTGATGAGCATCGCGGACTTCCGGGCGGAGAGCGGGATTGGCTGGACGCGGGCAGCGACTGGATACAGCGTGCTCGTTCTCGACACGTCGTCGGACCAGGGCGCGATCGCCTACTTCCTCGCCCAGCCCGGGACGAAGGTGCTGTACCGCTCCCGACCGGTGGTCGTGCTGTCACAAAAGTTGAGTAGGCAAATATCATCGAGATAGACTGAGCGGTCGTGGAGCTCGGGATCTACACCTTCGGCGAGCTGACGCCCGATGCGGCGACCGGTCGCACGATCAGTCCCGCCGAGCGCCTGCGGAATCTGCTCGAGGAGATCCAGCTCGCCGACCAGGTCGGCCTGGACGTCTTCGGGGTCGGCGAGCATCACCGGCCCGACTTCACCGTCTCGGCGCCCGCCGTCGTGCTCGCAGCGGGCGCGGCACGCACCAGCTGCATCAGGCTGACGAGCGCGGTGAGCGTGATCAGCTCCGACGATCCGGTGCGCGTCTTCGAGGAGTTCGCGACGCTCGACCTGATCTCCGGAGGGCGCGCCGAGATCATGGCCGGTCGGGGCTCGTTCATCGAGTCGTTCCCGCTCTTCGGCTACGAGCTCGCCGACTACGACGACCTGTTCGAGGAGAAGCTCCGGCTGCTCCTCGCGCTGCGGGAGTCGGAGCGGGTCACCTGGTCAGGTCGGCACCGCGCACCCATTGACGATCTCGGCATCTACCCGCGCCCGGCCCAGGACCCCCTGCCGATCTGGGTCGCGGTCGGCGGAGCGCCGGAGTCGGCTGTGCGTGCCGGGATGCTCGGCTTGCCGATGGCGCTCGCGATCATCGGCGGCCTGCCTGAGCGGTTCGCCCCGTTCGCCGAGATCCACCGCGAGGCGGCGCGCCGAGCCGGGTTCGACCCCTCCGCCGTCCCGCTCAGCATCAACTCGCACGGCTTCGTCGCCGACACCTCCCAGGAGGCCGCCGAGGCTGCGTTCCCGCCGTTCATGCTCCAGATGACGAAGATCGGCCGGGAGCGAGGCTGGCCGCCGGTTCAGCGCCAGGACTTCGACGCCGGCCGGACGCTCCGCGGCGCCCTTTTCGTCGGCAGCCCCGCCGAGGTGGCCGAGAAGATCCTCTTCCAGCACGAGATCTTCGGGCACGAGCGGTTCCTGCTCCAGCTGAGCGTCGGCACCATGCCGCACGCCCAGCTGCTGCGGGCGATCGAGCTCTTCGGCACCGAGGTCGCGCCGGCGGTTCGCGCCGCTCTCGCCCCGGCCGCCGCCTAGAACCCGCGCTCTCGAAGCCAGGCGAGCACCGCCTCGGCAACCTCTCGCCAGCCATGGTCTATCGTCAGCGAATGACCGCGGTCCGGGAACTCTCGGTGGTCGGTCACGGCATTCGAGTGGCGGTAGAGCTTGACGGTCGAGCGGCTGATCGCAGGCGGAACCGTCCTGTCCTTGCCTCCGGCGGTGACCAGGAGCGGGCCTCTGCTCGAGCTCCGCGTGTCGACTCTGGCCGGCGAATGCGACGAGAAGGCGGCGGTGGCGCTCTCGAACAGCGGACGTCCGGGCGAGGGGATCGTCCAGCGCTCGTAGAGCTCGGCCGACTCGGAGCCCGGGATCGCGTTACCGAAGCCGTAGCGAAACTGCTCGACCGTCAGCGAGACGGCACGTTTCTTGTTGGCCGGACTGCGCAGCGCGATCGAGGCGACCTTCAACGCGGATGGCGGGAGCGCGAGGACACCCTTGATCGGAGCCGGGTCGATCGCCACGGCCGCCGCAGCGTGCCCCTGCCCGAGCAGGCGCTGCGCGATCAGCCCGCCGAACGAGTGTCCGATCGCGACGGGTTTCGGCTCCTGCGGGCCGATGATCGAGGCGTAATGGTCGACGACGGCGTCGATGCCGTAGCCTGCAACGCGCTCGGGGTTCTTGCGCGTCTCCTCGACTGTTTCTCCGTCTCCGGGCCAGCCCGGAGCCGACGGCTCGTACCCGTTCTCGCGAAAGAGGTCGCCCCACGGGCCCCACGAGTCCGCGTGCAACCAGAGACCGTGGACGAACACGACCGGCTTGACTGCTGAAGCCATCTCTGCCCCCTTCAATGGCCGGGAAGGTCACGGGAGA
>DATIYE010000062.1:0-15810 GCA_035517795.1 Gaiellaceae bacterium | reverse complement strand
CGACGGACGAGGGCCGCGAGCCCGGCTCGAACGAGCCGGCCGCGGTCGGCGCGGTCGAGCGCGAGCTGCGGGCGCCGGCTGCTGTCGGTATCGCGGGCCTTCTCTTCGTCACCCTCTCCGTCGTCTCGCTCGCTCTCCTCTACCGTGAGCCGCCGCACCGCCGCTGAGATCGCCGCCTGGTATCTCCGAAGCCAGTGTTCGTCCTCCCGGCCTGGGTGACGGCGGTGAGCATCGAGCTACTCGTCCGTGAGCGAGCCGCGAATTAGGGCGAAGTCTGGGCGCCGCGGCTGGCATTCGTTCATGTACCTGGACGGCCCGTCCAAGCTAAACCGCCGCGACCGCCTGGCTCCTTCCCGAACCGTTCTCTCATCACTTGGAGCGGACAATCGCAATTGCCCCCCTCTCCATATCCTGGGGGAGACGCAACTGCCACGCGCCGGGACAGGGTCGGACGGAGGCCGAATCCGATCCTGGCCCGGCGTTTGCCTCGGAGCCGGCAGGGCATGGTTCCTGTCCCAGTCGAGGATTCCCATTCATGGTGAGCGCGTAGAGTGCCGGGCCATGAAGTGCTGGGAGTGCGGAGAGGAGGTCCCCGAGGACGTGGAGAAGACGACGATCGGCGGTGAAGGCATCGGTCGCTTCGTCCACGCAACCGCGTTCGAGGCCGCGACGTTCGAACACGCCTTCTGCCCGACGTGCGGCGCGGGGTTACGCCGTCAGGTCGGCATAGAGTCGTATGAATGGGAGCCGATCGCCGAAGACGTCGATGAGTGAGGCGCCTGACGGGCTCCTCGCCACCGTGCCCTGCTCCGACGAGTCGGGATCGGGCTGCCGGAACAGGCGAAAGCTTTGGTTTCTTCTTATGCGGCACCCCTCGTGAAGGTGCCACTCTGATAGATGGCGTTCCGGCGGCCAGGGGGGCTGCCCCGGTGCCCCCCTTCCCCCGGTCCCGGGTTAGCCCAGCCGCAAACCCTGGCCGCCTGGAACGCCCTCCCCCCGTAGGCTCAAGCCGAATATACATGGGGCCGATGTTTGATGAGACCTCGGCCTTCTTTGCGGGGGGCCGAGGTTCTTTCCACCACGATCCTCGAGGATGGTTCTCCATCCGCGGGTACACGATTCTTGGAGGCAGCAACAACGGCCGCCGAGAGCAGCGGGTACGACATCGCCCGCCAATCACCGTCCCATCGAGACTGATCATGAACCGAGCCGACGTGCGCCACCGACGCGCCGCGATTCCCGGGTCCGCGATACAACATGCAGCGGAGGTCGGGAGCATGGGCTTCCTGACCAAGCCTCCATCTGGCCGCCGACCGGCAACTCGCACAGTGGCCAGGGACCCACAAGGAGCAGAGATTTCAGTCGGGGTGCGCGGATTTGAACCGCGGGCCTCTTGTCCCCCAGACAAGCGCGCTAACCAGGCTGCGCCACACCCCGAGTCTCGGCTGGATCGTACCCGGGAACGAGGAGGCCGGAGGGGCCTCCTCGCCCCCAAGCGATCACGCCGAGGCCCCGTCCGGCTTCCACTCCTTGGACGGCCGCAGTGGCGATTTGTTGGCGGCAGGGTCCGGGCGCCTTGCCCGTGCGGCGTTAGGCGCTCAAGCGCTTGTAGAGGCGGTCGACCAGTTCGGGCATCGCCTCGAGCTGCTCGGTGATTGCGCGCAGCCGGTACTCGCGGAAGTGCTCGGGCTCGACGTCGAGCGCCTCGGCGAGGCGCTTCATCACGTCGTTCGAAGGGACGGGCCGGTTGCCGTGCACGAGGTGGTTCAGGTATCCGGCCGAGAGGCCGGTCTTCGCGGCCAGGCCGCGATACGTCGTTCCCGACTCGTTCATCAGGCGCTCGATCGCCGGGCCGAACGGCTCCGAGCTGAATCTCCGTCTCTTAGGCATCGAAAACCTCCTTGCTCAACTCGGACACGTCCATTCGCTCGTCGGCGCCGGTATCGCGTCGACGGAAGTCCACCTTGCCGTCGTCCAGCGTCTTCTTGCCGACGGTCACCCGGAACGGAAGCCCGATCAGGTCGGCGTCGGCGAACTTCTCGCCCGCCCTCAGCTCGCGGTCGTCGAGCAGGACCTCGGCGCCGGCCTCGGCCAGTGCCGCCGCTGCCTCCTCCGCCTGCTGCTCCACCCCTGGCAACGCGACCACGTGGACATGGTACGGGGCGAGCGCCACCGGCCAGCTGATACCCGCCTCGTCGTGATGCTGCTCGACCACGGTCGCCATGACACGGCCGGGCCCGATTCCGTAGCTGCCCATCACGAGCGGCTTCTCCTGCCCGTCCTCGTCGAGGTAGCTCGCCTCGAGTCCCACGGAGTACCTGGTGCCCAGCTTGAAGATGTGCCCAACCTCGATTGCCGTCTGGAAACGGAGCGGCCCCCCGCAGTGGATGCACGTGTCGCCTTCCACCGGGACGCG
The DNA here is from genome assembly GCA_035517795.1 of Gaiellaceae bacterium. Classification (GTDB taxonomy): domain Bacteria; phylum Actinomycetota; class Thermoleophilia; order Gaiellales; family Gaiellaceae; genus PALSA-600. The sequence continues at coordinate 13,394 of DATIYE010000062.1, read as the reverse complement.
GAGATCTGCGAAGCGCGCCTGGTAGTCACGCTCGTGCTCGACGCCGCGCAGATGCCAGCCTGTTCGGTTCGCACCGGCGACGAACTGACCATCGCGCAGCGTCTCGTCGGCGATCACCTCGCCCCGGAAGCCGACGGGGCCGAGCGAGCCCGGATCGGCCCCGAATGCGGCCCGGATCTCGTCCTCGGTCGATGGTCGGACGTTCGCGCCGAGCGCGGCGATCAGCTTGAAGAGCTCGAGCCGGTCGTCGCCGCGGACGAGAGCCAGGACGACCGTGCCGTCGTCCCTCGTCATCGGCATCGCCTTCGAGGTGGCGGCGACGTCGATGCCGAGGAAGGCGGCGAGCGCCTCGCACGAGGTGATCCCGGGGGTCTCCACCTCCTCGGGAGCGGCGAGCGGCTCGGGGAACACCGGTGCACGCGGTCGTGCGTGCGTCACCTCGAGGTCGGCGGCGAAATCGCCGTTCTCGCAGGTGACGAGCGTGTTCTCGCCGGACCCGGCCGGAGCGAGGAAGTCGACCGAGCCGCTGCCGCCCATCATCCCCGACTCAGCATCGACGGCGCGATAGGCGAGCCCGCAGCGCTGGAAGATCCGGTGGTATGCGCCCTCGTGCGCTCGAAAGCTCTGCTCGAGTCCGGCCTCGTCGCGATCGAAGGAATACGAGTCCTTCATCACGAATTCGCGCACGCGGATCAGGCCGCTGCGCGGACGCGGCTCGTCGCGATCCTTGGTCTGGAAGTGGTACCAGGCCTGGGGCAGCTCCCGGTAGCTCTGGATCTCGCGGGCGTGGAAGGTGAAGGTCTCCTCGTGGGTGAGCGGGAGCACGAACCGCCGGCCGGCCCGATCGGTGACGTGGAAGAGCTCGGTGATCCGCGCGCGGTCGGTCGCCTCCCAGAGCTCGATCGGCGTCAGCACCGGCGCGAACCACTCCTGCGCGCCGATCGCGTTCATCTCCTCGCGGATGATCTGCTCCACCTTGCGGTGCACCCGCCAGCCAAGCGGCGTGAACGTCCAGAGGCCGGCCCCGACCTGCCGGATGTAGCCGCCGCGGACGAGCAACTTGTGGCTGACCGCCTCGGCGTCGGCCGGCGCGTCGCGCAGGGTCGGCAGGAAGAGCTTCGAGGCCCGGGCGACGGTTCCCATTGCGTCCCAGGCTATTCGAGCGGGATGGCGGACGCCTCCGCCATTGCCAGCGCGGCCGGCTTCGCCATCTTGCGCCGCTCCGGCCGCTGCATGCCGTCGGCGATCCAGCGGTCGATCTCGTTGAAGAGCTCGTCGACGAGGACCCCCGAGTCGACCTTCCGCAGCACCTTGCCGTGCGCGTAGATGAAGCCGACGTCGCGGCCGCCGGCGATGCCGAAGTCGGCGTCGCCCGACTCGCCGGGGCCGTTGACCGCACAGCCGAGCACGGCGACCTCAAAATGCTCCTCGTAGACGCCCAGTCGCTCTTCGACCTCCTCGGCGAGTGTCTGGACGCCGACGTTGTCGCGCCCGCAGCTCGGGCACGCGATCAGCACCGGGCCGCGCTCCCGCAGGCCGAGCGCCTTGAGGATCTCCCAGGCGACCTTGACCTCCTCGACCGGGTCGGCGGTCAGGCTGACCCGGATCGTGTCGCCGATGCCGTCTGCGAGCAGGCTCCCGATGCCAACGGCGCTCTTGATCGCACCCGTCGACGGCGGGCCCGCCTCGGTGACGCCGAGATGCAGCGGGTAGGGGACGCGCACCGACAGCATCCGGTAGGCGCGGATCATGGTCGGCACGTGGCTCGACTTGACCGAGATCTTGAAGTCGCGGTAGTCGAGCTGCTCGAGCAGCCGCACCTCCTCGAGCGCGGCCTCGACGAGCGCCTCGGCCTGATCCTCCTGGGCAAGGCTCTCAAGGTGCTTCGGCAGCGAGCCCGAGTTCGCGCCGATCCGCATCGGGATGCCCGCCCGCTTGGCAGCGGTGACGACCTCCTCGACCTTGGCAGGCCCGCCGATGTTGCCAGGGTTGATCCGCACGGCATGGACGCCGGCCTCGATCGCCTTCAGGGCCAGACTGGCATTGAAGTGGATGTCGGCGATCACCGGGATCGGCGAGAAACGCACGATCCGCGGTAGCGCCTCGGCGTCCTCGAGCTTGGGCACGGCGACTCGCACGACCTCGCAGCCGGCACTGACGAGCGCCGCTATCTGGGCCGTCGTGGCGGGGACGTCGTGCGTCTTCGTCAGCGTCATCGACTGCACGACCACGGGCGCGCCGCCGCCGATCTGGACACCGCCGACTGCGACGGAGCACTCGCTTCCCATCGCGGGGATCGTAGCCGTGGGGCTACGGAAGGAGGTGGTCGTTGCGGGCGCCGATCGAGAACAGGAACAGCATGAGCGCGACCCCGACCGCGCTGTAGCGGAGGTAGGCGAGCTGCGAGAAGGCGCGACCGCGGACGTGCTCGAGCAGCGACATCATGATGTGCCCGCCGTCGAGTGGGAGGATCGGCAGGAGGTTCAGGAGCGCGAGGGCCAGGCTGATGTAGCCGAGCACGAAGAAGAAGTCCTGGAGCGACTGCCGGTAGGCGGCCGCGGTGTCTCGGACGATGCCGACGGTGCTCGAGATCTGATGGGTGCCCTGACCGAAGAAGAGCCTGCCGATGCCCGCCACCGTTCCCGAGGTGATGTCCCAGGAGAGCTGCCCGGACTTCCGGGCGGCGGTCAGCGGGGAGTCGCCGAGGCCGGTCTTCGCCTTGATCTGGATGCCGATCTTGTAGGCGCCCTGCGAGCTGCGAGCCCTCAGCGGTCCGACGACGAGGCGCTTGCCGTCGCGGACGAGGACGACCCGGAACGGCCGCCCGCCGGTCGCATTGATCGCCTTCGGCAGGCTCGCTCCGTCGACCGGGCGCCCGGCAACGGTGAGGATCTGGTCACCGGCCTTGATGCCGGCCTTGGCCGCCGGGTAGCCGGCGACAGTGGCGTAGACGGTGCGGGTCGGAACGATCGACATGAAGACGCCCATGAACAGGATTAGGGCGCAGACGACGTTCACGAACGGACCGGCGCCGATGACGACGACGCGCTTCCAGGTTGTCTGGCGCCAGTACGCGTCGGCAGAGAGTGAGCCTTCCAGCTCCTGAAGCATCCGGTTCGACCCCAGGCGGGCCTCGAGCGCCGGGAGGAGCGCGCGGGCGGCGGGCTCGTCACCGCAGTCGAGAGCTGCGTCGAGGTCGTTGAGCTCGGCCGCAAGCGCCTCCTGGTCGTCCGGGCTCAGGGTCGCGCGCAGGTCGCCCGGGGCGGCGCGATGCATTCCGGGGATCTTCACGTAGCCGCCGAGCGGGATGGCGCCGATCCCGTACTCGACCCCACCCCGGACCTTCTTGACGAGTGCAGGCGGAAAGCCGATGTAGAACTTCCTCGGCCGCATCCCGACCGCGCGGGCGGCGAAGAAGTGACCCGCCTCGTGGAAGAGGATCAGGACGGCCAGCCCGATGATCGCGACGCCGAAGCTCACGCGACGGGCACCAGCTCTCTGGCGCGGCGGTCGGCCTCGACTAGCTCAGCGAGGTCGCGGGCCGGTGACCCGTCAACCCGGTCGAGAACGTCCTCGACCGCGCCAGCGATGTCGAGGAAGCCGATTCTCCGCTCGAGGAACGCCTGCACGGCGACCTCGTTGGCGGCGTTGTAGGCGCATGGGAAGGTGCCGCCGCGCTCCCCGGCTTCGCGGGCGAGCGGGAGCATCCTGAACGTGTCCAGGTCGGGCTCGTGGAACTCGAGCGTGCGCAGCTCGAGCGGCGGGACCGGCGTCGGTGCCCGGTCGGGGTAGGTCAGCGCGTAGGAGATCGGCACCCGCATGTCGGGGTTGCCGAGGTGGGCGATCACGGCGCTGTCCCGGAAGCGGACGAGCCCGTGCACGATCGACGGCGGGTGGATCACGACCTCGATGCGGTCGTAGGGGACGCCGAAGAGGAAGTGCGCCTCGATCACCTCGAGCCCCTTGTTCGCCAGCGTGGCCGAGTCGATCGTGATCTTCGGGCCCATCGTCCAGGTCGGGTGCGCAAGCGCCTCATCGGGCGTGACGCTGCCGAGCTCGTCCGCCGTGAGCCCGCGGAAGGGGCCGCCGCTCGCGGTGAGGACGATGCTCTCCGGCTCGCCGTGGAGGGCGCACTGGAAGAGCGCCGAATGCTCGCTGTCGACCGGGATCAGATCGCCCTTGCCCCGTGCGCGTGCCTCGAGCGCCAGCCGACCTGCGGCCACGAGGCTCTCCTTGTTCGCGAGCGCGAGCGTGACACCGTGTTCGAGCGCCCACATGGTCGGGATCAGACCGGCAAAGCCGACGACCGCATTGAGCACGACGTCGGGCTGGGCGCGGTCGAGTAGCTCGGTTGGATCTCCCCCGCTCTGCGTGAGCGGCGCCAGCCCTTCGATCGGGTGCGATCCCGACGTGGCAGCGACGAGCTCGAGCTCGGGATTCGCGTCGATCACCTCGATCGCCTGGCGCCCGATCGAGCCGGTCGCGCCGAGCAGGGCGATCCGCTTCATCTCGAGCAAAGCGTAGCCTCGGGTACCGGCGACGGGCCGAGCGGGGACTTCAGGTGTAGCCGAAAGCCGAGATGCAGAAGTACGCCGCAGGCACCGCGAAGAGGAGCGCGTCGAGCCGGTCGAGCATGCCGCCGTGACCGCCGAGGAGGGCTCCGGCATCCTTGACCCCCGCGTCGCGCTTCAGCATCGACTCGAAGAGGTCGCCGGAGGGGGCCGCCACTGCGAGCGCGGCACCGAGGGTGATCGACTCCCCGATCGTCAGGAAGTCCTGCTTGTACAGAGCGACGAACGCCACGAACACCGTCGCCGCTGCACCGAACACGAACCCCTCCCACGTTTTCCCGGGCGATGTGGCCGGCGCCATCCGATGCCGCCCGAGCAGCCGGCCACCGACGTACGCGAGCGTGTCGCCGGCCCATACCGCCAGGACGACCGTGAGCGCCGCCAGCCGGCCGTGCACCGGAAGGTCCCTGAGCAGGAGGACGAACGCGAGCCCGCATCCGATCCAGACCGCACCCAGCACGGTCGCCGAGATCGACGCCGTCGGCGCCTGCCGAGTTGCCGAGACGCCCTTGAGCAGGAAGGCCATGGGCAGCGTCGCGAACACGCCGCCGACCATCCACTCGATCCCCCCGCGCTCGGCCCCGAACAGCGCGAGCAGCCCGCCCACGTACCCCGCGAGGGCGAGAGGCGCGAGGGGCTTCGTCAGCAGCCAGAACTCGTGCAACGCCAGCACCGCCGCCAACGCGGCGAGAGCAAACAGCCACCAGCCGCCGAGGTACACGGACCCGAGCACGACCGGAATCGCCGCCGCGGCGACCAGAACGCGGGAGACGGCGTTGCTCATGCTTCAGTCGAGCCCTGGGCTCATCGACCGCCGAATCGGCGCCGCCGCTGCGCGTACTCCGCGAGCGCGGCCCGAAGATCGCGCGCGTCGAAGTCAGGCCACAACCGATCGACGAACACGAGCTCGGCATAGGCCAGCTGCCACAGCATGAAGTTCGAGACGCGGAGCTCGCCGCTCGTTCGGATCAGGAGATCCGGGTCGGGCAGCTCCGGCGCGTAGAGGTTGGCGGCGAGGACGTTCTCGTCGATCTCGCGTGGGTCGAGCCCGCTCTCCGCGATCCGGCGGGTCGCCTCGACGAGCTCGGCCCTGCCGCCGTAGTCGAACGCGATCCAGAGGCCAAGCCGCGTGTTCAGCTCGGTGCGATCCTCCATCGACTCCATCCTCCGCCGGAGCTCGTCCGGAGCCCGGTCGCGGCGGCCGATGAAGCGCACGCGGACGCCCTGCTCGGCGAGATCGGGAAGCTCGCGCTCGATCGTCTCCCCGAACAGCTCCATCAGCGCGTCGACCTCCTCCTGCGGCCGCGACCAGTTCTCGGTCGAGAACGCATAGACGACCATGTGCCTGATCCCGAGCTCGATCGCAGCCTCGACCGTCCGGCGAAGCGCGCGCGTCCCGGCCCGGTGCCCCACCGCGGTCGGCAGGCCGCGCCGCCTGGCCCACCGCCCATTCCCGTCCATGATGATCGCCACCGTCTCGGCGACCTCGGGCAGGTCTCGCTCGGGCAGCGCCCGCACGCGGGCGAGTGTCCGGATTCGGGAGAGGATGTTCACCGCACTGCTGTGGTCCTTCTGGCCTGTTCGCGCAGCGAAGAGGCTAGACCTCCATGATCTCGGCTTCCTTGCGCTTCAGAAGCTCGTCGATCTGGTGGACGTGCTCGTCGGTCAGCTTCTGGACACGACCCTCGGCGGCGCGCTCCTCGTCGTCGCCGACGTCGCCGTTCCGGACAAGCTCCTCGAGGTGGCGCATGACGTCCCGCCGCACGTTGCGGACAGCCACGCGTCCCTCCTCGGCCATGTTGCGGACATGCTTGACGAGCTCCTTGCGGCGCTCCTCGGTCAGCTGCGGGATCGGGAGCCGGATGATCTTGCCGTCGTTCGACGGCGTGAGCCCGAGGCTCGACTCCATGATCGCCCGCTCGATCTGCTTGATCGACGAGGGATCGAAAGGCTGAATGGTCAGCAACCGCGGCTCCGGGACGTTGATCGTGGCGATGTTCTTCAATGGTGTCGGCGTGCCGTAGTAGTCGACCTGGATGCGATCGAGCAGCGCAGCAGATGCGCGCCCGGTACGGACGGAGTTGAAGTGCTCGTGGGTGGCGTCGACCGACTTGTCCATGCGCTGCGTCGCGTCGGTCACGAACTCGTCGATGGCGGCCACTCACGTCCCTCCTTCGGTCGGGGTCGAGATCAGCGTCCCGACGCTCTCGCCGGAGACGACGCGCCCGATGTTCCCGGGTGCGAGCTCGAACACGTGGATCGGGAGATTGTTGTCCATGCAGAGCGAGAGTGCAGTGGTATCCATCACCCGGAGGCCGCGTTCGATCGCCTGCAGATGCGTGATCGCGGGCAGGAACCTCGCCGACGGGCTCGTCTTCGGGTCGCCGTCGTACACCCCCCGGACACCGTTCTTCGCCATCAGGATCGCCTGGGCGTCGATCTCGAGCGCGCGCAGCGCGGCGGCGGTGTCGGTCGTGAAGTACGGGTTGCCGGTGCCGGCCGCGAAGATGACCACCCGGCCCTTCTCGAGATGCCGGATCGCACGACGGCGGATGTAGGGCTCAGCGACCTCCCTGACGTCCAGCGCCGAGAGCACACGGGTGTCGGCGCCGTGGCGCTCGAGCGCCTCCTGGACGGCGAGCGAGTTGAACACGGTCGCGAGCATTCCCATGTAGTCGCCGGTCGCTCGGTCCATCCCGGCCGCCGTCGCCTTCATGCCCCGGTAGACGTTGCCGCCGCCGATCACGAGCGCGAGCTCGACGCCGGCGGCGTGCACGTCGACCAGCTCACGGGCCAGCTCGTCGACAGTCTCCGCGTCGAGACCGAACTCGGTCGGGCCCATCAGCGCCTCGCCCGAGAGCTTCAGTACGACGCGGTGAAACGCGGGAGCGAGCTCGAATCGCGGCTTCGGAGCAGCCGTCATCAGCCGACCGAGAACCACGCATAGTCGACGAGCTCCAACCCCCCTTGCTCGAGCGCCTTGGCGACGGTCAGGTCGTTCTCGTGGATCCAGGTCTGCTCGCTTAGCACCGACTCGCCGAAGAAGCGCTTGTTGAGCATCCCCTCGACGATCTTCTCGCGCACCTCCGGCGGCTTCGCCTCGACGTCGGGCTGCTTGAGCAGGATGTCGCGTTCCACCTCGATGAGCTGGGCCGGCACCTGGTCGCGCGAGGAGTACGTCGGCCGCGCGAACGAGATGTGCATCGCGAGCTGGCGGGCGAGCTCGGGAGGGCCCTTGGCCTCGACGACGACGCCGATCTTGTTGGCCGGCGGGTGGACGTAGGTGGCGAAGATCTCACCGTCGCCCGCGCCGAGGCGGCGCGCTCCGACGACCTGGATGTTCTCGCCCAGGCGGGCGGTGAGCTCTACACGCTGGTCCTCGAGCTCGCCGACGGCCTCGTCGCCGCGCTCGAACACGGCAGCCAGAGCAGCGTCGGCGAACGCGCGGAAGTCCTCGTTCTTCGAGACCGGCTCGGTCTCGCATCCCACCGCCACGATCGCAGCGGTCGCGTCCTCGACGCGTGTGAGCACGATGCCCTCGGTCGTCTCCCGGTCGGCACGCTTCGCCGCCGAGGCCATCCCCTTCTCGCGCAGCAGCATCACCGCTGCATCGAAGTCGCCGGCGGTCTCTTCGAGCGCGCGCTTGCAGTCCATCATCCCTGCGCTCGTCGCGTCGCGAAGCTGCTTGACCATCGCAGCCGAGATCTCGGTCATTCTCCCCCCTCCTCCGCCTCGGGCTCGGGTTCGGGCTCGGGGGCGGCCGCGGGCTCGGCGTCGGTCGCCTCCGGCTCGGGCTCGGCTTGCGCGATCTCGACCGGCGTCACCTTCTGTTTGCCCGCTTCGATCCCGTCGGCGATCACCTTGATCACGAGCGAGCACGACCTGATCGCGTCGTCGTTACCCGGGATGACGTAGTCGGCCTCGTCGGGATCGCAGTTGGTGTCGACGAGCGCGATCACCGGCAGGCCGAGCCGGCGGGCCTCGCGCACGGCGAGCTGCTCCTTGCGCAGGTCGACGATGAAGACCGCGTCGGGCTGGCGGCGCATGTCGGCGACGCCGCCGAGGTTCGCCTCCAGCTTCTCGAGCTCGGCGAGCATCGCGATCCGCTCCTTGGCGGGCAGCAGGTCGAGCTGCGACTCCTGGCGGAGGCTGCGCAGCTCGTGCAGGCGCTGGATGCGGTCGGACATCGTGCGCCAGTTCGTGAGCAGGCCGCCGAGCCAGCGGTGGTTCACGTAGGGCATGCCGACACGTGCCGACTCGTCGGAGACGGCGTCCTGCGCCTGCTTCTTCGTGCCGACGAACAGGATCGAGCCGTTGCGCGCGGCGATCGTGCGCGCGAATTCGTAGGCCTCGTCGAGCAGCTCCTGGGTCTGCTGCAGATCGATGATGTAGATGCCGCCGCGTTCAGTGAAGATGAATCGCTTCATCTTCGGATTCCAGCGACGAGTCTGGTGGCCGAAGTGAACGCCGGCCTCCAGAAGCTCCTTCATGGAGACAACGGGCATGTGAGCCCCTTTCGGTTTTGTTGGCAGTCCGCCGGCGGGGTTTCGGCGGCGCCGGCCAATGCCGGCGACCGTCCGCCTCGAGCCTCCACCGGGTCGAGGGTCGAAAGAGCCGCCATCGTACCGGCAGCGGCCGCTCAGCCGAGCGAGTCGAGGTACGCCGTGAGCTCCGGCGGCAGCGGCGAGTCGACCTCCACCCGCTCACCGCCGAACGGATGGGGGAACGCCAGACGGGCGGCGTGGAGAAACTGGCGCCCGAGCGCCGGCTCGCCCACGCCGTAGACGGAATCGCCGACGACGGGAAGGCCGATCGCCGCCAGGTGAACGCGAATCTGGTGCGTTCGCCCGGTCTCCAGCCTGACGCGAAGCAGCGCGTGCTCACCCCGGGTCTCGATCACCTCGAAATGCGTGACGGCATCCCGTGGGGTCGCTGTGTCCAGCGAGAACCGGGTCGGATCGTCTCGATCGCGGCCGATGGTAGCCTCGATCCTCCCGACCCGCGAGGCCGGCCGGCCTCGTACCAGCGCCAGGTAGGTGCGCTCGAGCGCACGCCGCCTGACAAGCGCGGACAACCGCTTGTGGGCCTCGTCGGAGCGCGCGACGACCATGAGGCCGGAGGTGTCGCGGTCGAGGCGGTGAACGATGCCGGGGCGGCCCTCCTCGCCTCCGGCGACGACGCCCGCCAGCAGATCGACGAGCGTGCCGCCGCGGCGCCCGGCTCCCGGATGGACGACGAGGCCAGCCGGCTTGTCGATCACCGCGAGGTGCTCGTCCTGCCAGACGATGCGCGGGGGCGGCCCGCCCGGCGCCGTCGGCGAGGGCTCCACGGCCTCTGGGAGCTCGATCCGCTCTCCACCCACGAGCCGGTGACTCCGGAGCCTCGCCCGGCCGTCGACGAGCGCGCCGCCGTCCACGGCGCGTGCCGCTGCCGCGCGCGAGCCGAGCGGGCCGGCCAGGAAGCGGTCGAGCCGCTCCCCGGCTGCCTCGTCCGGGACGACCAGAACCGTGCGGCCGATCTCGGTCTCCGCGAGAGTTACCTGGCGGCGACGTCCAGCGGCCGGCGCACGTCCTTCGGACGGCGATCGGCGCCGAGCAGGGCAGCGAGGAGAATCCCGACGCCGATCACGATGAAGCTGTCCGCGAGGTTGAATGCAGGCCACCAGCCGAAGTCGATGAAGTCGGTGACGTGCCCGAGCCGGACCCGGTCGACCAGGTTCGAGAGGCTGCCGCCGATCAGGAGTCCGAGGCCGGCCGGAATCAGCGGATGGCGGGCACCGGAGCGGGCGAAGTAGACGAGCATCCATACGACTGCGAGCCCCGTCAGGGCGATCACGACGCTCGTCGCCGAGGTGAAGAGCCCGAACGCGATGCCCGCGTTGTCGACACGGTGGATCGACAGCGGCCCGATCACCTTCGACGAATCGTCGAGGGCGAGCCGGCTCGTCACGACGTGCTTCGTCACCTGATCGCCGATCACCGCGGCCGCAACGACGACGGCGAGTCCTGCCCACTGCCACGGCCCGGCTGCGAGCGAGCGCTCGGCCGTAAGAACGGGCACGAGCCCGTTCGTCGACGAGCCGACCCGGACGTCGGCCTCCATCCTCGTTTCCTCAGGCACGATCCGCCAATCGCTGGTCGTCGATGCAGAGGGTCGCCGACGGCCGTGCCAGAAGCCGCTCGCGGCCGATTGCCTTGCCGCAGCGCTCACAGGTGCCGTAGGTCCCGTCGGCGAGCCTGGCGAGAGCGCGGTCGATCTGATCGAGCGACTGTTGGGCGCCTTCCTCGAGACCGGTGCCGAGTTCCCGCTCGAACGTGAACGACGCGGTGTCGGCGCCGACGCCGCCGGGCACTCCGACCTCCTCGTCCATCGTCCGCTGCCCATCCTCGCGCATGGTGGCAAGCGCACTCACCAGCCGGTCGCGCTCGGACTCGAGCAACGTCCGGAACTCCGTCATCTCCGCTGGGGTCACGTTCCAAGTCTACGCCTGAGCGGCTCTTCTACTCACCCCAGTCGAAGTCCCGCGAGCCTCCGCCGTTCATCCGCTCGAGCGCGGGCTCCGCGACCAGCTCGTCGTCCTCCGGGCCGTGCTCGACGTGCGGCGCTTCAACGACCTGCCCCTCCGCTTCGGCCGGCGTGATGGGCACGAACTCGCGCGTGTCCTCGCGCGCCCAGCCGTAGCCGTCATCCGCGACCGTCGCCGTAGGCTCGACGGGTACCGGCGCCACCTCGGGGTCAGCCTCCGTTACCGGCGCCGCGGGACCGGGTTCGGCTGCCGGCGGAGCAGCGACGACGGCGACCGGTTCCACCGCTCCCTCATGGACGAGGCCGAGCGCCGCGCGCAGCATCGCTTCGATGCGATGCGACTCCGTGACCAAACGCTCGTTCTCGGCGAATGCGGCCCGGCTGATCGCGCGTGCCTCCCGGTGGGCCTCGGTGACGATCGTCTCGGCCTCGCGCCGGGCACGCTCCCGGACGTCGCTCGCTGCCTGCTCCGCGGCGAGCAGCGTCTGGGTGAGCAGGTGCTCGCGGCGCCGCAGCTCGTCGAGCTGCTTCTCGAGCGACTCGACCTTGTCGGCCAGCTCACCCCGCTCGCGCCATGTCGCCTCGAAGCTCTGAGCGACCTCTTCGATCAGCTGCTCGACCGCAGCCCGGTTGTAGCCGAGCAGGCTTCGGCCGACCCTCACGTGTCTCAACTCGACTGGTGTGTAGGACATGCCTCTCCTTCCGACCTAGTGGAGCCGGTTCAGCAGCGCGTCGACGACCTCCCGCAGAACGATCAACCCCAGGATGGCCGCGATCGGGGAGATGTCGATCGGGCCGAACGTCGGGATGATCCGCCGCCAGACGTTCAGGTACGGGTCGCACACGTCGTTCAGGAAGCGCTGGACCGAACTCAGCGAGTAGGGGACGCGGATCCACGACAGGAGCACGTAGAGCAGGATCACCAGCAGGTACACGCCGATGAACGCGTCGATGAAGTTCTCGGCCGTCGTGACCGCGTCCAGGACCATCGCGGCCGGTTTCGTGCCGCGGAAGGTGATTCCTACCGCGGCAGCGGCACATCCCTCTAGGCCTGGTTGTAGAAGCCGCCCCGCTCGAGCAGCTGGGCGCGCTGCTCGGCGCTGACCTCGACGTTTCGCGGCGTGAGCAGGAACACCTTGTCGGCCACACGCTGCATACCGCCGTCCAGCGCGTAGGTGAGTCCGCTCGCGAAGTCGATCAGACGCTTCGACAGCTCGGCGTCGGCGCTTTGCAGGTTCAGGATCACCGGAATCGAGTGCTTGAACTTGTCGGCGATCTGCTGGGCGTCGTTGAAGCTCCGAGGCAGGACGAGGTGGACGCGAACGGCGTTCGGATTGGGCACCGCGGCCATGTGGCGCACGCCACGCGCGGGAGCCGGGGCCGCCGCGGTACGGGTCGTCCGCTCGACGGGTGCCGGGCTGCTCTCGACCTCCTCCGATTCCGTCCAGTCGTCGTAGGACGCCGACCGCTTCCGCGGCGTCAGCCTGCGAACGTTCGGCCGCTCGCGATAGCTCTGCTCGAGCGACTCCGAGGGCTCGTAGATCTCGTCGTCCTCGTAGTACTCCTCGTCCTCTTCGGCGATCCCGAAATAGACAAGGGTTCGATTCCACAGGTCGCCAAAACTCATCCCCTGGATCGTAAACCCAGCAGCTACCGAAAGAGAACGCTGCCGACTCGAATCAGGGTCGCGCCCTCCTCCACTGCGACTCGATAGTCCTGCGTCGTTCCCATGGAGAGCTCTGCCAGGCCATGCTCCTCGGCGAGCAGGTGAAGCCGGCGGAACCACTGCCGCGATGACTGGGGATCGCCCGCGGCGGGGGGCATGGTCGAGAGCCCGCGGATCCCGTAGCCGAGGTAGTCGGCGATCTCAGCCGGCTCGACCCCCGACTTCGAGCCCTCACCGGCCACGTTCACCTGCAGGAGGGCGGGGATCTCGAGCCTCGCGGCGGCCGAGTGCGAATCGAGGGAGTGCACGAGCTCGCAGATCCGGTTCAGGACCTTCACCTTGTTCGACTGCACGTGGCCGATGAAGTGCCAGCGGAACGCGTCGCCGTAGACCGCGTGTTTCGCCTCGAGATCCTGCGCCCGGTTCTCACCCACCACCTCGACCCCGGCCTCGACGAGGACAGCCATATCCGAGACGTTCACGTACTTCGTGGCTGCGACCACCGTCACTCCGGCCCCGACCTCCGCCCGCACCCGCTCGTACCGCTGACGCACCTCGTCAGGCGACAGCGCCGATCACCCCCTGGGTTCCGCGGCGGGGGCCGGTGCGGCGGTGCGAGAAGAACGTCTCCG
>DATIYE010000061.1:0-9026 GCA_035517795.1 Gaiellaceae bacterium | reverse complement strand
CGGCGGTGCGAGGCTCGACCGGGCGGCGCATGGCGAGGAGTCTAGGTTCAACTCCGCATAACCTTCCGGCCCGTGTCGGCCTCTCAGCCCCTACCCGTCGTCCTCTTCACCTGCGCGGGACAGCGCGTCGACATCGTCGAGGCGTTCGGCCGCGCCGGTGCGACCACCCTCGCGGTCGACGTCAACGAGCTCGCTCCCGCGCTGTATGCGGCCGACCGGCATGCGCTCGTCCCGCGGGTCGACGACCCGGCCTACCCCGCAGCGCTCGCGGCGCTCGTCGCCGAGCACGGGGCGAGCCTAGTCGTCCCGCTTGCGGACCTCGACCACCGACTGCTCGCCGAGCACCGGGACGGGCTCGGCGCGCTCGTTCTCCTGCCCGGTCCCGAGACGATCGCCCTCTGCGAGGACAAGTATGCGGCGCACGGCTTCTTCGAGCAGAACGGCATCGCGACGCCTCCGACCTGGCTTCCCGGCGAGCTCCCCGACGTTCTCGAGTTCCCCGTGCTGGTCAAGGCCCGGCGCGGCTTCGGCTCCCGTCACATCTACCGGGCAGCCGACGGGAGCGATCTCTCCTTCTTCCTCCGTCACACCACCGCCGAGTCGATGGTGCAGCGGGTCTGCTCCGGCGAGGAGTTCTCGATCGACGTCTTCTGCGACCTCGACAGTCGCTGCCTCGGTGCGGTCCCGCGGACGATGATCGAGTCCAAGGGCGGCGAGTCGATCAAGGGCATGACGATCCGCGACGCTGAGCTGATCGAGTACGGGCGGCACGTGGCCGAGACGATGCGCGTGGTCGGGCCGGCGAACATCCAGTGTTTCCGGGAGCCCGACGGCTCGCTGCCGGTCACCGACGTCAACCCGCGCTTCGGCGGGGGTTTCCCGTTGCCGACGGCCGCGGGGTCGCGCTACCCCGAGCTCGCACTCGCCCTCGCACGCGGCGAGCGCCCCGAGCCGCGTCTCGGACAGTTCACAGAGGGCCTCGTCATGACCAGGTTCTTCTCGGCGGTGATCCTCGAGCGCAACGGCGAGGACCTCTTGCCGGTCCGTGACACCTGACGCCGCGAGTACGCTCATGGGGATGCGCTACCTCGTCACCGGCGCGGCGGGCTTCATCGGATCGCACCTGGCCGAGGCGTTGACGGTTGCCGGTCACGAGGTCACGGGACTCGACTGCTTCACGGATTACTACGACGTCGAGCTCAAGGAAGAGAACGCCCGCGGGCTCGAGATCCTGCGGCTCGACCTGGCCGAGGACGAGCTCGACTTCGGCGGCTACGACGCCGTGTTCCATCTCGCAGGGCAGCCCGGTGTTCGGAGCTTCGGGAACGTCTTTCCGCTCTACCTTCGCCGGAACGTGCTCGCCTCCCAGCGGGTGTTCGAGGCCGCGGCACGAGGCCGCGTCCGCGTCGTGTTCGCGTCCTCGTCGTCGGTCTACGGCAGTGCGGAACAGTTCCCGACGCCTGAACGGACACCACCGCAGCCGATCTCGCCCTACGGGATCACGAAGCTGGCGTGCGAGCACCTCGTGGCGGCCTACGGGCGCGAGTTCGACCTCGAATACGTCGTGCTGCGCTACTTCAACGCCTTCGGGCCGCGTCAGCGACCGGACATGGCCTTCACGAGGATCGTGAACGCGCTCGCAGTGGGAGCGCCGTTCGAGGTCTACGGAGACGGCGACCAGTCGCGCGGCTGGACCTACGTCGACGACATCGTCGCGGCGACGATCGCAGCCGGCGAGCGCGGAGAAGGGATCTACAACGTCGGCGGGACGATCGAGGCATCGCTCAACGAGACGATCGCGCTCCTCGAGCGCCTCTCGGGGCGGATGCTCGAGGTGACCCATCGGCCCGCGGTGGCGGGCGACCAGCGGCGCACGAGTGCCGACACGACGCGCGTCCGGCGCGAGCTCGGCTGGAGCCCGACCGTGTCGCTCGAGGACGGTTTGCGCGCCCAGTGGAAGTGGGCCTCGACTAGAGTCGCGGCCGGATGAGCGCGAACCCCCCGGCCCCCGATCCCGGCGGGGAGCGTGAGATCGACCTGCGGCGGTGGCTGGACGCGCTCCTGTCCCGTTGGTGGATCGCCGTGCTCGGCCTCGTCATCGGCGTCGCCATCGGTGCGGTCTACTCGCTCAGCGGCGGCTCGAGCTGGGTGGCGACGGCGCTGATCGCGCGCGGGCAGGCGTTCACGCCCAGCGGCAACGGCACCGTCCTCAGCTACCTGTCGAGCCCGGCGGCGGTCGAGCAGTACGCCACCTCGCCCCAGGCGATCGCCTATGCGGCTGCGAAAGCCGGCTTGACCCCGGGTGAGCTCGAGGGGCACATCTCGACGTCGACGATCGGCCGGAACGGTCTCGCGCAGGCCGACACGAACAGCATCCTGGTGCAGATCTCGGTCCAGTTGAAGAAGGCGAGGAAGGCCGAGCTCGCCGCCAATGCGCTCGCGCGGCTGATCAGGCGCCAGACCACGACGCCTTACGTGCTCCAGTCGATCAGCATCTTTCATACCCGGCTTGCCAACTACAGCGCGAGGCTCAAGACCCTGCAGACACGGATCACATCCCTCAACAAGACCTTGACCGATTCGACGGGCATCAGCCCGCTCGACCAGCTCGTGATCGCGACCCAGCTCGATGCGGCCGAAGCCGCGTACGGGTCGACGCTCGACACTCAGCTGACGACCCAGCAGGAGCTGACGCTCGCCCAGACGGTCGAGCGCACGCAGATCGTGCAGGCCGCAGTCGCCCAGAAGACCCTCGCCAGGTCGCGGCGGAACTCGGTCGTGTTCGGTGGGCTGATCGGGCTGATCATCGGAACCGTCATCGCGCTGGTTCTGGGCCTGCGCGCGACGCCGAAGCAAGCAACCGGCTAGAAACGCGACGTTTGTCGGCGGGGGCGCCGAGTACGATCGGCGCGGACGTGAAGGTGTCGTTCCTCATCCCCGCCTACAACGAGGCGGCGACCATCGGCGAGGTGCTGGAGCGGATCGCGGCGCTCGACCTCGACTCCCAGGTGATCGTGGTGGACGACGGCTCCCGGGACGACACGGCCTCGATCGCTGCGGCGGCCGGAGCGACCGTGATCAGGCAGCCGAACCGCGGCAAGGGCTCCGCGATCCGGGCCGCGATCGCCGAGGCCGACGGCGAGATCGCGGTGATCCAGGACGCCGACATGGAGTACGACCCGGCCGAGGTGCCCGAGCTGATCGAGCCGATCGTGCGCGGCGCCGCCGATGTCGTGTTCGGCTCCCGCCTGCGCGGTGGCAAGCCGCAGCGCGCCTTCCTGTTCTGGCACCTGGTCGGGAACCGCTTTCTCTCGCTGGTCACGAACGCCCTGTTCAACACGACCCTGTCGGACATGGAGACCGGCTACAAGGCCTTCCGGCTCGAGGTGCTTCGCTCGCTCGATCTGCGCGAGGACGGCTTCGGCATCGAGCCCGAGATCACCGGCAAGGTCTGCAAGCGCAAGCTCCGGATCTACGAGCTGCCGATCTCCTACTACGGCCGCACGCAGGAGGAGGGCAAGAAGATCACGTGGCGCGACGGCTTCCGGGCGCTGTGGGTGCTCGTCCGGGTGAGGGTCGGCGAATGATCGCCGGCAAGTCGATAGCCGTCGTCGTTCCGGCCCACAACGAGGAGGAGCTGATCGCAGCCACGATCGCCGGGATTCCAAGCTTCGTCGACCGGATCGTCGTCGTCGACGACGCTTCGACCGACGCCACCGCCGAGCGGGCCCGAGGGTTCGCCGATCCGCAGATCGAGGTGATCACTCACGAGCGCAACGGTGGGGTCGGAGCCGCGATCGTCACCGGCTACAAGCGGGCGCTCGCCGAGCGGGCCGACGTCACCGTGGTGATGGCCGGTGACAACCAGATGGACCCCGACGAGCTGGAGACGATCGCGGGACCGGTCGTTCGGGGCGAGGTCGACTACGCGAAGGCGAACCGTCTCTTCACCGGCCGCGCCTGGGATCTGATCCCGCGCCATCGCTACCTCGGAAACGCCGTGCTCTCGCTGCTGACGAAGATCGCCTCGGGTTACTGGCACGTCGCCGACTCACAGGCCGGCTACACCGCGATCTCGCTGTCGACCCTGGAACGGCTCGATCTCGACCGCATCTACACGCGCTACGGCTTCCCGAACGATCTGCTCGTGCACCTGAACGTGATCAACGCGCGCGTACGCGATATTCCGTCGCGGCCGATCTACAACGTCGGCGAGCGCTCGGGGATCCGCATCCGCAAGGTCGTGCCGCGGATCTCCTGGCTGCTGCTCAAGGGCTTCTTCTGGCGCATGCGCGAGAAGTACGTGATCCGCGACTTCCATCCGCTCGTGTTCTTCTACCTGCTCGGGATCGTGATGACGCTCGTCGGACTCGGGCTCGGCATCGCCGAGACGGTGCTGCGGATCATGGGGCACGGTATCCCGGCCGCAACGATCGTCCTCGTAGCGCTGCTGCTGATCGCGGGCAGCCAGTTCACCCTGTTCGCCATGTGGTTCGACATGGAGTCGAACAAGGACCTGCGTTAGCTTCAAGCGCGGAGCGGGCCGGCGGCCCACAGCCAACGCCCGTCCTGGTACTTGACATGCGCAGTGGCTCCCGCCTACAGGAACGCACCGGAATGACTCACGTTCCGCTGTAGCTTTCGGATCGAGATCCGCTTCGATTCGAGCGCAAGGGAGAGACGCATGAGCCAGGATGAGAAGATCTTCGAAGGGCAGTGCTACTGCGGTGCAGTGAAGATTGTCGTCGCGGGCGATCCGGAGGGGGCCGGCTACTGTCACTGCGCCTCGTGCAGAAGCTGGTCAGCCGGCCCGGTCAACGCATTCACGCTCTGGAAGCCCGAGGCGGTCAAGGTGACCCAGGGAGAAGACCAAATCGGCGAATACCACAAGAACGAGCGGAGCTATCGCCAGTGGTGCAAGGTCTGCGGCGGCCATTTGCTGACTCGGCACCCGCAGTGGGGGTTGGTCGATGTCTACGCGGCGACGATTCCCTCGTTCCCGTTCACACCTGGCGTGCACGTGAACTACGAGTCGACCGTTCTGCCCATGAAGGATGGCCTGCCCAAGCTCAAGGACTTCCCGGTGGAGCTGGGCGGCTCCGGCGAGACGCTAACCGAGTAGCGAAGCCCAGCAGCTCCTCAGCCTCACGGATGTAGCGGGAGGCGGCCACCGAGCGGTAGAAGGCGAGCGCGCGCTGGAGCTGAGCCTCGCCTTCCGCTCGCTGACCGCGTTCGAGGAGAAGCCGTCCTGCGCGCAGTCTCGCGAACGCCTCGTCGGCCACCGACCCGATCTCCATCATCACGTCGGCGGCGCCTACCGGATTCCCCTGCGCGTATCTGACCGCAGCTTCGACCCACGGGCCCTGGAGGCCGTCGAGGGCGGCGGCGAGCTCGAGCCCCTTTCCGAGTGCGGTCAGCGTCCAGGAGAGCTCGTGCGCCGAGGTGAGCGCGAACCCGACGTGGCCGCCATGGATCGCCTCGAGGAACTCGGTGGCCGCCTTCGCCGCGCCCTCGCGGTCGCCCAGCTCGAGGCGAACGTGGGCGAGCCGCGAGAGCGTCGGGAGGCGCGCTTGCTTGTCGGCGGCGCGTTCAGCGGCGGCCAGGGCGCACTCCCCGTCGGTCACCGCGCCTTCGGCATCGTCGCGACCGAGCCTGATGCAGGCGCGGCAGGAGTAGGCCTGCGACGCGAGGTAGTGGGGACGTCCGGCCTCGATCTCGGCGATGAACCCGTTGGCGGCCTCGAGGGTCTCGTCCCACCTTCCGGTCACGTAGCCCGGGTTCAGGAGCACGCCGACGCACCAGCGCTCGAACGTGAGCTGGCCGTAGCGCCTGGCGTCGGCGGCCGTCTTCTGCCATGTCGCCTCCGCCTCGGCAACCTTCCCGGCGACCCAGAGCTGCGCGGCGAGGTTGCCCTCCGCCCGACAGAGCTCGAACCCTGCGTTCGCAGCGGCGGCTACGCGTGCCGCTTCGGCGAGGTCGTCCAGGCCGCCTCGATCACCCAGCGAGCTTCGAGCCGAGCCGATGTTGTTCAGCGCCGCGGCGCGGATCTCGTCGAGCCCCAGGGCTTCGGCCATGGCGAGCGCCTCGCGTCCGATGCGAATCGCCTCGTGATCGTCGGAGTCGAGCATCCTGAACCGCGAGGCCATCCCGATCGCGTTCGCCTTGACGCGTGACGGCGGGAGCGGATCGAGGAGCTCGAGCGCGGCGGACAGATGCTTGAAGGCCGCGCTTCGGTTGCCGTCGAGCCAGAACGCGTTGGCGAGCCGGGTCTCCGCCTCGGCGGCCCCCTCCGGGTCAGCGGTCGCGCGCATGCCCTCGGATGCCTGCCGGAGGCAGTCCACGGCAGGTTCGTCCATGAGGAACAGAACCTGTCCAAGCTTGAGCAGAAGCCTGTTGCGCCGTGAGTCGCCCTCGTGAAGCAGGTCGAGTGCTGCGCGGTAGTAGCGGGCGGCGGTCGCGAAGGCGTTCAGCGCGGTTGCCCGGTCGCCGGCGTCGGCGAGCGCCGACTGTGCCGGCTCGGCGAAGGTCTCGACCTCGGCGCCGGTGGCTTTGCCGAACTCGAGCGCCTGCAGGTAGTGGTAGGCGAGCATCTCGGAGTGGTCGTCGGGCCTACCCAGGCTCTCGATCCACCGTGCGGTCCGGACATGCTTCTCCGCCCGGTCGGCGCGCGGGATCTGCCCGTAGGCGACGTCGCGGACGAGCACGTGCCGGAACGCGTACTCGAGGTCGCTTGCGACCGACGACGTCCGCTCCCTCCTCACGAACTCCTTGCGCTCGAGGGTGTGGAGTCGCTGCTCGATCGGGGCCGAGCCGTTCTCGTCGAGCGCCTCGAGCGGTGCGAGCCAGAACGACTTGCCGACGACGGCCGCATTCTGGACGAGAGCCTTCTGGTCCGCCTCCAGCAGATCGAGCCGGGCGGCGATCAGGCCCTGGACCGTCTCGGGAAGGCGCACGATCTCTCCCCGCTCCCTCAGCATGCGCACGAACTCCTCCGCGTACAGAGGGTTGCCGCCGGCTCGTGCGAGCAGCTCCGACTGCAGGTCCGGCTCGAGGGTGGAGCGCTCGAGCAGCTCGCCCAGGAGCTCTGCGGTGTCTCCGTCGGAGAGCGGCGAGAGCGAGATCGTCAGCGCGTTCGGCTTGCCGCCGCCCCATTCGGGTCGGCGGGTGAGGAGCTCGGGTCGTGCGGTGCAGACCACGAGCAGCGGGATACCGGTCGCCCAGTCGGTCAGGTAGTCCACGAAGTCGAGCAGGCTGTCATCGGCCCAGTGCAGGTCCTCGAAGACGAGCACCAGCGGACGCTCGTCGGCGAGCTGCTCGATGAAGCGCCGCCAGGCGGTGAACGCCTCCTCGCGCCGATCGCCCTCGGCCTCCCCGTTTGCGGTCAGACCCACCAGTGGCCTCAGGTGTGACTCGACCCACGGGTCGTCGACGATCGCACCGAGCTTGCGCTCGACCTCGACCGCGCTGTCGCCCTCGAGGATCCCGGCTTCGGCCTTCACGATCTCGCCGAGGGCCCAGAACGTGATGCCCTCCCCGTAGGCGAGGCAGCGGCCGTGTCTCCAGAGCGTGAGCTCTGGCTCCCTTTCGACGGCTCCGTAGAGCTCGAGCACGAGCCGGCTCTTGCCGATTCCCGGGCTGCCGACCAGCGTCACGAGTTGGGGCGAGCGTTCCTGCCGGGCACGATCGAGCGCGCCGGAGAGGATCGTGAGCTCGTGCTGCCGCCCGACGAGCGTCGCCCCGTGAACGCGCTCGACATGCGGACGGGCGCGCGTCCGGACGACCGGCCACGCTGGCACGGCCTTCGCCTTCCCCTTGGCCTCGACGGCCGTTCCGTCCTCGAACTCGACCACCTTCCTGGTCGCCTCGTAGGTCTTCTCGCCGACGAGGATCCCGCCGAGGGGCGCCGCCGACTGGAGTCGCGCCGCGGTGTTCACGACGTCGCCCGCGGCCATGCCCTGGCCCTCGGCCGGCCGGGCCCCGAGCGTCACGAGCGCCTCGCCGGTGTTGATCCCGACCCGCAGCTCGATCCCTTCCTCGAGTGCCCAGTCGCGGATCGCGATCGCCGCGCGGACTGCACGCTCGGGGTCGTCCTCGTGACCCGCCGGGGCGCCGAAGATCGCCATCACGGCGTCGCCGATGAACTTCTCGACGGTGCCGCCGAACCGCTCGAGCTCGCTCTTCAGGTGCGAGTGATACGGGTCGAGTAGCGCGGCGACGTCCTCGGGGTCCATCGACTCCGCCTGAGCGGTGAAGCCGGCGAGGTCGGCGAAGAGGACGGTCACGGTCTTGCGCTCGCGCCTCCCTGCCATCGACCTCGAGTCTAGAGCGGGGCCCCCGAGGTCGCGACGCCGAAGCCCCTTGACAGCGGTCTTCAGATCGCCCAGAGTCTGGATTGGCGGGTGTTCAATGTTGCGAAGGGGGAGGTATCACGTGAAGCGCTACGAACGTCCGGTCGTGGTCGCGACCTATGACGCGGTCGAGTTGCGCACGGAGGCAGCGCTTGTGGCGGTTGCCTCGGGAAAGATGCCGAGCGGCGACTAAGAACGCCAGGTGCGGTGCGGGTGCACTCCGAGAGACCACCCGCACCTCACCGCTTCCATGATTCGGATCGCCGGTGCCGGCGTCTCGACGGCGGCAGAGGCGGCGAAACCCGGGATCCTGAATTCTGTCAGTGACCAGTTCGCCGCCTCGCCGAGGCCGCCAGGCACGGTGAGCACACGCGTAGAGGCGCCCGGCGGAGGGAGCTCGATCAGGCTTGGCTCGACGAGGAGTCCGACCCCCACAGCCTTGAGCAAGGCCTCCTTGCGCGTCCAGTAGCTCAGAAATGCCTCGGTTGGGCGGTCGTCGGCGAAACCTGCGATGTCCTGTTGCTCGCGAGCCGTGAGGGCATGCTCTGGAAGGCACGCCAGGCCCCTGTCGCGGACGGCCTCGATGTCGACACCGACCCTTACCGCCCGGCCGACGCCGACGATCGTCATCCCCCGCGTGTGACTGATCGAGGCGAAGAGTTCGGGTCGCCCCGGGAT
>DATIYE010000060.1:0-41542 GCA_035517795.1 Gaiellaceae bacterium | reverse complement strand
GCAGCTGTTCGCGGCCCCTAGCGCGGATATGTTCCACCTCGAGCGCACCGCCGTGGTGGAGCCGCTCACCCATGATCCCCGACCAGACGTGAGCGGCCCAGAACACCGCCATGGTCGAGATCAGGACGAGGGCAGCAGTCTCCGACGAGGCGTGCTCCTCGCGGAACGGGGCGATCAGGGCTGCGCTGACGATCGAGCCGTAGACCGCGGCCGCATAGCGGTTTGCGCGGTCGCGCTCCTGCCCGGCGGATGAAGGCGAGCTGCCGGTCACCGCGCATGAGGATCCCACATCGCGCCACCGACGGTTCCGTCCGCAAACAGCGGACGCACCCGCCAATGCCAGCAGGACCGCTTTGTACCCTGGTTCCCCCGGATGTCCGACGCGAGCTTCGTCCACCTCCACGTTCACAGCGAGTACTCGATCCTGGACGGCGCGTGTCGGATCCCCGACCTCGTCGCCCGCGCCGCCGAGCTCGGGATGCCCGCGGTCTCGCTCACCGATCACGGCTCGATGGCAGGCGCGGTCCAGCTCTTCAAGGCCGCCAGGGGGACAGGCGTCAAGCCGGTGATCGGCTGCGAGGTCTACGTTGCCGAAGACCGCCGTGCTCAGCAGAAGGGCTACGCCCATCTGACGCTCCTTGCCGCCGACAACGCCGGTTACTCCAACCTGATCAAGCTGTCGAGCCTCGGCTACCTGGAGGGCTACTACTACAAGCCCCGTGTCGACTGGGAGCTCCTCGACCGCCACTCGGGCGGCGTGATCGCGCTCTCGGGCTGCCTCTCCGGTCGTGTCTGCAAGGCGCTCGAGGAGGGGCGCGCTTCCGACGCCCGCGCCGAGCTCGACCGCCTCGCGCAGGTGTTCGGGCGCGACAACGTCTACGTCGAGCTGCAAAACGCCCACCTCGACGTTCAGGCCCGGATCCTCCCGCAGCTCACCGAGCTCGCCGAGGCGACCGGCCTTCCGACTGTTGCCACCGGTGACGTCCACTACCTCAGGCACGAAGACGCCAGAGCCCACGAGGCGCTTCTCTGTATCCAGTCGGGCGACTCGCTCAAGAACCCGGACCACTGGCGCTTCGAGACCGACCACTTCTACTTCAAGACGCCGGAGGAGATGGCCGGCGACTTCGCCGGCAGCGACGTCGCCGCCCTGCGCCGCACGCTCGAGGTCGCCGAGCGCTGCACCGTCGAGATCGCGCTCGACAACGTCCTCCTGCCGAAGTTCCCGGTCCCGGACGGCCACGACGCCTTCGACTACCTGGTCGAGCTCTGCGAGAAGGGTCTCGCGAGACGCTACGAGCCGGTCACCGACGAGCTCCGCGACCGGCTCCGCTACGAGCTCAAGACGATCCGGGAGATGGGTTTCACCGACTACTTCCTGATCGTCTGGGACTTCATCCACTTCGCGAAGGAACACGGGATCAGCGTCGGGCCCGGCCGCGGCTCCGCCGCCGGCAGCCTCGTCGCCTACTGCCTCCAGATCACCGACCTCGACCCGATCCGCTACGACCTCCTGTTCGAGCGGTTCCTCAACCCCGGCAGGAAGACGATGCCGGACATGGACATCGACTTTGCGGTCGCCGGCCGGGAGCGCGTCATCAACTACGTAACCGAGAAGTACGGTCGCGACCGGGTCGCCCAGATCATCACCTTCTCGACCATGGCGGCCCGTGCCGCGGTGCGGGACGCCGGGCGGGTGCTCGAGATCCCCTACGGGGTCGTCGACCGGATCGCGAAGTTGATCCCGGAAGGGCCCGGGCAGACGCTCGAGGAATGCCTCAAGCCGGGAGCCGAGCTGCGGAAGGCAGTCGACTCCGACGCGACCGCGAAGGAGATCGTGGAGCTGGCGAGGCCGCTCGAGGGCCTCACGAGGGCCGACTCGATCCACGCTGCGGGCGTCGTGATCGGCGCCGAGCCGCTGATGAATGTCGTCCCCCTCCAGCAGAAGGGCGGCGACCAGGAGGTCGTCACGCAGTTCCAGATGAAGGACGTCGAGGCGCTCGGCCTGCTCAAGATGGACTTCCTCGGCCTCCGCAACCTCGACGTGATCGACAAAGCGGTCGAGCTGGTCGGAGATCTGGACATCGGAACGGTCCCCCTCGACGACGCCGAGACGTATGCCATGCTGGCGCGCGGCGAGGCGACCGGCGTCTTCCAGTTCGAGTCGTCGGGCATGCGCGAGGCTCTCCGCCAGGTCAAGCCGACCGAGTTCGAGGATCTGGTCGCGCTCGGCGCCCTCTACCGCCCCGGCCCGATGCAGTACATCCCGAACTACGCGGCGCGCAAGAACGGGACGGAGACCGTCACCTTCCACGACCCCCGTCTGAAGCCGATCCTGGGCGGCACCTACGGGATCTCGGTGTACCAGGAGCAGAGCATGGAGATCGCCAAGGAGCTCGCCGGCTTCTCGCTCTTCGAGGCCGAGGACCTGCGCCGTGCGATCGGCAAGAAGGATCACGAGCTGATGGCATCCCTGAAGGACAAGTTCATCGAGGGCTGCGTTGCGGGGGGCACCTCGGACGCCGTCGCCCGCCAGCTCTGGGACGACATGGAGAAGGCTCAGGACTACTCGTTCAACAAGGCTCATGCCGCCTGCTACGCGCTCATCTCATTCCGCACCGCGTGGCTCCGGGCGCATCATCCGTGCGAGTACATGGCCGCGCTCATCAGCTCGGTGATGAACACGAAGGACCGCGTGCCGTACTACGTCAACGCCTGCCACGAGCTCGGGATCGAGGTGCTCCCGCCCGACGTCAACGAGTCGCAGGTCGACTTCGCCGTAGTCGACGGCAAGATCCGGTTCGGGCTCAACGCCGTCAAGGGTGTCGGCGAGCTCGCCTGCCGGACGATCATCCGCGCACGCGAGGAGGGCGGGCGGTTCGAGTCGATCTGGGACTTCACCGAGCGGGTCGACCCGTCCGTGGTCAACAAGCGCGCGCTCGAGTCGCTCGTCAAGTGCGGCGCACTCCCGGGGCCGCGGATGGGGATGCTCCAGGTGCTCGAACAGGCACTCTCATACGGTCAGAAGCAGCAGGCGGACCGGCTCGCCGGCCAGGGCTCGATCTTCGACAGTGATTTCGGCTCCGCCGAAATCACGAGTGAAAAGCACCACCCTGCCGTGCCGGCCGAGGAGTTCGAGAAGCCCGATCTCCTTCGGCTCGAGAAGGAGACGCTGGGGCTGTACGTGTCCGAGCACCCGCTCTCATCGCTCCGGGGTGAGCTCCGCGCCAAGACCGACGCCACGATCGCCGAGCTCGAACGCCGGCGCGATGGCGAGACCGTCGTTGTCGGCGGGATCGTCAGCGAGGTCCGCCAGCAGCTGACGAAGCGGGGCGAGCAGATGGTGTTCATCCGGCTCGACGACGTAACCGGCGGCATCGACTGCGTCGTCTTCGCCGCAGCGTACGCCGCTACTCCCGAGCTCTGCGCTCCCGACCGGATCGTGATCGTGAAGGGGAGGGTCGACCACAAGGAGGGCGAGACGAAGCTCGTCGCCCAGGAGCTCTCCGCCTTCGAGTCGGTCAAGGCGCGCCGTGAGGTGCGACTGCGCATCGACGCCACCACGGCCCGCGCCGGTATCGTCGGCGAGCTCGCCTCACTGCTCCGGGACTTTCC
Source organism: Gaiellaceae bacterium (assembly GCA_035517795.1). Taxonomy (GTDB): domain Bacteria; phylum Actinomycetota; class Thermoleophilia; order Gaiellales; family Gaiellaceae; genus PALSA-600. The sequence goes on along the minus strand of DATIYE010000060.1, from coordinate 37,927 downwards.
GGGTGAGAGCCCGGTGCTCGTCGATTGCGTCACCTCGCAAGGGCCGCTCGTGCTCCGTCTCGGGCCCGCGTATCGCGTCGCGCCCGACCCGGATTTCTACGCCGAGGTGCGTGCCCTGCTCGGTGAGTCAGCCCTCGCCTGAGCTACCTCCCGGCGAGGCGTTAATTCTCCGTAAATCCTGTACCCCTGAGGGCTTACTGAGAACCCTCTCAGGCGTTTAACCGAATGTACCGATGTACCGATGAAGGAGCGAAGGAGACCTAACCGATGGCCGCAACCGAGCTGAACATCTTCGCCGAAGAGACCGAGTGGGACAAGGTCGAGCGGTGGCGCGCCGAGGCGCTCGAGAAGGTCGGCTACGACCTGTCCTCCGCACTCGAGCTAGCCGGCAGGCACGACGTCGATCTGCACCAGGCGGTCGAGCTGGTCGAGGCCGGGTGCCCGCCCGAGCTGGCGTTGAAGATCCTTCTCTAGCTCCCCCTCCACAACCGCACGCGCGTTCCTACGGGCACAATCCCGGGCGATGGGGGCCCTGCTCGGATTCATCCCCTCGCCGTCGAGCGGGGTCGTCCATCTCGGGCCTCTGACGATCCACCTCTACGGGTTGACGCTGCTGGTCGCGATCCTCGCCTGCGTCTGGCTGACCAGCCGCCGCTGGAAGCGGGCCGGAGGAGACACCGATCTCGTCATTCGCGTCACGGTCTGGGGCGTCGGGTTCGGGGTCGTCGGCGCCCGGCTCTACCACGACCTCACCTCGTGGAACGAGGTTCCGACACCGAAGTGGGAGGGCGTCTTCGAGGTCTGGAAGGGCGGCCTCGGCATCTGGGGAGGGATCCTGTTCGGGACGATCGCAGGCGTGATCGTCGTCCGTCGCGCAGGTGTCAGCGGGACCGCGTTCATGGACGCTGTCGCTCCGGGTCTGCTCCTCGCCCAGGGGATCGGGCGCATCGGCAACTGGTGGAACCAGGAGCTCTACGGAAAGCCGACGACGCTGCCGTGGGGGCTCAAGATCGACGCACTCCACCAGGGTGGGCTCGCCGACAAGTACCTCGGGGCGAAGGCCTACCAGCCGACATTCCTCTACGAGCTGATCTGGGACCTTGCCGGCGTCCTACTCCTGCTCTGGCTCGACAGGCGCTACACCTTCAGGCCGCCTGCGCTGTTCGCGCTGTACGTGGCCTTCTACTGCTTCGGCCGCTTCTTCGAGGAGCTCCTCCGGATCGACCCGTCGCATCACTTCGCGGGCCTTCGGATCAACGCCTGGGTCTCGATCGTATGCTTCGTCGCGTCCACCGTGTTCTTCGTGTGGTGGCAGTTGCTCGGCCGCGGAGGAGCCGACCGAGCCGAACCTCCCAAGACGAAGCCGCGGCCGCAGCCCGATCCGGCGCGGCCGAAGATGGCCGTACCGAGAGGCCGCGTCCGGTAAGGGGGCTAGCGTGCCGGCGTGGCAGCCGTCAGCCCCGTCGGCGATCTGGACGTCGATCTCGAAGCGTTCGAGGGTCCATTCGATCTCCTGCTGACGCTCGTCCTCCGCGAGGAGCTGCCGCTGCGCGAGGTGGAGCTCGCCGAGGTGGTGATCGCCTTCGTCGAGCACCTGGCTGCGCGCGACCGGCTCGATCTCGACGCCTGCGGTGAGTTCCTCGTCCTGATCTCCGCGCTGCTCGAGCTGAAGGCACGCGGGCTCTTCCCCGACGAGGAGGCGGAGCTGGCCGAGCTCGAGCCCGAGGCTGCGGCCGAGGAGCTTGCGCGGCGCCTCGCCGAGTACCGCCGCGCGAAAGAAGGTGCGCTCTGGCTCGCCGAGCGGCTCTCGTCGTCGCAAGACCGCTTCTTCCGTCTCGGGCCCGCGCCGCTTCCGCCGGCACGGTCGGAGCCGGCAATCGCAACTCAACCCCCGGCCCGTCTTGCCGAGATGCTGCGCCTGCTCGCCAAGGAGCCGCCTGCCGTCTCGACCGCGCACATGGCGCTCGAGTACCCGCCTGTCTCGCGGTTCGTCGAGCGCTGGCGGTCGCTGCTGCGCCGCCGGGCCCGCCTCGACTTCGACCAGGAGACCGCCGGACTCTCACGAGTCGAGATCGCGGTCGCCTTCCTCGCCGTCCTCGAGCTGGCCTCCCGTCGCGAGCTCGCCGTCGCCCAGGCTGCGGCGTTCGCCCCGATAAGGATTACCCGCCCGTCCGCAGAAAGGAGTCTGACGTGGACCGCCCGCTCCGCCTAGTCGCCTCCAACCCGGTCGAGGAGCTCGCCCGCACCGTCGAGGCGCTCCTCGTCGTCGCGTCGATGCCGCTCTCGGAGGCGGAGCTCGCCGCCGCGACCGGAGACGACCCCGAACGGATCTGCGATTCGCTCGAGCTGCTGGCGGAGCGCTACCGGGAGGGGCGGAGCGGGATCGTGCTCGAGCATGCAGCAGGCGGGTTCGCGTTCCGCGCCTCGCGCGCTGCTGCCGAGGCCTGCGCGCGTCTGTTCGAGCGTCCGGTGGAGCGCGGGCTGACGCAGGCGGCACTCGAGACGCTCGCCATCGTCGCCTACACCGGCCCGTGCACGCGTCCGGAGATCGCCCGGATCCGGGGGGTCAACGCCGACGCCGCCGTTGCCGGGCTCGTCGAGCGCGGCCTCCTCGCCGAAGCCGGGCGCGACCGTGAGTTTGGCGCGGTGCGCTACGCGACCACGCCGCTCTTCGAGCGGGTCTTCGAGCTGCAGTCACTCGCCGAACTGCCGCGTCTCGACGACCTCGGCGCGGACGCAGCCGCGATCCGCGAGCGGCTCGAGGCGATCGCGGAGAAGCGCCCCGCCTGATCGCCTACCGAGCCGCGGGGAACGCGGCCACACGCGTAGCCTTGAGGGAGCCATGGACGTTACGGAGGAGACATTCACCGCCGAGGTGATCGACCGGTCGGCGAGCGTGCCGGTCCTGGTCGACTTCTGGGCGGAGTGGTGCGGCCCCTGCAAGCAGTTGACGCCCGTGCTCGAGGCGGCTGTCGAGGGCCGTGAAGTCGTGCTCGCCAAGGTCGACGTCGACTCGAACCAGGAGCTCGCGCGGCGATTCGGCGTGTCCGGGATCCCGGCCGTGAAGGCTTTCCGCGGCGGCGAGGTGGTAGCCGAGTTCGTCGGTGCTCGCGCGCGGCCGTCGATCGACGAGTTCCTCGACGACTTGACCCGGCCGCCGGTCGCCGAGACGCTCGCCGACGAGGAGGTCGCCGAGGCGCTCCGCGCCGGCGACTACGAGGAGGCGTTCGAGATCCTGCTCGCCCGCGCCGACGACGCCGGGCAGCGGGACGAGGCGCGACGGATCATGATCGAGCTCTTCAACGAGTTGGGGCAGGGGCACGAGCTCTCGATCCGGTACCGCAAGCGGCTCGCCGCGCTCCTCTTCTGACCGCCGGTCGTTGCCCCGCCGCTGGGCGGCTGCGATACTCCGGGCCGATGGCCCCTCGCTGGCTCCCGGGGACCTTGGCGCTGCTCGCGTGTCTCGCCGTGCCGGCGGGGATGCTCGCTCCTGCTGCCGGCGGCTCCCGGTCGCGGACCTTGGCGCTGATCACGGTCAAGGCGCCCACGGTGCTGCACATGTCGGACAGCGACATCTACTGCACCGTGATCAAGGAGGGCAGCACCCCGGCGGTCGCATGCTTCCACGACCCGGGCGGTCCGACCTCGAAGGTCCGCAGGGGCTACGCGCTCGCCGCCTTCGACAACTTCGTAGCCGTCGAGCCTCCCGGGAGCACGAAGCCCGTCAAGTCCGAGACGGAGCCCTCGCTCGCCTCGTTCCCGACGATCACCGGCGGCGCCTCGCACTCGAAGCTGGTCGAGCTCTCGCTCAACGACGGAGCTCTCGTCAGCGGCACCCACATGGCGGTGGCCGTCGAGACCGCCAAGGGCGGCGGGAACGCAATCGGAGTGCTCTTCGTCGACTCCAAGGGCGACCCGATCGTGGGCACGAGCACCGTCGGGATCAGCAACCACTTCATCACGATCGTCCAGGTCACCGGTGCCATGACGTCGAAGGTCCTCTGGCGCCACGCGGTCTACTAGAGAATCGCGTCGTGAGGCTGAACGCGTGGCTCGCGCGCGCAGGCGTCGCGTCCCGACGCGGGGCCGACGAGCTGATCAGGGCGGGGCGGGTCACCGTCAACGGCGATCCCGGGCGGCTCAACACCTTCGTCGGTGCCCGGGACCGGGTCGAGCTCGACGGCCGGCTGCTCGGGCTTGAGAAGCTCGCCTACGTCCTGCTCAACAAGCCCGCCGGGGTCGTGACGACGGCGCGGGACCCCGGCGGGCGGCCGACGGTGGTAGGGCTGGTCGGCCACGGCTCGCGAATCGTGCCGGTGGGGAGACTCGACGCGGACACCACGGGGGCCCTGCTGCTGACGAACGACGGCGAGCTCTCCCACCGCCTCGCCCATCCGCGTTACGAGGTCGACAAGGTCTACGTCGCCGAGGTCGAGGGCGACCCGTCCCGCAAGTCGCTCGCCGCGCTCGAGCACGGGATCGATCTCGACGACGGCCGGACGGCGCCCGCCCGGGTGCGTCGCCTGGGCAAGGGACGCGTCGAGCTCGTCCTCCACGAGGGGCGCAAGCACCAGGTGAAGCGTATGCTCGCCGCTGTCGGCCACCCCGTGCGCCGCCTCCACCGGAGCCGCTACGGGCCGCTCGACCTCGAGGGCCTCGAGCCGGGCGACTGGCGCGAGCTGACGCGCGCCGAGGTCGAGAGCCTCCGCGACAACGGGTGACCGCGGGCCGATTGCCGCTCCGAGGTGGTTGAGGGATACTGGCCGTGTGGCGTCGGGCGTGCTGAAGCAGGTCGACGATGCGAACGACGAGTCCGCCGAGCGCGTCGAGGAGGAGAGCCGAGACTCGGATGAGCCCCGGTCCGTCACCGAGCTCCTCGAGCAGCTGGGACGCGAGCTCGGACAGCTGGCTGTCTACGAGGTCGAGCTGGAGACCGCGCGCAACATGCGTGACGTTCGCCGGGGAATGCGCGACGGAGCTGTTGCGATCGTCGCAGCCGTGGCGCTCCTCGCTGCCTTCGTCTTCGCGAATGTCGCCGCGTTCATCGGACTCAGCTCGGCGATGCCGGCATGGCTCGCGGCGCTCGTGCTTGCCGGAGCCTGGGTCGCCCTCGGCGCGCTTCTCGGGCTCGGCGTCTTCGCGCGGGTGCGGCGGTGGCGCCTCTCGAAGGCCTTCCTGACCTCGTCCGAGGAGGTCCTGGGGCAGCTCGAGCGGGCACGGGACGACGCAGGCGAAGCAGTCGGAGTGACGCTCGAACAGCTCGGGCCCGCTCTCTCGATTGAGATTGCCAACGCGGCCATCCCTTCGGCCGGTGGAATCGTCGAGGGCGTGCTCGACGTCTCCGACGACGCTGTCCAGGCGGTCGTGGAGGACCTTCCAGCCGGCAGCGTCGTCAACCAGATCTGGGACGTCGCACTGATCCCGGGCAGGTACGGCCTCCGGATCGCGACGACTGTCCTACGGCGCGACGCGCCGGCGACCGGAAACAGCGAGCGCACCGGGTGAGATCGTCGGGCACGAGACTTCGTCCTGCGACGGTGGGTGACGGACCGCAGCTGCTCGACCTGTGGCGTGAGGCCGGTTCCGCGCCGACGCGCACGGATGACCTCGGGAGCATCGAGAAGCTCCTTGCCTTCGACCCGGGGGCCGTGATCGTCGCAGAAGCCGACAGTCGGATCGTCGGCTCGGTGATCGCCGGCTGGGACGGATGGCGCGGCTCGATCTATCGGCTCGCCGTCGCCCCCGACTTCCGCCGGCTGGGGCTCGGAAGGCAGCTCGTCGCACGGGCGCAGCGGCGGCTCGAAGAGATCGGCGCGCTCCGGCTGCAGGCGATCGTCGTCGAGACCGACCCTCGCGCGACCTCGTTCTGGCGCGCGAGCGGATGGGAGGAGCAGGTAGCCCGCGTCCGCTTCGTCACCGGCTGAGCCGCCGCACGATGCCTCACGGCGCCGGCAGAACGAAGCCCATGCGCTCGTACATCGCCTCGAGCGTCGGGGCGGCGTCCTCCCGGGCGCTCTCGGCGCCGATTGCCAGGAGCCGTGCGAGCTCGGCCGGGTCATCGCGTAGCTCGCCATAGCGCTCCTGGATCGGGGCGAGCAGCTCGACGACCGCGTCGGCGACGTCGCTCTTGAACTGCCCGTAGCCGCGACTGTCATAGCGCACTTCGATCGCGCCGGGCGTCTCGCCCGTGGCGACGGTCATGATGTCGATCAGGTTCGTGATGCCCGGCTTGTCGTCGCCCCGCCGTACCTCGGAGCCCGAGTCGGTGACTGCAGAGCGGACTTTCTTGCGGATCACATCGGGCGGGTCGAGCATCAGCAGCGTTCCCTGTGGCGTTCCTCCGGTCGTGGACATCTTCTTCGTCGGCTCCTGCAGGTCCATGATCCGCGCGCCCACCTCCGGGTACACCCCCGACGGCACCCTGAACGTCTCGCCGAAGCGCGCGTTGAACCGCTCGGCGACGTCGCGCGCGAGCTCGAGATGCTGCCGCTGGTCGTCGCCGATCGGCACGAAGTCGGTCTGGTAGAGCAGGATGTCACCGGCCATCAGGATCGGGTAGGTGAAGAGCCCGGCAGTCACCACCTCCTGGCGCTCACCCTTCTCCTTGAACTGCGTCATCCGCCCGAGCTGCCCGTAGCTCGCGACGCCGGCGAGCAGCCAGGCGGCCTCCGCGTGTGCCGTGACGTGGCTCTGCGCGAACACGGTCGAGCGCTCCGGACGCAGGCCGGTCGCATAGAGGAGCGCCGCAAGGTCGAGCGTGCGAGCGTGGAGGTCCGCCGGCTCGAAGTCGACGGTGATCGAATGCAGATCGACGATGCAGAAGAACGCCCGCCCGCCCTCGGCGAATGCGCGGTCCTGGGTGGACGCGTACTGGCGGAACCCGCCCGACCAGTTGCCGAAGTGCTTGGCCCCGGTGGGCTGGATACCGGAAAAGATCCTCACGGTTCGAGCTTAGCTCTCGTCCCTACACTTCCTTCGTGGCGGTCTTCGATTCGACCTGGTCCCCGTCGTCCTGGCGGGATTGCGAAGCGCTCCAGCAACCGGAGTGGCCGGACGGCGAGGCGGTCGACCGCGTTCGTGACCGGCTGCACGCGCTGCCGCCGCTCGTCTTCGCCGGCGAGGCCCGCCAGGTTCGCGCCGCGCTCGCCGAGGTTGCCGCGGGCAGGGCGTTCTTGCTCCAGGCCGGGGACTGCGCAGAATCGTTCCACGATTTCGAGCGGCTCACGGACACCGGCGCGGCCTACTCGGCTGTTGCGATCCGGGAGCGGCTGCAGATCCTGCTTCAGATGGCGGCGGTGCTGACCTACGGAGCCGCCCTCCCGGTGCTCAAGATCGGGCGCATCGCGGGCCAGTTCGTCAAGCCCCGCTCCAGCGACGTCGAGCGAACCCCGGACGGCGAGATCCCCGTGTTCCGCGGCCACATGATCCACGACGACCTCCCGACCGCGAGGGCCCGGATCCCCGACCCGGAACGGATGCTCGAGGGATACCACCTCTCGGCGTCGACCCTGAACCTTGTGCGCGGATTCACGAAGGGCGGGTTCGCCGACCTGACGCAGGTGCACTCCTGGAACCAGGACTTCGTCGCCACCTCGCCTCAGGGCAAGCGGTATGAGGTGCTCGCCTCCGAGATCGAGCGCGCACTCGCCTTCATGGCTGCCTGCGGCATCGACCTCGCGGCCACCCCGCAGCTGCATCAGGTCGACGTGTGGACGAGCCACGAGGGGCTGCTCCTCGACTACGAGGAGGGCCTCACACGCCGCGATTCCCTCACCGGCGACTGGTACGACTGCTCGGCCCACATGCTCTGGATCGGCGACCGGACGCGGGCAGCCGACGGCGCGCACGTCGAGTTCTTCTCGGGCGTCCACAACCCGATCGGCTGCAAGCTCGGCCCCGGAGCGGATCCGGACGAGGTCGTCGAGCTCTGTGAGCGCCTGAACGCCGAGCGTGCGCCGGGCCGGCTGACCATGATCGTCCGCCTCGGCGCCGATCGCGTGGCCGAGGCGCTACCACCCCTGCTGCGCGCCGTCGCCCGGGCCGAGCAGCCCGTCGTGTGGGTCTGCGACCCGATGCACGGGAACGGCTTCACGACCGCCGGTGGGCGCAAGACCCGCCATTTCGACGCGATCATGGCCGAGATCGAGGGCTTCTTCGACGCCTGTCGCGCGGAGGGCGCGTGGCCGGGCGGCGTCCACCTCGAGTACACGGGTGAGAACGTGACGGAGTGCCTGGGTGGCTCCGAGGAGCTCGCGGAAGAGCAGCTCGACGACCGCTACGAGACGCTCTGTGATCCGCGCCTGAACGGGCGGCAGTCGCTCGACCTGGCCTTCCGCGTCGCCGAGTTGATGCGCCGGTAGCAATGGCCGTCACCCGGCTCACGATCGTCGGCACCGGGCTGATCGGGGCGTCGCTCGGCCTCGCCGCCCGCGGTCGCGGCGTCGACGTTGCGGGCTGGGATCCCGATCGGGAGGCCCTGGCGGCCGCCGTCGAGCGTGGCGCGGTCGAGGCCGCGGAGTCGCTCGCACAGGCGGTTGCGGACGCCGAGCTCGTCGTGGTGGCTGCGCCGGTCGCCTCGCTGCCCGGCGAGGTCGCCGCCGTTCTCGGCGCTACGGGCGAGGAGACGACGGTCAGTGATGTGGGTTCCACGAAGACGAGCGTGGTGGCCGCCGCAGGCGGCTCGCCGCGCTTCATCGGCGGGCATCCAATCGCGGGCAAGGAGGCCCACGGCGCCGAGCACGCGTCCGCCGGCCTCTTCGAAGGCGCGACGTGGTTTCTCACCCCGACCGCAGACACGAGCCCGGCGCGCTACAAGCTCCTCCACCGCTTCGTCGTCGACCTCGGTGCGTTCCCCCATGCGATCGAGCCGTCGGCCCACGACGAGCTCGTGGCCCTCACGAGCCACCTCCCTCACGTCCTCGCGAACGTCGTCGTCAACCAGGCGGGAGCCACACAGGTGGAGGGCCACGACCCGCTCGAGAACCCCGGTGGCTCGCTGCGCGACATGACACGGATCGCAGGCGCGAACCCTCGGCTCTGGCGGGAGATCTTCCTCGACAACGCCGACGCCGTCAGGGCCGGCCTGGCGGAGCACCGGCGGCGGATCGAAGAGGTGGAGCGGGCGCTCGAGCGGCGAGACGACGAGTTCATCGGCCGTTGGATCGGGGAGGCCGCCGCGAACCGCCGGCGTATGCTCGAGGTCGCCTACGGGGACGCCGGTGCGTTGCAACGTGTCCAGATCCATGTCGCCGACCGCCCGAACGTCCTTGCCGAGGTCACGCATGCCTTCGGCGCGGCGCGGATCGATATCCGCGACTTCGAGCTCGACCACGTCTCCGCCGAGCAGGGTGGCACGCTCACGGTGATCGTCAGCGGCGAGGACGAGGCCGCCCGCGCGCAAGCGCTGCTCGAGAGCGAGGGATGGAGCTGCGTCGTCTCGGCGGTGCTCGATGAAGGTTGAGCCCGCGGCGTCGCTACGCGGGGCAATCGCCGTTCCCGGCGTGAAGGGGATCTCCCAGCGAGCCGTGCTCCTCGGAGCGTTCGCCGACGGCGAGAGCAGGATCACCGGGTTCGGTCGTGCCGCCGACACCGAGTCGGCGCTCACTGTCGCCCGGGCCGTCGGGGCCGAGGTCCTCGACGGAGGCGGTGACGAGATCCGAATTCGCGGGGTCGGCCTTCGCAACGCGCGCGTGGCGGCAGCGCCGATCGACTGCGGCAACGCCGGCACCGTCATGCGCCTGACCTGCGGGCTCCTCGTGGGTCAGCGAGGGACCTTCGAGCTCGTCGGCGACGAGTCGCTGACCCATCGCCCGCACGAGCGGGTTGCCGCGCCACTCCGTCTCATGGGCGCCGCGATCGAGACCACCAACGGCCACGCCCCGATCCGGATCACGGGCTCGGAGCTCCACCCCATCACCTACGAGCTGCCGGTCGCGAGTGCCCAGGTGAAGTCGGCGGTGCTGCTTGCGGGACTCCTCGCCTCGAGCGGGCCGACGACGGTCGTCGAGACGTTCCCGACGCGCGATCACACCGAGCGGATGCTCGAGTCGCTCGGGTTGCGGATCGCTCGAACCGCCAATTCCGCCGCCGTGTGGCCGGCCGAGCGAATCGAAGGCTTCGAGCTCGAGATCCCCGGCGAGTTCTCGTCGGCGGCGCCCTTCATCACTGCGGCCGTCCTGCTCTCGGGTTCCGATCTCGTGATCAAGGGCCTCAACGTCAACCCGCTCCGCGCCGGAATGCTCGACGTGCTCGACCGGATGGGCGCCCGCGTTGCCGTCTTCAACCGCCGGAGCGTCGGCGGGGAGGCGGTGGCCGACCTCGAGATCCGTTCGACGCCGCTCGTCGCTACCACGGTCGAGCGCGAGGAAGTGCCGAGGCTCGTCGACGAGCTGCCGCTCGTGGCGCTGCTCGGGGCGTTCGCCCACGGAACGACGACCGTGACCGGTGCCGAGGAGCTCCGGGCCAAGGAGACCGACCGGATCGAGACCGTCACCACGGCGCTACGGGCGATCGGCGTCCACATCCAGGCCCGGCCCGACGGGTTCACGATCCGCGGCGTTCCCGCCCGCCCTCGAGGCGGGACGGTCGACGCGGCCGGCGACCACCGGATCGCGATGCTCGCGGCGATCTCGGGTGTCACCTCCCGGGAGGGAGTCCGCATCGTCGGTCCGGAATGTGCCGCGATCAGCTACCCGGGCTTCTACGACGTGCTGGCCAATCTCGCTGTCACCAGCGAGATTGACTAGCAGGACGTCTTGGAGGGCTTCCCACTAGCCTTTTCGTCCGTGAGGACGAGAAGGCGATGATCGTGGCCATCGACGGGCCGGCGGGAGCAGGCAAGAGCACGGTGGCGCGGGGGCTGGCGGCCAGGCTCGGCTTCCGCTACCTGGACACGGGAGCGATGTACCGGGGCCTCACCTGGCTCGCGTTGCGACGCGGGATCGAGCTGGGCGACGGGCCGGCGCTCGGGCTCCTCGCGCTTGAGAACCCGGTTGCGTTCGACGTCTCGGGTCGCGTGTCGATCGACGGGACCGACGTGACCGACTCGATCCGTCGGGTCCAGGTCGACCGCATGGTCCCGGCCGTCGCCCGTCATCCCGAGGTGCGGGAGGTGATGCGCGAGCGCCAGCGCGAGCTCGCCGCCGAGGGGGACGTCGTGATCGAGGGCCGCGACATCGGCACCATCGTCGTCCCGAATGCCGATGTCAAGGTATACCTGGTCGCCGATCCGGAGACCCGGGCGGCCAGGAGGCAGGCGGAGCGTCCGGAGATCGGTGCCGATGCCCTCGCGACCGACCTCAAGCTGCGGGACGAGCTCGACCACGTCCGGATGCAGCCGGCGGACGACGCGCAGAGGATCGACACCACCGACCTTCCGGTCGACGAGGTGATCGCGACGATCGAGGAGCTCGTCCGCGCGCGAGCCGCGGTCTGAGGAGAAGCAGTGGCCTACGGCGACTTCGCCTGGAGGACGTCGAGGCTCTGGCTCTCGCCGCTCACGTATCTGCTCACCCGGGCCCGGGTCTATGGGCGCGAGCGGATGCCGCTCGAAGGCGGTTGCGTGCTCGCGATCAACCACCTCGCGTGGGTCGACATCCCCGTGGTCGGCGCCCAGTCGCCCCGGAACATCAACTACGTGACGAAGATGGAGATGGGCGAGGTGCTGGGATTCGGGAGCTTCCTTCGCTGGCACGGCATCATCCTGATCCGGCGCGGCGAGTCCGATCGGGAGGCGGTGCGGGCGATGCTCGACTACGCCCGCGCCGGCCGGGCGATCGGGGTCTTCGTCGAGGGGACGAGGCAGAAGGAGACCCGCCGCCCTGGGCAGGTCCAGCCGGGAGCGGCGATGGTGGCGATCCAGGCGGACGTCCCGGTCGTGCCGATCGCGGTCTACGGGACGCAATTCTGGAAGCCCGGAAACTTCGCGCCCTGCTCGATCGCGTTCGGTGAGCCCTTCCGCCTCGAGGGGCTGCCACGAGGCGGCAAGGGCTACAGGGAAGGGAGTCTCGAGATCGAGCGCCGGATCAACGTCCTCTTCGACTGGCTGGCAGGCGTGCACGCGCGCGGCCGCCCTCGCGACGAGACGCCGCCGCTGTGAGCGACGCTCCCGCAGACGAGGGCGAGCGCGACCTTCTCGGCACGGTCGCCATCGTCGGCTTCCCGAACGTCGGCAAGTCGACGCTCGTCAACCGGCTGACCTCGACGCGGGCTGCCGTCGTCCACGAGACGAGTGGGACGACCCGGGACCGCAAGGAGCTCGTGTGCGACTGGGGCGGCAAGCGCTTTCTGCTCGTCGACACCGGCGGCGTCGACATCACGAGCAAGGACGCCGTCTCGCGCTCGATCGTCGAGCAGGCGCGGTCGGCGGTCGCGGAGGCCGACCTGGTGCTCCTCGTCGTCGACGCGCGGGCCGGGGTGATGCCGGGTGACGAGGAGCTCGCGGAGATCCTCCGGGCCTCGCACAAGCCCGTGCTCGTGCTCGCGAACAAGATCGACGATCCGGCGCGGGAGTCGCTCGCGCTCGAGGTGCACCGGCTCGGGCTCGGCGACCCGATCGCGCTCTCGGGCATGCACGGGTACGGGACGGGCGACTTGCTCGACGAGGTGGTGGCGCGGCTCGAGGACATCGGCGAGGCGCGCCCCACCGTCGGCGACGAGGCGATCCGCGTCGCGATCCTCGGCCGGCCGAACGTCGGCAAGTCGTCCCTCTTCAACGCCCTGGTCGGCGCCGAGCGCACGATCGTCTCCGAGGTTCCGGGGACGACGCGTGACGCGATCGACACCGTGCTCGAGCGCGACGGGCGCGTCTTCCAGCTGGTCGACACAGCCGGGCTGCGACGCAAGCGCCGTCAGCGACAGGGGATCGAGTACTACTCGGAGCTGAGGGCGCTCGAAGCGGCAGAGCGGGCCGACGTCGCCCTCGTGCTGATCGACGCCGGCGAGGGGATCGTCGAGGGCGACCTCGCCGCTGCTGACGCGGCGAGGAATGCCCTCTGCTCGACGCTCGTCGTCCTGTCGAAATGGGACGTTTCGACCGTGACGATCGAGGACGTTCGTCCTGAGCTCCAGCGGCGGCTGCGGCAGCGGCCTCCGATTGTGACCACGTCGGCGAAGACCGGCCGGGGAATCTCCCGCGTGCTCGACCGCGCCGCCGAGCTCTTCGACAAGCACGCGGGCCGGATCCCGACCGGGGAGCTGAATCGCTTCCTCGCCGAGCTCAAGGAGTCGCGCCAGCCGCCCTCGCGAGGCCGCAAACGACTGAACCTCCTCTACGGCACCCAGGTCTCGACCAGACCGCCGCGGTTCCGCTTCACCGTCAACGACACGAGCCTCGTCACGCGCGACTACGGCTACTGGGTCGAGAACGAGCTTCGCTCGCGATTCGCGATGGAGGGCGTGCCCGTGGTCATCGACTTCCGCCGGCGCTCATGAAGTCTGTGGTTGTCGTGGGTGGCGGGTCGTGGGGGACCGGGTTCTCGCGGCTGCTCGCCGACCGGGGGCTCGAGGTCACCCTCGCCACGCACCATGCCGACGATGCGGCGGCGATCCGCGAGACGGGCCGAAATCCGAGGTTCCTGACCGAGGTCGATCTGTCGGACGTGGCGGCGACTACGGTCGCCGAGGGGCCGTACGAGGACGCCGACCTGCTCGTTGCTGCGCTGCCGAGCCGGGTGTTCGGCGAGGTCGTGCGCTCGCTGCCGGGGGAGGCGCCCGTGTTGAGCCTGACGAAGGGGCTCGATCCGCAGTCAGGCGAGCGGCTGTCGACCCTCGTGACCGGCCGGTCGGTGGCCGTGATGTCGGGCCCCAACATGGCCGAGGAGCTTGCCGCAGGGCTCCCGGGAGCCGCCGTGATCGCGAGCGAGGACGCAGTCCTGGCTCGCCGCCTCCAGGAGATGCTCAACTCGGTTGCCTTCCGCGTATACCTGAACGACGACCTGGTCGGGGTCGAGCTGTGTGCTGCCGCGAAGAACGTGATCGCGCTGGCGGCAGGCGCCTGCGACGGGATCGGAGCCGGCGACAACGCCAAGGCGGCGCTGATCACGCGCGGCCTGGCCGAGATGGCCCGGCTCGGGGAGGCCGCGGGCGCCGACCAGGACACGTTCTTCGGGCTTGCCGGCATGGGCGATCTGATCGTCACGTGCTGGCACCCTTCGGGCCGAAACCGGCGCGCGGGCGAGCTGATCGCGCGCGGTCGCTCGCCGGAGGATGCGATCGCCGAGATCGGGCAGGTCGTCGAGGGGCTTGCGACTGCGCCCGTGCTCCGGGACCTCGCCCGCCGGCTCGGCGTCGAGCTCCCGATCACCGAGAGCGTCTGCTCGGTGCTCGAGGGCCGGTCGCTCACCGACCTCGCGACTGCCCTGATGGGGCGCCGGCCGACCGACGAGTGAGCGCCGAGGGCGCTGGTACGATCGACGGCGGTAGGTTGACGTCGCGCAGAAACCGCATCGTTGTCGCAGCGGCGGTGCTGTCGTTTGCGGGGACCCTTGTCGTCCCGGCGCCGGCGGCGTCTTACGCGAAGGTACGCCACTGGGTGTGCACGGGCTCCGAGCGCGAGATCTTCGACGACACGAACGTGGGTCTCGTCGGCAACGGTGGCCAGCGTCCGATCTTCAACACGGGTGGCAAGGCCTACTGCGTGTCGTACATTCAGACCTACCACTGGAACAACGGCAGGGGGCCCGGGCTCGCAACCGGGTTCGTAGGGCTGTCGGCAGTCGGGAGCGCGCTCGGCGGGCCCGGCTCGATCGGCTCCTGGAAGGTGACGGCGTCGAATGGCCAGGCGGGCGCGCCGAATGTCAACTGGCGCGCGAACCTTCCGCACTCGCCGCCGGTCGTGATCAGGGGGAGCTACACCTGCAACGACTCCGCGCCCGGCACCTGGTCCCAGAACCAGGCCTCGGCCGGTTTCGGCTTCTGCATCGTCGGCGGAACGCCCGCGGTGCTCGGTAAGTAGCCCCGGCCACGCAATCGCCCACTACATTGTGAACATGTCCGCGCGCTCGTTTGCCTTCACGTCCGAGTCAGTGACCGAAGGGCACCCCGACAAGGTCGCCGACCAGATCTCCGATTCGGTTCTCGACGCGGTCCTCGCCGACGACCCCATGGGCCGCGTCGCCTGTGAGACGCTCGTCACGACCGGGCTCGTCGTCGTCGCCGGCGAGATCACCACCTCGACCTACGTCGACATTCCGCGGCTGGTGCGCGAGCGGATTGCCGCGATCGGGTACACGCGCGCGAAGTACGGGTTCGACGCCGAGACCTGCGGCGTCATCGTCGCCCTCGACGAGCAGTCCCCGGACATCGCCCGTGGCGTCGACACCGCCTTCGAGGTTCAGCACGAACCGGGCGACGACGACCCGCTCGACCGGGTCGGCGCCGGCGACCAGGGCCTCATGTTCGGGTATGCGACGAACGAGACCGATGAGCTGATGCCGATGCCGATCATGCTCGCCCACCGGCTCGCGAAGCGGCTCTCCGAGGTGCGCAAGGCCGCGATCCTCCCGTATCTGCGCCCTGACGGGAAGACGCAGGTGACCGTCCGCTACGAGCTCGACGAGCACGGCCGCCGCACCCCGGTCGAGATCGAGCGGGTGCTGATCTCGACCCAGCATCGCGAGGGGCTCGATCCCGAGACGATGATCAAGCCCGACCTGATCGACCACGTGATCCGCCCGATCCTTCCAAAGCACCTCTACGACGAGCGAAGTCTCGAGCAGAAGGGCTTCGTCTACGTCAACCCCACCGGCAAGTTCGTGATCGGAGGCCCGATGGGTGACGCGGGCCTCACCGGCCGGAAGATCATCGTCGATACCTACGGCGGGGCCGCCCCGCACGGCGGCGGCGCCTTCTCGGGTAAGGATCCGACGAAGGTCGACCGCTCGGCAGCCTATGCGGCGCGGTATGTCGCGAAGAACATCGTCGCCGCCGGGCTCGCCGAGCGGTGTCTGATCCAGGTCGCCTATGCGATCGGGGTCGCCCATCCGTTCTCGATCCTCGTCGACACGTTCGACACCGAGGAGCTCCCGTCGACGCGGATCGAGGAGCTCGTGCGCGAGCACTTCGATCTGCGCCCGGCCGCGATCCTCCGCGATCTCGACCTGCGCCGGCCGATCTACGGGAAGACCGCCGCCTACGGTCACTTCGGCCGGGAGGACCACGACTTCACCTGGGAGCGTGTCGACAAGGCCGACGCTCTCCGCGGGGCCGCAGGCCTCGCCGCGGTCGCCGGTTAGTCCGGCCGGACGAAGAGCCCCGCGGCGGCCTTCTCGGCGATCGCCATCTCGTCGCCGTTCAGGAGGACGCGGATCCGCCCCGCGGCCGGCTCGGTCGTCTCGAGCTCGACCGTGGCACCGGGCACGAGGCCCTCGTCGTAGAACCAGTGGAGCAGCTCGCCGTCGTGCTCCGCCAGGCGGACGATCGTCGCGCGTGAGCCCGGCTCGAGGTCCGACAGCGCCTCGAGCTCGCGGTTCTCCGTCTGCTCGAACTCGGTGTCGATCGGCCAACCGTGCGGGCAGCGCTCAGGGTTGCCGAGCCGGGAGCGGATCCGTTCGACCATGTCGTCGCTGAAGGTGTCGCCGAGCTCGTCGGCGTGGACGTGCGACTCCGCGGCGGTGTAGCCCATGAAGTCGGTGAGCAGTCGCTCGATGATCCGGTGCTTGCTCACGGCGCGCTCGGCCCGCTCGCGCCCGGCCTCGGTCAGGATCGCCTCCTTGTGCTCGCCGCGCTCGACGAGGCCCTCGGCCTCGAGTCGCTTGAGCATCTCGCCGGCGGAGGCCCTTGAGACGCGGAGCATCTCGGCAACACGCGACGAGAGAGTCGGGACCGACGTGTCTCGCGGACGGTACTCGCCGATCGGGAACGCCAGGAAGTAGATCGTCTCGAGGTATTCGTCGACGGAGTGCCCAGCGGCCATCTCGTTGCCATCGTACCGCCGGGCGCCTCGCCGGAACGCCGGCGCCTCGTACGCTTAGGGCACGTGGGCGCATTCTTCCATGCGGTTCATGTCTTCGGAGACCACCTCGCCGCCGTCCGTTGGCAGTTCCTGGCGATCGCACTCGGCATCCATCTCGCCCGGCTGGCGCTCCGCGGCTGGGCGTGGCGGACGATCCTCAGCGCGGCGTATCCGACCCAACGGATCAAGTATCTGAGCGCCTTCGGGGCTTACGTGGCCGGCGTGGGCATCAACTCGATCGCGCCCGCGCGGGCGGGGGACGTGGTCAAGCTCTATCTGATCAGGCACCGGATCGACGGGTCGAGCTACGCGACGCTGACGCCGACGCTCGTCGCCGAGACGCTGTTCGACGCAGTCGTCGCCACCGGGTTCATCGTCTGGGCGCTCGTGATCGGAGCCCTGCCGACCCATCAGGTCTACTCGCGGCTGCCGTCGGTCGACTGGGGCTTCTTCGTGAAGCACGCGCGATGGACCGAGGTGGGGCTGGCGCTGCTCGTGGCCGCGTTACTGATCGGGATCATCATCTTCGTCGAGAGCGGCGGGCCGACGCGGGCGCGGATCATGCAGGGGTTCGCGATCGTGCACGACCGGCCGCGTCTCTACCGCGGGGTGCTCCTGCCGCAAGCTCTCTCGTGGGTGCTCCGGATCGCATCGCTCTACTACTTCCTCGAGGCGTTCCACGTCCAGGCAACGATCCACAACGCCCTGCTCGCGCTGGTGGTCGACTCGCTGGCGACCCTGTTCCCCGCGACACCGGGCGGAGCCGGCACCAAGCAGGGGCTGATCGTCTTCCTGTTCCAGGGCGAGGCGATCTCGGCATCGCTGCTGCTCGCGTTCAGCGTCGGGATGAACATCGCCGTAGTCGTGTTCAACCTCGCAGCCGGCTGCGTCGCGATGTTCATGATGGCTCGCACCGTCTCGTTGCGGCGGATCAGGGCGAGTGCGGCCGAGATGCAGGAACAGGCCTGACCAGCACCGGCTGAGGGCCTCTCTAACCTGCTCGGGTGCCGTATGCGTCCGTCTACCCGCTCGTGACCGCGCGGTCGCTCGCGCGGCCGTTCACCTACGAGGTCGAGCCCGAGGTCGGGCCCGGAGCGATCGTCTCGATGCCGTTCGGGCGGCGCCGCACGCGGGGAGTGGTCGTGGCACTCGAGGACAGCGCGCCGGACGGAGTCGATCCGGTTGCCGTCGAGAAGGTCGTCGGTCAGGTACCCGCGCCGCTCGTCGAGTTGGCGCTCTGGCTCGCCGACTACTACGGCTCGACTCCCGCGCGAGCCCTCGCCCTCGTGGCGCCCGAGCTTCCCCGCCGCCGGAAGAGGCAGGTGCCTCCCGGCGATCGGCAGTCGCTCCTGGGCGAGTCCGAGCCGGCGAAGCTCTTTCCCGAGCAGTTGGCCGCTGTGGGGCGGATCGTCTCGGCGCTCGACGGCGGTCGCGGCGGCTCCTTCCTGCTCTACGGTCCGACCGGCTCGGGCAAGACCGAGGTCTACCTCCAGGCTTGTGCGGCTGTGCTCGAGCGCGGCCTCGCTGCGATCGTGCTCGTACCGGAGATCTCGCTGACACCTCAGACGGTGGGCCGGGTGAGGGCTCGGTTCGGAGACACGGTCGCCGTGCTCCATTCGGGGCTGACCGACGCCGAACGGCGCGACGAGCGCGAGCGGATCGCGAGCGGTGAGGCCCGTGTGGTCGTCGGGGCGCGATCGGCGGTCTTCGCGCCCGTGCGTGGCCTCGGCCTGATCGTTGTCGACGAGGAGCAGGACCCTTCATACAAGCAGGACTCGGATCCGCGCTACGACGCCCGTACGCTGGCCGCGAAGCGCGCCTCGCTCGAGCAGGCGGTTGCGGTCTTCGGCTCGGCGACCCCGCGACCCGAGAGCTGGGCCGCTCTCGAGCGGCTCGAGCTCGGCGCCCGTGTCGGCGCCGATTTGCCGTCGGTTCGCGTCGTCGACCTGCGCCACGAGGCGGGCTACCCCCTGTCGGCACCGCTCCTCGCCGAGCTGCGGCGCGTCGCGGCCGGCGGCGGCAAGGCGATTCTGCTCCTCAACCGGCGTGGAGTTGCTCCGGCCCTGCACTGCCGCGCCTGCGGGCGCACGATCCGGTGCCCCAACTGCGACGTTGCGCTCGTCCTCCATCGCGACGGTGCGCTCCACTGTCATCACTGCGGCCACGCCGAGCCGGAGCCCTCACTCTGCGCGGAGTGCGGGTCGCCCGCGATCGCGCGTCTCGGCGCGGGCACACAGTCGCTCGAGCGCGAGCTTGCGCGCGAGTTCCCGGAGCTCGAGTCGATCAGGCTCGACGCCGACAGCATCGAGAGCCCGGCGCTCACCGCGGCGGCGCTCCGCCGCTTCTCGGAGACGTCCGGGGCGGTGCTGCTCGGGACGCAGATGGTGGCGAAGGGACACCATTTCGCCGGCGTCGAGCTCGCCGCCGTCGTCGATGCCGACCGGGCGCTCGCTCTTCCGGACTTCAGGGCCGAGGAGCGCACGTTCCAGCTGCTCACCCAGCTCGCCGGGAGAAGCGGCCGCGACGCGCCGGGCCGGGTGCTCATCCAGACCTTCCAGCCGGACGCCCGCCCGATCGCCCATGCGGCCCGCCACGATGTCCGCGGCTTCCTGGCGGAGGAGCTCCAGCGCCGTGCCGACCTCGGGTACCCGCCGGCCCGTCACCTGGTCAGGATCGTCGTCTCGGGTCCGGCGCTCGGGCCGGTCGAGCGTGCCCTCTCCGAGATCGCCGTCGGCATGAGCGGAGTCGACCTTCTCGGGCCGGCACCGCTCCTGCGGCTCCGGCAGCGCCACCGGGCGCAGCTGATCGCAAAGACCGATCGGCCGCGCGCGGTCGCGAGCCGTGCGGCCGCCCTGCTCGCCGCAGCGGCGCCGGCGATGCGCCGAGCCGGCCTCGCCGCCGTCGTCGACGTCGACCCGCAGTCGCTCTAGCCGGGGGACGCAAGACCAGGCGGGGACCTCCGGTTCCTCCGGGCCCCTTCCACTTGTCCGCTACCGCGGACTGTCCCCGGTCGCGCCCCGGGGCGGGCCCGGCTGAGGCAGACTTGAGCTGTGAAGCGCGCGGCGGTCAGGCGCACTCGTGCCGAGGAGATCCTCGGCGAGTGGGGCGTCCGCGATGTCACTCCGCCGTCGGCGGAGGAGCGCAAGCGGGTGGCTCGCGACCGGGACGTCAACCCTCTCGCCGGTGCTCCGCTGCCCCGGCGGGTGCGGAGGTTCCGGCCAGAGGCCGACGCGTACGTCGCCTCGCTCGGCGGCCCGCTCCCCTACATGCGACGGCTCCGCACGATCGACGACGCGGTCGAGGAGCACCGGTGGCGGCTCGAGCAGGCCTACGCCGAGCGCGACGACGACGAGAGCTGGCGGGCGCTCGCAGCGCGCTGGGACTTCAGCGAGGTCAACGATCTGATCGAGCGACACAACCGTTGGTACCCGGTCGAGGCTCGACTTGCGATGGATCCGCGGTCGCGCGACTTCGTCAAGGTCGGGGGGGTCGATTACCGGCGCGAACCGCTCGACGGGGACTGGATCCTGGCCCTCTTCCCGGTCTGAACGCCCCGCTCGTTCTCGACGCCGCCAACGAGGGCGAACAGGCCCAGGGTCGCCGCGTCGGGCTGGAGCAGCCGTGCAGGGAACCGTTCTCCGTTCCAGCGCTTGAAGTACAGGCCGTCGGACGAGCGCGCCAGGCGGCGGACGCGGACCGCGTTGTCGTAGACGAGTCGATACCAGCGCTGGTTGCCGTCGGCCCGGTAGAGGTCGAGCAGGAACCTCATGTAGATCAGGTCGGCTGCGGGTGTCCAGCTGACGTAGTACCCAAAGGCCTTCACGCTGGCCCGGGCGAGCTGCTCCGCCTTCGTGCACGGGCCGGGCACGTGTCGGATCGAGCAGAGCTCGAGCTGTGCGCCGATCATCAGGCCCTCGACGTAGTCGAGGACCGTGCCGTCCGTGGAGTTGCGGCCGTACAGCTGCCTGCCAGCGTTCCAGGAGTGGGCATCGGCCCAGTCAAGGAACTTCTGCGCCGTGTCGAGGTACGTCGCATCACCGGTGATCCGGTAGAGGGCGAGGCCAACGTAGATCTCGGCCGCGAGCGGCTCCGAGGTGATGTGCAGGTGGCGGGTCTCCCACCAGGTGCCGCCGCCCGCCGAATTCCACCCTTCGTCGGCGATGAACCTGAATGCGCGCTCGGCATCGAGCAGATCGTGAGACTCCCCGGTTGTCTGGTAGGCGTCGAGGAAGGCGAGCTCCCACCAGCCGTTGTCGTCGAAGTAGGTGTGCTCGTGGGGGTTCGCCGTGCCCGGGTACCAGGCATACGCAGGCATCGGCTCGAGCGCGGCGTTCCAGTAGCGCTCGGCTCCGCGCGCGAACGCATCGACTGCCTCCCGGTTGGCCGGAGTCGGATCCGCCATCGCGACCGAGTCGAGCGCCTCGAACAGCGCGAACGCGTCCCAGAGCCTTGCAAGCGGCCTGGCCGGATCCCACGTAGCGGGCAGCCGCTCGTCGTACCAGTGCAGTGACGGATTCCAGAAGACGCGCCTGGTCCGGGCGAGGCCGGTCTCGGCGAGGGGAAGGAACCCGAGCTGCCCGGTCGCCGTCGACCGGGCGGGCGAAGCCGAGTCTGTCGACCCGGCGAGCACGGCGGCGAGGACTCCAACAGTCGCGGCGAACACCCGGCAGAGCCTCCGGGCCCGGCTTCTCGACGCCTGGCACACTTGTGACCACTGTGTCAGAAGCACACGATCACCCGCACGACCACGATCACGATCACGACCTCGCCGATCACGGTCACGACCACGACCACGAGCACGAGCACGAGCACGAGGTGGACGGCGAGGCGAGAGAGGCTGAACTCGAACGCGAGCGCGAGTACATCCGGCGAACTGCGCTCGCCCAGATCCGCCAGTACCCCGACGCCGCGCTTCGGATGAAGGCGAAGGAGGTAGCCGAGTTCGACGACTACCTGATGGCGCTCACCGAGCGGATGATCCAGCTGATGCGGGACGCCCAGGGCGTTGGCCTCGCGGCGACGCAGATCGGCATTCTCCAGCGTCTCTTCGTGTTCGATCTCGAGGACGACGGCCCGAAGGCGGTCGTGAATCCGAAGCTCGTCGATCCCTCGCCTGAGACTGCAACCGAGGAGGAGGGTTGCCTCTCGCTCGAAGGCGTGCGCGTCCCCGTCGAGCGCCCGACGAGCGTCACGCTCGAGGGCGTCGACCCGAGCGGGAACGAGGTCCGGTTCGAGCTCGAGGGGCTCGGCGCCCGGGTGGTACAGCACGAGATCGATCACCTCGACGGCGTCCTGATCATCGACCGCACCGACGGCGAGCACCGCAGGCAGGCCCTCGGTCGGCTCCGTCCGCAGACCGTCCTCAGGTAGAGCATGCGGGTCGCGGTCGCCGCGACAGCTTCCTTCGGCGCCGACGTGCTCGAGCGCCTCGCCGCGAAGGTCGACGTGACCTTTCTCCTGACCCGCCCCGATGCGGCGCAGGGCCGCGGGCGGAAGCTCGCGCCGCCGCCGGCCAAGGTCGCCGCGGTGCGGCTCGGCATCCCGGTACTTCAGCCCGAGCGGCCCGAGCTCCCGACCGATCCCGTCGACGCCGTCGTGATCGCCGCCTACGGTTTGCTCGTGCCCGAACCGCTACTCGAGGGCGTGCTGTGGCTGAATGTCCACCCGTCACTGCTGCCTCGCTGGCGTGGCGCAGCGCCTGTCGAGCGCGCGATCCTCGCCGGAGACGACGTGACCGGGGTGACGATCCACGAGACCGTGAAGGAGCTCGACGCCGGCCCGATCGCAGCGCAGGAGGCGTTTCCGATCAGGCCCGACGACGACACCGGAGCAGTGCTCGCCCGCGCTGCGGAGGTGGCTGCGCGCCTGCTCGTCGATGTGCTGCCGGCGCCGAGCTTCACCCTCCAGCCCGAGGACGGCGCGACCTACGCCGAGAAGATCCGACCGGCCGACCGGAAGCTCGACCTCGACGACCCTATCGACGCCTGGCGCAGGGTCCGCGCGCTCTCTCCGCACATCGGGGCCTGGACTGAGATGCACGGCCGGCGGGTGACGATCTGGCGCGCCCGTCTGGACGACAGCGGGTTCGTGCCGCTCGAGGTTCAGCCCGAAGGGCGCCGTCGGATGCGATACGAGGAGTTCCTCCGAGGTCTCCGCGCATGATCGCGCCTGCGCGCCGCACCGCCTTCCGCGTCGTGCGTCGGGTGTTCGAGGACGGCGCATATGCCGATCGGGCGTTCGCGTCGGCAGCCGCCGATCTCGACGACCGCGACAGGGCGCTCGCGCAGCGGATCGCCTACGGCGCCGTGCAGCGCAGGCGGACGATCGATCATGGGATCGACACGCTCGGGAGCCGGCCGGCCGCAAAGCTCGACCCGCCGGTGCTCGCCGCCTTGCGAATCGCCGCGTACGAGTTGGCCTGGAGCGACGCGCCTCCGCATGCGGTCGTCAACGACACGGTCGAGCTCGTCCGCGAGGCCGGGTTACCGCACGCAACCGGCTTCGCGAACGCCGTCGCCCGCAAGCTGGCGGTTGGCCTCGCTCCGCTCGTCGCATCCCTGCCGCCCGGGGCGCTCGCGGAGTCGTATCCGGACTGGATCCATGACGTCTGGGCCCGTGACTTCGGTTCCGACGAGGCGCTTGCGTTGATGCGTGCACAAAACGAGCCTGCCGAGCTCGTCGTCCGCTCGTCGATCCCGGTCGGAACGCCGACCGATGTCCCCGGTGCCTACCTCGTCGAGCGCGGCCAGCTCGCACCGGGCACGAACGGGTGGATGTGGCAGAGCCGTGCTTCGCAGCTTGCCGGGCTCGTCGTCGGCAGTCTGGACGGCGAGCGGATCCTGGACGCCTGTGCCGCACCCGGAGCCAAGACGACGATGCTCCGCGGGCAGGTCACCGCGGTCGAGGTTCATCCCGGCCGGGCGCGCGAGCTGGAGGAGAACGTCCGCCGGTTTGGCAGAGGGGACGTCCGAGTCGTGAACGCGGACGTTCGCGAGCTCGACGAGAACGGTTTCGACCGCGCGCTCGTCGATGCCCCCTGCTCGGGGCTCGGCGTCCTGGCACGGCGGCCCGACCTCCGCTGGCGGTCGGAGCCGCTCCCGGAGCTTCAGCTCGAGCTGCTGCTCGCGGCGGCCGAGCGGACGAAGCCCGGCGGCACGATCGTCTACTCGGTGTGCACCCTCAACGCGGACGAGAACGAGGCTGTCGTCGATGCCTCGGGTCTTCGGGCTGACGACCTCGGCGGCGAGTGGCCTCAGTACGCGCACCCGAGGAGGCCCGAGTTCCTGCTCACGACGCCGCACCGACACGGTACGTCAGGGTTCTTCGTCGCCCGCCTGGTTGTCTAGATCATCCAGCAGAGGAACGGAGACGAGCGGTCGCCGGGACTCGGGACGGCGGGCCGGGCTCGACCAGGGAACGAACGAGACCTCGGCGGCGTGGACCTCCGGGACGACGAGCATCGCGTCGGGATCACGGGTCGAGCTCCAGACGAGATCGCAGCGCCAGCCGTCGTCCCGGCACGCAAGCCATCCCTCGCCGCCCGCCTCGGCGAGGATCTGCAGCGCCTCGACCGGGTCGCCGAGCCCGGTAACCTCAACCCAGAGCTCGTAGTTGTAGGGCTCGGACCAGTGTCGCTCGGCCTCGATCGTCGCGTTCACGCCCCCGAGCAGATCGGAGAGCTCGTGCTCGATCGACTCGGCGACCCGCACGGCCTCGATCCCGTCGGTGATCTCCGTGAACAGGCGCAGCTCCAGGCGGTCCTGCAGATCCTCGGCCGAGGGACCGGCACCGAGGGGGACGCGCTCACCCTGCTCATCCTCTTCCAGGCCGGTGGGCTCGAGGTCGCCCTCATCGAGCAGCAGCGAGTCCCGGCCGGGGGCGCGAAGCGTCAGCACCCAGCCTGTGCCTTCCTCGTTCGGGCCGGCGATCTCGTCGACAACGGCCTCCTCTCCGGCCTGCAGCACCGAGCCGCCGGGAGCGCGGGCGACCCTGACGATCTCCCCTTCGCGGAACCGCGGCCTCATCGGCGGGAGCCTAACCCGCCGAACTGCGAATTAGGATCGCGTGCGTGAGCCTGGCGCGCGCGCTCGAGCTGGCCGCGGAGGCGGCCGGTCGTGCCTATCCGAAGCCGACTGTCGGAGCTGTGGTCGTGCTCGACGGCGACGTCGTCGCCGAGGGGGTGACCGAGCGCGGCGGTCGCCATGCGGAGGTTGTCGCGCTCGACGTCGCCGGGCATGCCGCGCGCGGCGCGACGCTCTTCGTGACCCTGGAGCCGTGCGCGCACCATGGAACAACACCGCCGTGTGCCGAGCGGATCGTCGCCGAAGGCGTCGCGCGCGTCGTCGTCGGCGCCCGCGATCCGAATCCGGAGGCCGCCGGCGGGATCGAGGCGCTGCGTGCCGCCGGGGTCGAGGTCGATGTGCTCGACGCGTGGGAGGCCCGGGTGCAGAACGAGGCCTGGCGCGTGTGGGTCTCGCGCGACCGGCCGTTCGTGACCTACAAGGTGGCGGCGACCCTCGACGGCCGGGTCGCCGTCCCCGGACGACGGTGGATCTCCGGAGAAGAGAGCCGCAGGGTCGTGCACGAGCTCCGTGCCGTCTCCGACGCCGTCGCCGTCGGGATGGGTACGGTGCGCGCCGACGACCCGCGGCTCGACGCCCGCGAGGTCGAGGTGCCCCGTGGCCAGCCCCGCCGGCTTGCCTTCGGCAGGGGGCCGCTTCCCGCGGGCTCGGAGCTCGAGCTGCGAGCCGGGCCACTCGATGAGGAGCTTCGCGCTCTGGCTGCAGAGGGAGTGCAGTCGCTCTTGCTCGAAGGCGGTCCGACGCTCGCCGCCGGGTTCGCGGACGCGGGGCTGCTCGACAAGCTCCTCCTCTTCGTGGCGCCGGTCGCCGCGGATGGGGACGGTCCCTCGCTCCTGACGCGGCTACGATCCCCGCTGGCTCTCTCCCACCTGAGCGCTCGGCTGGTCGGAGAGGACGTTCTGCTCGAAGCTTATTTCCAGGAGCCCTGACGGAGGTCGGATGTCGTCGAGACCCGAGCACCAGCGCACCGACGACGAGATCGTCAGCCTCCTCTCGCAGTGGCTCATGCGCTCGCTCGGCAACGACGAGCTGCGCAAGCGGATCGAGGAGATCGGCACCGATGAGCTCGCTCCCGGGCAGCGCTCGGCGGTCGAAGAGCTGCTCGTCGCGCTCGGAAACGCCTTCCCCGGCGACCGCGGCGATCTCGAGATGCTCGTCCGCGAGACGGTCGAGTCGCTGGCCTACGGGGAGTAGAGCCCCCGAGGCGTCGGCGCTCGTCTAGCCTGAGCCGGATGTTCACCGGGATCGTTCGGGAGGTAGGGCGGGCCTTCTCGATCTCCGGACGGAACGGCGGTGTCCGGCTCGAGATCGAAGCGCCGGCGACGGCGGCCGCGACCGCGGTCGGCGACTCGGTGGCGGTGAACGGCTGCTGTCTGACCGCCGTTGCGGTCGAGGACGGCCGGATCGTGTTCGACGCCGTGCCGGAGACGCTCTCGCGCACGTCGCTCGGCGGCCTCGTCGCCGGCGAGCGTGTCAACGTCGAACCGTCGCTTCGCGCCGGCGAGCCGCTCGGCGGCCACTACGTTCAGGGCCACGTCGACGGCGTCGGTGTCGTCCGCAGCGTCGAGGCCGAGGGCGAGGGGAGGCGCGTCTGGATCGACGCGTCCATGGACATCCTGCGCTATGCGGTGGAGAAGGGCTCGATTGCAGTCCAGGGTACGAGCCTGACGGTGGCAGCTCTCGACGAGGTCGGGTTCGCGGTCGCCCTCGTCCCTCACACCTTGACTGCCACGACTCTCGACGAGCTCGAGCCCGGCCGCCTCGTGAACCTGGAGGTCGACGTCCTCGCCAAGTACGTAGAGCGGCTGTTGGTCGGCGGAGAGTAGCCTTCGCCGATGGCGACCACGACGCCGTTTGCGACGATCGACGACGCGATCGCGGAGATCCGCGAGGGTCGCATGGTGATCGTCGTCGACGACCCCGACCGCGAGAACGAGGGCGATCTCGTGATCGCCGCGCAGTTCGCGACGCCAGAGTCGATCAACTTCATGGCCACCTACGGCCGAGGTCAGATCTGCCTCTGCCTGACCGAGGCCCGCGCTGACCGCCTCGGCCTGCCGCTGATCGCGCAGCGCAACGAGATGCGCCACGGCACCGCGTACACGAGCCCGATCGACGCGCGCGAGGGGATCTCGACCGGGATCTCTGCCGCAGATCGCAGCCACACGATCCAGGTCGCGATCGCACCCGACACGAGACCCTCCGACCTCAGCATCGGCGGCCACATGCAGCCCCTGCGTGCCAAGCCGGGGGGCGTGCTCGAGCGCACCGGCCAGACCGAGGCGGCCGTCGACCTTGCGCGGCTCGCCGGCCTCAACCCGGCAGGGGTCGTCTGCGAGATCATGAACGACGACGGGACGATGGCCCGGGTGTCGGATCTGATCCCGTACTGCGAGCGGCACGGGCTGAAGATGATCACCGTCGCCGACCTCGTCGAGTACCGGAGAGCGCACGAGAAGCTCGTCGAGCGCCAGGTGACCGTGCGCATGCCGACGGCATACGGCGAGTTCACGGCCGTCCTCTTCCGCGAGTCGCTCACCGGCAAGCATCACGTCGCGCTCGTGAAGGGCGACGTCGAGGAGGCCCGGGACGTGCTCGTCCGCGTGCACTCCGAATGCCTGACCGGCGACGTGTTCCACTCACTGCGCTGCGACTGCGGCGAACAGCTCGACGCGGCGCTGGCGCTGATCGGCAAGGAGCCGTGCGGGGTGCTCCTGTACATGGCCCAGGAGGGCCGCGGCATCGGTCTCCTGAACAAGCTCAAGGCCTACGAGCTCCAGGAAGAGGGGCTCGACACGGTCGACGCCAACCTTGCGCTGGGCTTCGCCGCCGACGAGCGGGAGTGGGGGATCGGTAACCAGATCCTCGCCGACCTCGGCCTGAGCACGATTCGTCTGCTCACGAACAACGAGAAGAAGGTTTCGGGTCTCGAGGCGTACGGCCTCAAGGTGACCGAGCAGGTGCCGATCGAGGTCGAGCCGAACGATGAGAACCGGCGTTATCTGGCCGCCAAGCGGGATAAGCTCGGGCACCGCCTGCATCACCAGGGCATCCGGAACCTCGACCTCGAAGCAGAGAAGGAACCATGAGCGACATGAACGAGTACGAGACGAGAGACGCAGGAGAGAGCGGCCAGCCGGCCGAGCAGGCGACGGAGGTCGCAGGAGCGGTCGCGCTTCCGCTCGAGCCAACCCAGGTCTTCGCTCCCGAGGACGTCGAGGAGGCCGTGGAAGCCGCCGAGGACGAGCCTTCGGGCGAGGCGGCGTCCGCCGACGAGGAGCTCTCCGAGGATCCGTTTGCGGCGTGGCCCCAGCCCGAGAGCGCGGCGGTGATCGAGGACGTGCCCGACAGCGGCGAGGTCCAGCACGCAGCCGGGGAGATCGACGTCCCGGACGGCTACACGGTGCTCGAGGGGACGCCGAGCGGCCAGC
This sequence comes from Gaiellaceae bacterium, assembly GCA_035517795.1. GTDB lineage: Bacteria > Actinomycetota > Thermoleophilia > Gaiellales > Gaiellaceae > PALSA-600. The sequence continues at coordinate 9,464 of DATIYE010000060.1, read as the reverse complement.
GGCGCTCGGTGGCGGTCGTGATCTCCCGCTTCAACGGGGAGCTCACGAACCGGATGCTCGCAAGCGCGATCGAGGCGCTCGAGGAGGCCGGGGTCGCCTCCGACGCGGTCACGATCATGCCGGTGCCCGGCGCGTTCGAGCTCCCGCTCGCAGCAATGGCCCTCGCCAAGACCCGGCGGTATGCCTGTGTCGTTGCGCTCGGCGCCATCGTCCGTGGTGAGACGCCGCACTTCGACTACATCGCGGCCGAGGCGGCATCGGGGCTGCAGCTGGCGGCGATCGAGACCGGTGTGCCGGTCGCCTTCGGAGTGCTCACGGTCGAGAACGCCGAGCAGGCCGAAGCTCGGATCGACCGGGCCGCCGAGGCCGTACGCACGGCGCTCGAGATGGCCGATGTATTCGCGCAGCTCCGCGCCAGCGCGCGGGCATGATCCGGTACCCTGAGCGGCCGATGTCCAAGGTCTGCACGGTTTGCGGGAAGAAGCCCGCGTTCGGCCACAACCGGTCGCACTCGATGGTGGCGACCAACCGCCGCTTCGATCCGAACCTCCAGCGGGTCCGGATGATGGTGGACGGCGTTGCCCGCAGAGCGTACGTGTGCACCCGCTGCCTGAAGGGCGGCCGGGTTCAGAAGGCCGTCTGACGTACCCCGAGCAGTAACCGTCGCCCCTCTCGCGCCGTCTAAGGGGCGCAGTGCCCGACCTGACAGTCGCCTCTTCCTGCGGCTCGATCACGATCTCGCGCGACGTGGTCGCCGACATCGTCACCGAGACCGTCGCGCGCTGCTACGGCGTCGTCGGAGTGACAACGCGGTCGAGGGTCGGCAGGCTGCTTCGGCGTGGCCGGATCACAATCGGTGGCGACGCGGGCGGCATGCGGATCGGGCTTCACGTCGTCGTCGAGTACGGTCTCAACCTCGCCGAGGTGGCTGCGACCGTCCGCTCGCAGGTGACCTACGACGTCGAGCGGTTGACAGGACTGACGGTCGAGGCGGTCGAGGTATTCGTCGAGGATGTCAAGGTGTCGGCATGAGCCGTCCAAGCGGAGGTTGGCAGAGGGAAGCAGTCTCGACGGGGGCGACCAGAGCGGAGGTGCCGGCTTCGCCGGCGCCTGAGCGGATACTCATTGGGCGACCGAAGGTTGCCCAATGAGGGAGCGTGTACTCGAGATCGCGCGGGGCGCGCTGGCGGGGATCGAGGCCTCCCAGAGCCGGATCGACGACCTCAACGTCTATCCCGTACCCGACGGCGACACGGGCACCAACCTGGCCCTGACCGTGCGCGCGGTGGTCGAGGCGCTCGAGGAATCGTCAGCCGACGAGCGCGATGTGCTCGCGCACGAGGTCTCCCGGGCAGCGCTGATGGGCGCTCGGGGGAACTCGGGCGTCATCCTCTCCCAGATCGTCCGCGGCGCCGCCGAGTCCCTCGCCGTCTCGGACGGTCTTGGACGTGCTCTGCGGTCGGCGAGCGACGCCGCCTACCGGGCCGTGCGTAAGCCGGTCGAGGGGACGATGCTGACGGCGATCCGCGAGCTCGCAGAGGCGGCCGACGCGGGCGGCGATCTCGCTGCACTCGTGGCGCGTGGCGACGACTGCGTCGTCAGGACGCGCGAGATGCTTCCCGTGCTCGCGGAGGCCGGCGTGGTCGATGCCGGGGCCGCCGGGCTCGTCGAGATCGTCCGTGGGATCGCCGCCGCGGCGGCGGGCGAGCCGCTGCCACCGCCTCCTCCCCAGGCGCAGGCCGGGCCGAGCGTCCAATCGGTGCACCAGCACTTGTCCGAGTACCGGTACTGCACCGCCTTCGTCGTCGAGGGCGACCGGCTCGATGCAGACGTCCTTGAGCGGGACCTCGAGCCGCTCGGCGACTCGATCCTCGTCGTCGGCGACCCGACGGCGCTCAAGGTGCACGTTCACACCGACGACCCCGGAGCGGCACTTTCGCTCGGAGTCGCGCGCGGAACGATCGCGGGCGTCGAGATCGCGAACATGCACGCTCAGACCCTCGAGCGCGAACGGCGGCTCCTGAGCGTCGTCCCGGGGGCGGAGGACGGGCCGTGCGCGGTCGTCGCGGTCGCCACGGGGCTCGGCAATCGTCAGATCTTCGAGAGCCTCGGCGTGCACGTCGTCGACGGCGGCCGGACGATGAACCCCTCTACCTCCGAGCTCCTCGCCGCGCTCGAGGCGAGCGGCGCGAAGGAGGTGATCATCCTCCCGAACGACCGCAACGTCCTTCTGACCGCCGAGCACGCAGCCGAGGCTGCGTTTCGCCCGGTTTCGGTCGTGCCGACCGAGACCCTCCAGGCCGGCCTCGCCGCCGCCGTCGCCTTCGACGCCGGCGCCTCGAGCGAGGAGAACGTGCTCGCGATGTCCGAGGCGGCCGGGCGCGTCGGCACCGGCGCCGTGACGATCGCGTCGCGAGACGTCGAGACCAACGGCGTTGCGATTCGTAGAGGCCAGTGGCTCGGGCTGGCCGACGGCGTCCCGGTCGTGGGCGGCGAATCGTTCGACGAGGTCGCGCGCGCCGTCGTCGACCGCCTGCTCGAGCGCCCTCGCGGGATCCTTACCCTGCTCGCCGGAGAGGAGAGTCAGCCCCTCGGGGGCCTGTTGGCGGAGGTGGCCGACGCGCATCCGGATATCGAGCTCGAGGTGCACGAGGGCGGCCAGCCCGGGTATGCCCTCCTGCTCTCGGCCGAGTAGCGCCCGGAGCCTCTCGTAAGCTCAGCTTCGTGAGCCCGACCCGGGTCGTCCTCGTCGAGGACAATCAGCTCTTTCGCGAGACGATGGAGCTCCTCCTCGGCCTGCGTGAGGAGATCGAGATCGTCGGCTCCGTCGAAGGCGGGGCCGAGGCCGTCGAGCTCTGCCGCGAGCTCCGGCCCGACGTCGTCCTGATCGACTACCGGATGCCGGGCCTCGACGGGGCCCAGGCCACGACCGCCGTGCTGCTCGCCTCGCCGGAGAGCCGGGTGATCTGCCTCACGGCCTCCGTGTCGCCCGAGGAGCGCGACCACGTCCTGGCTGCCGGCGCCGCCTCGTGCGTGATGAAGGACGACGGCCTCGACCAGATCGTCGACGCGATCCTCCAGGCGACGAGGTCTCACGCGTGACGTTGACCCAGGAGAACACCGCCATCGTGCTGGATTCGACGGCCGACTTCCCCGAGGGCCCCGAGCGCTTTCGGAACTGGCGCACCGTGCCGCTGTACGTGAACGTCGGCGGCTCGAGCCGGCGCGACTACGTCGATCTCGGCCCGGCCGAGCTGTACGCTGCGCTCGCGGACCCGTCGGAGTCGATCACCACCTCCCAGCCGACTCCCGGCGACTTTCTCTCCGTTTACGAGGAGCTGGCGCCCGCCTACGACAGAATCCTCTCGCTACAGCTCTCCTCGACGCTCTCCGGGACGTATGCGAGCGCCGTCGCTGCGGCCGCGACCGTGGGTGAGAGCGTGCGCGTGATCGACACGAGGACGGTGTCGGCGGCCGTCGCGATGCTCGCGCTCGCCGTCCAGCGCCGGCTCGAGCGGGGAACGACCGACGAGGAGATCGACGCCCTCGTCGCCCGGTACCTCGCCTCGCACGGGCTCCTGTTCACCGTCGACACCCTGGAGTACCTCGCGCGGGGCGGCCGGATCGGCCGGGGCGCCGCTCTTGCGGGCACGCTGCTGAGCGTGAAGCCGATTCTCGGGCTTGCCGACGGCGAGGTGGTGCCGCTGAAGCGGGTGCGGGGGAGCCAGAGGGCGCTGGAGGAGCTCGGAGCGCTCCTGGACGAGGCGACCGAGGACCGGCCAACGCTGCGGGTCGGGCTCGCCCACGCCGCCGCCCCTGAAAGGGTGTCGACCCTGGAGCGGATCGTCCGGGAGTCGCGCCCGCGGGCGACGGTCGAGGTCGTGACCGCGCTCGGGGCCGTCGTCGGCGCGCACGCCGGCCCCGGGACGCTCGGGCTGTTCTGGTTCGACGACGAGTGAGCGCGACCTCGGCGCAGATCGGCCTTTCAAGCCCGGCCCGCGAGGGCGGTGAGCTCCGCCCACGGGGCTTCGGGCGGCCCGAGCGCCTCGACCTGCCGCTCGAGACGCTGCCCGCCGTCGGTCCTTCGCTGGCGCGCAAGCTGCGGGCGCTCGGTCTGCTCACCATCCGCGATCTGCTCTTTCGCCGGCCGCGGCGCTACGAGTCCGCCGCCGACAAGGTCGCGATCTCTCAGCTCTGGAGCGGCGAGGAGGTGGCGATCTCGGGAGTCGTGCAGTCGGTGAGGCTGCGCCGGCCGAGGCGGCGCCTGTCGATCCTCACGGCCCGGATCGCCGACTCGACCGGATCGATCTCGGCCAACTGGTTCAACCAGCCGTGGCTGGCCGACAAGCTGACTCCCGGGGTCGAGATCCGGCTGCGGGGGCGGCTTTCGCCGCACGGGTTCGAGGTCCGCTCCTACGACCTCGGCGAGGCGCGCGCGACCGCCGACTACGCCCCCGTCTACCGCGCGAGCGAGCAGGTGCCTTCGACGCGGGTGAGAGAGCTCGTGCGTGCGGCGCTCGAGCTGCATGCACACGACGTCCTCGACCCGCTACCGGCAGTTGTCCACCACCCGATCCGGCGCGACGCGCTCTCGGCGATCCACTTCCCGTCGGATCCGAGCGAGGCCGAGCTCGCACGGCAGCGGCTCGCGTTCGACGAGCTCGTCTCGCTTCAGCTCGCCGTGCTCCGGTCGCGAGTCGAAGGCGAGCCCGGGAGGCCGCTGCCGGCCCCCGGCGAGCTCATCGCCCGCTATCGAGAGGCGCTGCCGTTCGAGCTGACCGAGCACCAGGAGCGGGCGCTCGCGGAGATCGACCGCGATCTCGAGCGCGCCGGCCCGATGCAGCGGCTGCTCCAGGGCGACGTGGGTTCGGGCAAGACGGTGGTCGCGCTCTATGCGCTCCTGCGAGCGGTCGAGGCCGGGCGGCAGGGGGCGCTGATGGTGCCCACGGAAACGCTTGCCGAGCAGCATTTCCTGACCGTCGAGGGCATCTGCGCCAGGCTGGGCGTGCGGGTGCTGCTCCTGACCGGAAGCGGGGGCACGAAGCGCTCCCGCGACGAGATCGCGTCCGGCGCCGCCCAGATCGTCGTCGGCACCCACGCGCTGATCCAGCGGGACGTCGTCTTCGCCGACCTCGGGGTGGCGGTGGTCGACGAGCAGCACCGGTTCGGCGTCGAGCAGCGCCAGGCGCTGTCGGAGCTGCGACCGCACGTCCTGCACATGACGGCGACACCGATTCCGCGCACGCTCGCGCTGACCGTATTCGGAGAGCTCGACGTGACCGAGATCGAGAAGCCGCCCGCGAGCCGCAAGCCCGTCGTTACCGCGTGGGTCGGAGCCGAGCGCTCGAGCGACGCCTATGCGCGCCTTTGCGTCCATCTCGACGCGGGCCGGCAGGCCTACGTCGTGTGCCCCCTGATCGAGGTCTCGGAGAGGCGGCTGGCGCGCGCGGCCGAGGCCGAGGCCGAGCGGCTGCGGCGAGCCGAGCTGGCCGGCTACCGGGTGGGGCTGCTGCACGGACGGTTGAAGGCTGCGGAGCGGCGGGAGGTGATGCGGGCCTTCAGCGAGCACGAGCTCGACGTGTTGGTGGCGACGACGGTGATCGAGGTCGGTGTCGACGTTCCGAACGCGACGATCATGATCGTCCAGGAGGCCGACCGCTTCGGGCTCGCCCAGCTCCACCAGCTGCGCGGCCGGGTCGGGAGGGGCGCCGAGCAGTCGTACTGCCTGTTGATCTCACGACCCAAGCTCGAGCTCACCGACGCGGCGCAGGCTCGGCTCGAAGCTCTCGTCGAGACGACGGACGGGTTCGAGCTCGCCGAGCGCGATCTCGACCTCCGCGGGGAGGGGCAGCTTCTCGGCACGCGCCAGTCGGGCTTCGGCGACCTTCGCTTCACGAGGCTGCGCACCGACCGCGAGCTCCTCGAGCGCGCCCGCGACCTCGCCTCGGAGCTGGTCGAGCATGAGGGCCCCTGGCAGGATGAGGCCGACGCGATCCTCGCGGGCGCCGATCTCGCCAATCTCGCCTAGCTTGCCGACGATGCGCGTGATCGCGGGCGAGTTGCGGGGGCGGCGGTTCGACGCGCCGAAGGGCCGGACGACCAGGCCGACCTCGGACTTCGTGCGTGAGACGGCGTTCAACCTGATCGGGCCCGTCGACGGCGCGACCGCCCTCGACCTCTACGCGGGCTCGGGAGCCCTCGGAATCGAGGCCCTCTCGCGCGGTGCCGGACCCTGCCTGTTCGTCGATAGCTCTCGTGAGGCGTGCCGCACGATCGCAGCCAACCTCGAGAGGCTCGGGCTAACCGCGGTCGTGCTGTGTCAGGACGCGGAGCGGGCCCTTGCGACCGAACGCGGTCGATACGACCTGATCCTCGCCGATCCGCCGTACGACTTCGACGCCTACGATCGCCTCGCGCCCCATTTCGCGCGCCTGCTCGCACCGGACGGGCTCGCGGTTCTGCAGACACCCGCCGCTGTCGAGCCCTCTCTCGAGGGGCTGAGCGTACGTACCTCCCGCCGCTACGGCTCTGCGCGCCTTACCCTGTTCCAGCTGTGATCACCGCCATCTGTCCCGGCTCCTACGACCCCGTCACAAACGGCCATGTCGACGTGATCGCCCGCGCAGCGCGCATCTTCGACCGCCTCGTCGTCGGGGTCGTCCGTAACCCGCGGCACAAATCGCCGCTGTTCCCGATAGAGGAGCGTGTCGAGCTCGTCCGCGACGCCGTTGCCGGCATCCCGAACGTCGAGGTCGACGTGTTCAAGGAGCTCGTGGTCGATTTCGCCCGCCGCTGGGAGGCGACCGTGATCGTCAAGGGACTCCGGGTGACCTCGGACTTCGAGTGGGAGTTCCAGATGAACCAGCTCAACCGGACGCTCGCACCCGACATCGAGACCATGTACGTGATGGCCAGCCCCCAGGTCAGCTTCGTCTCCTCGAGCGGAGTGAAGGAGATCGCCGCCTTCGGAGGTAAAGTCGACGAACTCGTTCCCCAGTCCGTCGCCCTCCGGCTCAAGGAGCTCTTCCCCGGCGCCTTGGGCGGCGCTCCACTCAACGCTCAGGAGTAGGATTCCGAGACCGCAATGGACGTTCTCGTTCTCATCGACAAGCTCGACGATCTCGTGCACAACGCGAAGGCGATGCCGCTGACCGACCAGGTTCGCATCGATCGCGAGGAGATCTACGACATCCTCGACCAGATGCGGGCCACGATCCCGGAGGAGATCAAGCAGGCCCGCTGGATCGTCAAGGAGCGCCAGGAGATGCTGGCCGAGGCGAAGCGTGAGCAGGACCGGCTGCTGCAGGAGGCGCGCGAGCAGGCCGTGCGCGAAGCCTCGCAGACCGAGATCGTCAAGCTCGCCGAGCGCCAGGCCCAGGAGATCATCGACGAGGCCCGTCGCTCGGCCCGCGAGACGAGGCTCGAGATGGAGGACTGGGCCGACGGCATCCTCGCCACGCTCGAGTCGAACCTCGACAAGTTCCTCACCGCCGTCCGGCGCGGGCGGCAACGGCTCCACGAGCGCTCGCAGGAAGACGTGCTCGCGCCCGAGGCCGAGGAGCTCTCGTACTAGAGAGCTGAGCGCGGTCGAGGTCGGCGCTACGCTGGCCGGATGACGAGCTTCGACCTGCGCCGGGTGAAGCTCAGACCCGGGGAGGAGCAACGCGAGACTCTCGATGTCGAGCTCGAGGCGCTCGAGCTCGGAGGCCAGCGCTACCTGCCGGTTCCGGAGCTGGTCCCTGCCGGGCTTGCGATCTCGCGCGCCGTCACCGGCACCGTCTTCACCCTGGGTTTCGATGCACGGCTGCACGGCCCGTGCTATCGCTGCCTCGGCGACGCCGTGCTCGACGTCCCGATCCGAGCCCGCGAGTACCAGGCCTCGTCCCCGGACGACGACGAGCTCCGGACGCCGTACGTCGTCGACGACCGCCTCGACGTCTCGGCGTGGGCGCGCGACGCCGTCGCGCTCGCCCTTCCCGACAAGATCCTCTGCCGGCCCGACTGCGCCGGTCTCTGCCCCGAATGCGGCGAGAACCTCAACGACCATCCGCACGAGCACGAGGAGACGACGACCGACCCGCGCTGGGCCGCCCTGGAGGCGCTACGCGAGGACGTTTAGCTACGCTGTTTGCCGCCCCATGGCCGTCCCGAAGAGAAAGACCTCCAAGTCGAGGCGCGACAAGCGCCGGGCGACGCACTCCCTCGAGGCCCCGCGGGTCAACACCTGTCCGCAGTGCAACTCGCCGAAGCTCGCCCATCGCGTCTGTCCGACCTGCGGCACCTACAAGGGCCGCGAGATCGAGCCGCTCCGCTTCGGCTAGGGACACCGAGCGCATGACTCGCGTCGCAGTCGACGCGCTCGGGGGAGATCGCGCGCCGCAGGAAGTCGTCGCCGGAGCGCTGGCCGCTGCGGCCACGGGCATCGACGTCATCCTCCACGGCCCGGCAGGGATCGATGCAGGCGGGCTCGAGCTCGTCGTCGCCGAGCAGGCGATCGGCATGGCTGAGAAGCCGTCCGAGGCGGTGCGCGCCAAGCCCGACTCGTCGCTCGTAAGCGCTGTGCGCGCCGTTGCCGACGGCCGCGCCGACGCAGTCGTCTCGGCCGGTAACACCGGCGCCGTGCTCGCCGCCGGGCTCATGTACCTGAGGCGCCTCCCGGGGGTGCTCCGCCCGGCGATCGGTCTGCCGCTGCCGACGCGCGCCGGGGTCTCGCTCCTGATCGACGGCGGCGCCAACGCAGACTGCCGTCCCGAGCACCTCGCCCAGTTCGCGGTCATGGGCTCGGTGTTCTCACGGGAGATCCTCGACGTGCCCGACCCCGTCGTCTGCCTGCTCTCGATTGGCGAGGAGCCCGAGAAGGGCAACCAGCTCACGCTCGAGGCTCACCGGCTCCTGAGCGAGGCCGAGGGCGTCAACTTCGCCGGCAACGCCGAAGCGCGCGACCTGCTCCGCGGCGCCGCCGACGTGGTCGTCACCGACGGCTTCACCGGGAACATCGCGCTGAAGCTGCTCGAGGGCGGGATCAAGGAGCTCCTCGAACTGCTGCGTGAGGAGATCTCGGCCTCCGCAACCGGAAAGCTGGGCGGCTTGCTGATCCGTCCGGCGGCCCGCCGCGTCCGCGCCCGCCTCGACCCCGACACGTACGGCGGCGCCTATCTCCTCGGGCTGAGCGGGCTCGCGGTGATCGCCCATGGCAACTCCGGGCGGCGCGCGATCTCGAACGCGATCGAGCTCGCCTCCCGGGGCGTCGAGCACCGCGTGGTGGAGCGCCTCGCCGAGCGGCTGCCCGAACGGCAGCATCGCCCGGAGGCGCCGGTCGCCGTGCCGGATGGCCTTTAACCACTCCGGTCTGCTGTGTATGATCGGCGCGCTTTCCAACCCAGTAACCAAACCGATCGATGAGGTGACATGGCAGCGTCCCAGGAAGAGGTCTACGAGCGCGTCAAGGAAGTCCTGACCGAGCA
>DATIYE010000059.1:0-20678 GCA_035517795.1 Gaiellaceae bacterium | reverse complement strand
CGTCTTTCGGAGCGGCTGCCTCGACGCGAGCAGCAGCGCACGGATGCGATCCTGGCGGAGGAAACTCGCTGATCCAGCCCTGTGGCTGGCTGTGTATGATCGGCGCGCTTCGCCACCCCGTACCCAATCCGATCGATGAGGTGACATGGCAGCGTCCAAGGAAGAGGTCTACGAGCGCGTCAAGGAAGTCCTGACCGAACAGCTCGGGGTCGACGAGAGCGAGATCACGCCCGAGGCGTCCTTCCAGGAGGATCTCGATGCCGACTCGCTCGACCTGGTCGAGCTGATCATGGAGCTGGAGGACCAGTTCGGGCTCAAGATCTCCGACGAGGACGCGCAGAAGATCACGACGGTCGGTCAGGCTGTCGATTACGTCACGTCGCACCAGTAAACCCGGCCTCGCAGAGCTGATCGCCGACCTGCCCCCCGAGCGGGCGGCGGCGGTCTTCACGCATTCGAGCTGGGCCGCCGACCGGAGCGAGTCGTACGAGCGGCTCGAATTCCTCGGCGACTCGGTGCTCGAGCTCGCGATCGCCCATACCCTGTACGACCGGTTCCCGGACTTCGACGAGGGGCAGATGGCGAAGCTCCGCTCCCAGGTCGTCTCGCGGGCGAGCTGCGCGGTGATCGCGGAGCAGCTCGGCCTCGGCGAGCGGCTGCTCGAGCACCACCCGGGGCCCGAGAGCGTCGAGCCTGCCAGGCTCGCCGGCAACCGGAACGTCCTGGCCGCGCTGCTCGAGGCTGCGCTCGCGGCGCTCTACCTCGAGCACGGGTTCGAGGCGGCCGCCGGCGCTATCGTGGCTGCGTTCGACGCGCGGATCCAGTACGCGCTCACGAACAAGGTCGATCACAAGACGGAGCTTCAGGAGGAGCTCGCCCGCCGGGGGCGGTCGGTGAGCTACGCGCTGCTCGACTCGCAAGGGCCGGCGCACGAGCGTACCTTCACCTCGGCGGCGCTGATCGACGGTGTCCAGGTGGGCGTTGGCAGCGGCGGTTCGAAGAAAGACGCCGAGCAGGAGGCCGCACGGCAGGCCCTCGCAGGCCTCAGTGCAGCAGACGACGATACGTCTCCTGAGTCTGCTCGCTCGGAGTGATTCCGAGGTCCTCGCGGAGCTTCGTGCGCAGAGCTTCGTAGACCAGGATCGCCTCCGCTCCGTTGCCCTCGCGCTCGAGCGCCTCGATCAGGAGGCGGTAGCCGGATTCTCGGTAGGGTTCGAGCTCGACGAGCTTACGGCCGACGCGGACCGCGGCGGCGAGCTCGGTGCCGCCGATTCCGAGCGCCGCGGCTGCGTAGGCCTCGAGCGCGGCCAGGTGCGTCCGCGCGAGCGAACGCCGCTCCTCGTCGATCCAGGGAGCCTCCTCGCCGCTCAGGAACTGCCTGGCCGTGGTGAACATCGCCACCTGAGCGGGAGCCCATGCCCCGTGCGGGTCGCCGAGTGCGAGCGCCGACTCCGAACGGTGGAGCGCCTCCCGGGCGGCCTCGACGTCGACCCAGTCCGCGTTGACCCGGAGGCCGTCGAGCTCGACCACGCGTCGGAGCTTCGAGAGGAGCGGTGCGAGACCGCCGTCGTGGCCGTCGGGCCAGATCGCCTCGACGACCTCGACCCGGGCCATCGTCCGGAGCCGGTTGAGCATCAGGTAGCCGAGCAGCAGCCTGCCCTGCCTCCCGGGTAGCTCACGCTCGAGGCGTCGGTCGCCGACCGTGACGGTGAGCCGGCCGCACAGCTGGACTCTCGTCGACTCCAACCCGGCACCAACATAGTCCCAACCGTCCGTCCGTACAACGGCTTCGTCAAACGACGAAGGAGGCGGGCATGGCAAAGCAGATCACATGTGAGTGCGGCAAGGTCGTTCGCGGGGCAACCGACGACGAAGTGATCGCAAGTGCCGAGGCGCACATTGCGAGCGACCATCCCGAGCTGGTCGGCAAGATCACGCGCGGCGACCTGGTCAGCTGGATCGAGGAGGTTTGAGAGCGGGGGAACCTCCGGTTCCCTCAGACCAAATTCGGGCGGATGCGCTGTCCGCCCGTCCGCCCCGACCGGCAGACTTCGCCGCGCGTGCACCTGAAGGCGGTCAAGCTGCGCGGCTTCAAGTCGTTTGTGGACCCGGTCGAGGTACGCCTCGAACCCGGGGTCGCGGTCGTGGTGGGGCCGAACGGCTCCGGGAAGTCGAACATCTCCGACGCGATCCTCTGGGCGACCGGGTCGCTGAGCCCGCACGAGCTTCGAGCCGAGAAGCCGGACGACGTCCTCTTCGCCGGCTCCAACGCGCGCAAGCCGGTCGAGGCCTGCGAGGTCGAGCTCGTCTTCGACAACGAGGACGGCGCCTGGCCCGAGCTGCCGTTCGCGGAGGTGTCGCTGGCGCGGCGTCTCCACCGTGGCGGCGAGGGCCAGTATCTCGTGAACCGCGCGGCCGTGCGCCGCCTCGACCTGATCGAGCTGCTCTCCGACGTCGGGCTCGGCGGCGGCCTCCGCTCGGTGATCTCGCAGGGCAGCGTCGAGACGGTGCTTGCGGCGAAGCCGGCCGAGCGTCGGTCGCTTGTCGAGGAGGCCGCCGGCCTCGGCCGTTTCAAGTTGCGCCGGCATCGCGCCGAGCTCAAGCTGTCCCGCGTCTCGATCCAGGTCGAGCGCGCCCGCGACCTCGAGGACGAGGTGCGAAAGCGCCTTCGCCCCCTCGCACTCCAGGCGACGGCGGCGGAGCGCGCCGAGCGGCTGGGCGAGGAGGTGGCGCGCGTCGAGGCCGCGATTGCGACCCTCGACCTGGCGCGCCTGGCAGAACGGCGCCGCGAGTCCGAGGCCACACGCGCGGCGGTACTCGCAGCTCGTCGCGATCTCGAAGCGAAGCTCGAGGCGCTGCTCGGCGCCCGCGCCGAGGCCGAGGAGGAGCTGACCGATGCGGCCGGTGGACGGGAAGGTGCGACGGCAGCGCTCTACCGCCTCAGGGCGGGTGGGGAGCGCCTCGCGCTGCGCCGCGAAGCGGCCGAGACGCTCTCCGAGCGCCTCCGCGGCGATCTCGAGGCCGTGTCGGCTGAGGCACTGCGCAGCGACCGGCCCGCCGGCTCGAGCCCCGCCCAGCTGGCCCGGGTTGCCGATGAGGCGGAGCGCCGGAGCGATGACCTCCGGGCGCGGCTCGAGCTCTCGCGCAGCCGTCTCGCAGCGCTCGACCGGTCGCTCGCCGAGCGGGAGGGGCTGCCGCCGGCCGCGCGCGCTCTCGCCGAGTCCGGAGAGCGGCTCGCGCTGTCGGCTCTCGACGTCGATCCGGGGAAGGAGCGGGCGATCGCCGCAGCGCTCGGCTACCGGGCCTCGGCCGTCATCGCCGGCGACGCGGAGAGGGCGCTAGAGCTCGTGGAGCGCGTTCGGAGCGCCGGTCTCGGCTCGGTCGTCGTTCTCGTCGGCCGGGATCCGCGCGACCTCCTCGACGAGCTCCGCGTCGTGCCCCTGGCCGAGCTGCTCTCCTCCCAAGCCCCGGCCGTGACCCTGGAAGGGATCGGATGGGACCCGCAGCGCGGTGAGCTCTGTTTCGCAGGCGAGACCGCGGAGGCTGTCCTGCTCGAGCTCGAAGCCAGGCGCCGCGCCCTTGCCGCCGAGGTCGACGAGCTCGGCTTACAGGCCGAAGAGGCTGCGCGCTCGGCTGCTGAGGCGACGGCGGCGGCCCGCGAGGCAGCCGGCGCGCTCGCAGGGTCGGGTCGAATCCACGCCGACCCGGCCGTGCTCGTTCGCCTGCTCGCGTGCTCGCAGCGACTCGTGGCAGGGCTCGCGGTGTCGGTGGAGCGCTTCGAGGCGCCGCTCCGCATACGGGTTGAGGCAGGGGCGGCGCGGTCGACCGAGCTCGGCGCCGATCTACGCCGGCTCGGGGCGGAGGAGGTCGAGCTGCGGAGGGCGGCGAGCGAGGTGGGTGAGAGGCTGTCCGCGATCGATGTCGAGCTGGCTCGAACCGATGCCGAGCGCGACGACGCCACGCGCCGCCTCGAAGCTGCGGCGTGTGAGCCCGCCGAGGGGGATGACGCGGCCGAGCTCACGGTGCGTCTCGAGCGTCTCGAGAAGCGGCGGCTCCAGCTCGGGCAGGTGAACCCGCTCGCCAAGGAGGAATACGAGGCAGAGAAGGAGCGACTCGACGAGCTCTCGACCCAGCGTGGGGACCTCGAACGCAGCCTGGACGAGCTCGAGAAGCTGCGCAACGAGTTGACGGCGACGGTCGAGCGGCGCTTCGAGGAGACCTTCGCGGCGGTCGAGCTTCACTTCGCGGAGGTCGTCCGCAGCCTCTTCCCGGGCGGCGAGGGCCGGCTGCGCCTCACCGAGCCCGGGGACGAGGACGACGAGCCCGGGATCGAGGTCGAGTTGCGACCCGCCGGCAAGCGGGTGACCCGCCTGTCGCTGCTCTCCGGTGGTGAGAAGGCGCTCGGAGCGATTGCGTTCCTCTTCAGCCTGTTCCTCTCGAGGCCGAGCCCCTTCTATCTCCTCGACGAGGTCGAGGCCGCGCTCGACGACACCAACATCGGCCGCTTCACCGAGTTGCTACGCGCCTACGCCGACCGCGCGCAATTCATCGTCGTTACGCATCAGAAGCGGACGATGGAGGCGGCCGACGTCCTCTACGGAGTCACGATGGGCGGCGAAGGCGTCTCGCAGATCGTCTCCCGCCGCCTGCCGCGCGAGGCGCCCGTAGCTGCGACCGCCTGACGCTCCACGCGGCGGCGTCGTTCATGCCGGGCGCGCGACCCATGTGGCGTGCAACAAATCCGGGGTCAGACCCCGGATTTGTTGCACGCGATCCCGAAGGTTGGACGAAATGGGTTGCTAGCGCGCGTACTCCTCCGCGGCCTGCGGCTGGAACTCGAAGCCAACGAAGATCTCCTCGCCCAGGATCTCCGCGTCGTGTCCCGGCTCGATTACATAGGCATCCCCGGGCCCGATCTCCAGGACCGTGCCGTCGTCGTGGGTCACGCGCATCCTTCCTGCCTGCACGACGCCGAGGTGCCTATGCTGGCAACTGTCCGTTCCTGCCACGGGCTTGACGCACTCCGACCACCGCCAGCCCGGCTGCATCGTGAAACGAGCGGCAGTTGTGCCGCCCAGGCGCACGACGTTCACCTGCGTCTTGTCGGGAGTCCGACTCTCGTCGGGCGAATCGAAGTCCCGTTTCTCGACACCAGCCATCCGAACCTCCTCGATCGACGTCGCCGATTATGCACCTATGGAGAGGGATCGGTGAGGTCAAGCGGGGCCACGGGCCGGCAGATCTCGTCGACCGCTCCGGCGCGCCGCCCACCGAGACCGAGCGGCTCATTCAGCGGCGCTCGAGCCGATTTCGGAAGCCCTCAAGAATTTCCCGGTCGCAGCCGATGTCTTTCGCATGGAGAGAGACGAGAGCCGGGAGCAGCGGAGCGGTGTCGAACGGCGTTCCGGCCTGGAACGCCGCAACGGCTTGGGCGTCTTGATGGGGGGATGCTCCGTATGTCACCGCGCGGCTCCCGCGCCGGCCGACATGCACAAGGAGGGATGGCTGATCGTCGCCGACAACCTCGGACTGGTCGAGATCACCTGCCCGGAGCACCGAAAGCCGGAGTCGACCGCCGTTCCGGATTACCTCGTCGGCTAGCGGACGACGTGGGGCTGAAATGCCGGAGTGCCGCTCGCGGCGTTTCTTGCGTTCGGCGCTGAATCAATTCGCGTTCCCCAGGGCGATCCAGGCGGCGACGACCAGAAACCAGCAAAGCTCCGTCCCGAGGAACACCTTCTCCCAGAGTCCGCCGAGCGAGTGCTCGCGCAGGTGCGCGCGACCGAGCAGCAGAACCGGAACGAGGGCTCCCCAGGCGAGCACATTCAGCACTCCCGCAACCGGCTTCCAGCCGCGCTCGCGACGTAGCCTTCGCGTCACGATCCGGGTGCCTACGATCACGGCGACGAAGGCCACCGCCGCGAGGGCGAGGTGCACCTTCGCCGCACGATCGACGGTCTTCGTTCCCACCGGGTCGTCCGGGAAGAACGCGAGCAGGCCCGACGTGACCGCCCAGACGCCGAGCCACCAGAGCCCGGTCCGCAGCCTTCCCGGAACGGCGAGCGCAAGTGCTCGCACCACCACCAGGCTGAGGGCGCAGCGCAGAAGGAAGTTCGCGTTCATCACCCAGCCGTAGTGACCCTTGCTCCCGTAGTCGCTCTCGGCGTTGTGGAGCACGCTGAACTCCGGCCGGAGGAACACGAGCACCACGTCGAGCGCCACGTACGCCGCGACACCTGCGATCGCGGCCCAGGCCCAGATCGACGCAGCCTCCTTGACGCCGCGAACCCCCCCGGTCACAGCCGCATGATCGCACGTGCAATGCTGCGCGTCACAGCTGGCAATCGAACAAGGAGGAACTCATGGTCGCCCGTGTTGCGATCTTCGAGGGGGTCAACGTGGAGGCCGCCCAGCGCACGATGGACGAGGCGGAGTCGATCATCCGTCCGGTCATCGAGGGTCTGTCCGGCTACCAGGGAGTCACCGAGCTCTTCTCCCCTGACGGGAAGTTCATCTCGATCGCCCTGTTCGACTCGGCGGAGAGCGCCCAGGCGGCCGAATCGACGTTCGACCAGGAGTTGCCCGCCAAGCTCGGGCACATCTTCCAGGAGTGGGCGGGACGCCGCGTCTCGGTCGGGATCTACACGGTCGCGGGCGAGGATCGCGTCTGAAGGGCGCCGTCGGAGGTTGAGCTCTCTCGAGGCGGGGCCGTCGCAGGCTCTCGGCTCCGTCTCGAGGCCGGCGGTAGGTTTTCGCACATGCCGCGCAGCTGGGCCGAATTCTTGGGGGACGCCGAGGGACCGTACGAGACGGAGGTCGCCCGCCGCGGGTTTACGGCCCGCCTCCGCGACTCGCTCTCGCGCTCGCGTAGAGCGCTGACAGAGCAGCTTGCGGTCGCCGCTTTCGACCCTGACGACTCGGCTTCGTGGGAGCGGCTCGAGGAGGCGCTGCTCGGGGCGGACGTCGGCGTCAAGGCGACCGCCGAGCTCGTCCGGCGGCTCGAGGCTCGTCAGGACGCGGGTGATCTCGCGACGGCGCTCGCCGACGAGATCTCGACGCTCTTCGGACCGCCACCCTCGCTCGCGCTCGACACCAGGCCGTCGGTGATCCTTGTCGTCGGTGTCAACGGCACGGGCAAGACGACGACGATCGGCAAGCTTGCGCAGAAGCTCCGCGAGCACGGGCGGTCGGTCACGGTCGGAGCTGCAGACACCTTCCGCGCGGCGGCCGAGGAGCAGCTCGAGGTCTGGGCGAAGCGGGCCGGCGCCCGGTTCGTCGGCGGCCAGCGCGGCGGCGATCCGGCCGCCGTCGCCTATGACGCCGTCGGGGCCGGTGGCGACGTGGTGATCGTCGACACGGCCGGACGCCTCCATACCCAGACGAACCTGATGGACGAACTGGCCAAGGTCCGGCGCGTGATCGGCGGGAGGCTGGAAGGGGCCCCGCACGAGACTCTGCTCGTGCTCGATGCGACAACCGGCCAGAACGGCCTGCAGCAGGCGCGGCTGTTCGGGGACGCCGTCAGCGTCACCGGTGTCGTCCTGACGAAGCTCGACGGCTCGGCGAAGGGCGGGATCGCGGTTGCGATCGCCTACGAGCTCGGACTACCTGTGAAGCTGATCGGCGTGGGCGAGGGTCTGGACGACCTGCGGCCCTTCGATCCCGCTGATTTCGCACGCGCGCTGGTCTCGGACTGAATGCCCAGCCGCCTCACAGTTCGCTCACAGCGCCGGCCCGGATCATGACCGTCGTTCCCCGACGACGAAAGGATCACTGAGACCGATGGAACGACGGATCACACGCCGGCAGGCGCTGGGCGCCGCCGGCTCGGCCGGCGCGGCGCTCCTCGTCACGCCCCGGGCGCTTGCCGCGCTGGGCGAGCTCGTCGCCACAGCCCCGGCTGCGGCTGCGACGACGACCGCTGCGGTTGCGGTTACTCCTTCGATGACGGAGGGGCCGTACTGGATCGAAGAGGTGCTGCGGCGCTTCGATGTTCGCGGCAACACTGCCTCAGCGACGAGCTCGGCGGGGATCGTCCAGTCGGGTGTGCCGCTGAGCCTGAGGATCAACGTGCTCGACGCGGCGAACGGCGGCGCGATCAACGGCGCGCACGTCGACATCTGGCATGCCAACGCGTACGGCCTGTACTCCGACGAGGGCTCGCAGCAGACGGGTGGAGGGACGGCGGAGAGCAACACGTCGGGCCAGAACTTCCTGCGCGGCTACCAGGTGACCGGCGTCGACTCCGGGGCGCTCCCGGCTCCGGTCGCCGGCCAGGTGAACTTCAAGACGATCTGGCCCGGCTGGTACTCGGGTCGGGCCATTCACATCCACGTCCGTGTTCGCATCTACGACCCCTCGGGCCGCGTCGCGACGAACTATACGACGCAGATCTTCTTCTCCGACGCCGACAACGATACGGTGCTCTCGGGCGCGGCGCCCTACAACACACGCTCTCCGAAGACCGACCCGACGACGGACGAGAACGACAACGTGCTCACCCCCTCGGCAGACGCGACGAACATGGTGCCCGTCACCGGCAGCATCGCCGACGGCTTCGCAGCGACCTTCACGATCGGGCTCACGGGTGTGGCCTCGACCGACACGTCGTCGGCGGAGGCACTCAGCGCGACCCTGAGCTCGGCGCACGTGACGAAGACGAAGAACGGCAACCGCTCGCTGGTCATCGCGGTGAAGACCAACGAGACGGTCACGGCGCGCGCGAGCCTCGCTCGTGCCGGGAAGACCCTCGCGAAGGCGACCGGGCAGCTCACGGCGGGTACGCACACGCTGAAGATGTCGCTCGCCGGCGGAGTCGCTGCCGGTTCCGCGACCCTGAAACTGACGGTCGCGGACGCGTTCGGGAACACCCGCACCCTGACGAAGATGGTGACGGTCCCCACCTGATGCAACAAACCGGGGTCGGACCCCGGTTTTGTTGCGACCCGGATGCAACAAGACCGGTGCCAGACCCCGATCTTGTTGCGGTCCGCGGCCGGCGGGTTGCAAGCCTGAAGCCGGGGTCAGGGTCTCGGGGCTCGCCTAGACTGGCGGTTCGTGTTCGACACCCTCTCGGACAGGCTCGGAAGCGCTCTCGGCGACCTGCGCAAGCGGGGCAGGCTCGACGAGGAGTCGATCTCGCGCGCGATGCGCGAGATCCGGCTCGCGCTGCTCGAGGCCGACGTCAACCTCGACGTCGTCCGCGCCTTCGTGGAGCGGGTGCGCGAGCGAGCGCTCGGCGAGGAGGTGCTCAAAGGGCTCAATCAGGGCCAGCACGTCGTCAAGGTGGTCCACGAGGAGCTCACCGATCTCCTTGGTTCGGACACGGCCGAGCTCGACCTCGGGCGCAACTCGGTGATCCTGCTTGCCGGTCTTCAGGGCTCCGGCAAGACGACTGCCGCCGCCAAGCTCGCTCTGCAACTCCGGGAGCAGGGCCGCAAGCCCGGGCTCGTTGCGGCAGATCTCCAGCGCCCGGCTGCGGTCGACCAGCTCGAGCAGCTCGGCGCCCAGATCGACGTCCCGGTGTACCGCACCGACACGCTCGATCCGGTTGCGGCTGCGCGCGAGGGGATCGAGCGGGCGCGGGCCGACCGTCTCGACACGGTGATCGTCGACACCGCCGGCAGGATCCAGATCGACGCCGAGTTGATGGACGAGCTCGAGCGCGTCCGCGACGCGACAAGCCCGACCAACGCTCTCCTGGTCCTCGACGCCATGACCGGCCAGCAGGCAGTCGAGGTGGCCAGGGTGTTCGAGGAGCGGATCGCGTTCGACGGCGTCGTGCTGACCAAACTCGACGGCGACGCCCGGGGTGGCGCCGCGCTATCGGTGAAGAGCGTCACGGGCCGCCCGATCATGTTCGCGTCGACCGGGGAGAAGCTCGATGCGCTCGAGGTCTTCCACCCCGACCGGATGGCGTCGCGGATCCTCGGCATGGGCGACGTGCTCACGCTGATCGAGCGGGCCGAGCAGGCAACTTCCGCCGAGGAGGCGGCCAGGATGGAGGCCCAGCTGCGCAAGGGCCGGTTCACCTTCGACGACTTCCTGCAGGCCCAGCGCATGCTTCGCCGCATGGGGCCTCTGCAGGGCGTGCTGAAGATGATGCCCGGCATGGGGCAGCTCGCCGACATGGACGTCGACGAAAGCCGCCTCAAGCAGGTGGAGGCGATCGTCCTCTCGATGACCCCGCGCGAGCGGGCGATCCCGCACACGATCGACGGGCACCGCCGGCGCCGGATCGCGAACGGGTCGGGCACGACGGTGCAGGATGTCAATCAGCTGCTCGAGGCGCGGAAGATGATGGAGCGCATGATGGGCCAGATGGGCAAGGGCAAGATGCCCGCCCTGCCCGGCCTCGGGGAGGTCGGCGGCACGCCGGGCGGCCCGGCCGCTCCGGCACCGCTCCAGCGCCGCTCACGACCGAAGAAACGGAAGGGCAACAAGCGGCGGTCGGGTCGAAGGTAACCTAGAGGTATGGCAGTCAAGCTCAGGCTCACACGTGTGGGCTCCAAGAAGAACCCGATCTACCGCGTGGTGGCGGCGGACTCGCGCTCTCCGCGCGACGGCCGGTTCCTCGAGATCGTGGGCCGCTACAACCCGCAGACCGAGCCGTCGACGATCGAGCTCGACGACGAGAAGATCAAGAGCTGGCTCGGCAAGGGCGCGCAGCCGACCGAGGCCGTCGCCCGCCTGATCAAGGTCAAGGGCATCTCCTAGGGACGATGGCAGAACTGCTCGCGTATCTCGCGCGCGAGCTCGTCGACGACCCAGGCGCGGTGCGCGTCGAGAGCGAGGAGCGGGACGGAGCGATCGTCCTGCTCCTGCACGTCGCTCCCGACGACGTCGGGAAGGTGATCGGGCGCGGCGGGCGGATCGTCCGTGCGCTGCGGACGGTCGTCCGGGCGAGCTCGGCGCGCGACGGACGCCGCGTGCTCGTCGAGATCGCGGATTGAGCGATTCGGTCGCCGTCGGCCGCGTCGGCCGCCCGCACGGGCTCGACGGAGGGTTCTTCGTCGAGGACCCGAGCGATGATCCGCGCTGGTTCACGCGGGGCGCCCGGCTGCTCGCCGGCGGCGTCGAGGTCGAGGTCGTATCCGCCCGACGGGGCGCCGGCGGGCGGCCCGTCATTCGTCTCGACCGTGCGGTTCCCCGCGGCACGGCGCTCGAGGTCCCCCGCGAGGAGCTGCCTCGGACAGCCGAAGGCGAGTTCTACGCGTTCGAGCTCGTCGGGCTGGACGTGGTGGAGGAGGGAGGCCGCGACCTCGGCCGCGTGATCGCCGTCCACCCCGGCCCCGCCAACGACGCGATCGAGCTCGACGGCGGCCTGCTGCTGCCGCTCGTCGAGGCCTGTATCCGTGCCGTGAACGTCGAGGAGGGGCGTATCCTTGTCGCGCCCGGCTTCTCCGACCCCGACTGACTTCCCTTTGCGACTTGACGTCTTCACTCTCGTTCCGCATGCCTTCGCGTGGCTCACGGAGCAGCGCCCCGTGGCGGCCGTGCTCGGCGGCGAGCTCGACCTGCGCCTCTACTCCTACCGTGACACGACGCCGCTCCGCTCCGGAAGCGTCGACGACGAGCCCTACGGCGGGGGCGCCGGGATGGTGCTCCGAGTCGACGTCGTCGCCGCTGCACTCGAGGCCGTCTACAGCGGCGCGCGCGGCCATCCCGTCATCGCCCTCAGCCCGCAGGGTCGGCAGCTGACGCAGGAAGTGGTGGAAGAGTTGGCGAATGAGGAACACTTGACGCTCCTCTCCGCCCGCTTCGAGGGGTTCGACGAGCGGATCGTCGAGCATCTCTGCACCGACTCGCTCTCGATCGGGCGCTACGTGCTCTCGAACGGCGATCTGCCCGCGATGGTGCTCGTGGACGCGATCGCCCGCCGGCTGCCCGGGGCGCTCGCGGAGGGGTCCGGCGAGTGGGAGAGCTTCTCGTGTGAGCTCGGCGGCGGGCTCGAGTACCCGCATTACACGCGGCCGCCCGAGTTCCGCGGCTGGCGCGTACCCGATGTGCTGCTGTCAGGCGACCACGGACGAATCGAGCGCTGGCGGAAGGAGCATGTGCGTTGAGAAACCCCATCGAGCGCCTGACCGCGGGGCTCCCCCACGGTCTGCGCGTCGCGATCGACTGGCTCGTCACCATCCTCGGCGCGATCCTGATCGTGCTCGCGATCAAGCAGTGGATCATCAACCCGTACCGAATCCCGTCGAGCTCGATGGAGCCGACGCTCCACTGTGCGCTCCCCGGCGACGGCTGCCTGGCGAAGGGAGGTCTGCTGACCGGCTCCGACCGCGTACTCGCCTGCCGTATCTGTTACGAGGTCTCGAGCCCGAAACGCGGCGACATCGTCGTCTTCAACACACCGCCGCGGGCGGTGATCCAGTGCACCACCGGAGGCGTGTACGTGAAGCGCCTGATCGGCCTGCCCGGCGACGTGTGGGCGGAGAAGGACGGCTACGTCTACATCGACGGCAAGAAGCTGAACGAGCCGTATATCAAGCCCGAGTTCCGGGACAACTACACCTACCCGCCGCGTACGATCCCTCCGGGCCAGTACTTCATGATGGGCGACAATCGCAAGGGCTCGTGCGACTCGCGCCGGTGGGGCACGGTGCCCCGGAAGAACCTGATCGGCAAGGTGGTGGCGACGTACTGGCCGCCCGGCCGCATCTCGATCCAGGCGATCTTCGACCGGCTGTGATTCGGGTGGACGCTGGTAACATGGCGGGAGCCCTTCGGGGCGTTTCTCTATGAGCACGATCATTCAGGAGCTCGAGCGGGCTCAGCTGCGCGAGGTGCCGCGGTTCAAGGCGGGGGACACCGTGCGTGTCCACTTCCGCGTGATCGAAGGCAACAGGCAGCGGATCCAGGTGTTCGAGGGGATCGTGATCAAGCGCCAGGGCGCGGGGGTCCGCGAGACGTTCACCGTGCGCAAGAACTCCTTCGGCGTCGGCGTCGAGCGCACGTTTCCGCTGCATTCGCCGAAGATCGACAAGATCGAGGTCTCGGCGATCGGCGACGTGAACCGCGCCAAGCTCTACTACCTTCGCGGCAAGGTCGGCAAGAAGGCCCGCGTCCGCGAGCTGCGACAGAACTAGCGCCTTCTCCTTTCGGTGGATGGTGGGCGCCGCGGGCGGCGCTATCCTCGGGCGGTGGCACAACGAACCGGTCGCAAGCTCCTCGCCTTCGACCGGCGGCTCGGCGCCAGGTTCATCGCCGGTGCCGACGAGGCGGGGCGCGGGCCCCTTGCGGGGCCGCTCGTCGTTGCCGGGGTGCTGTTCGACCTGGAGAGGCTGCGCGACCACCGTGTGCGGCCGCTCGCGTTCCTCAACGACTCGAAGCAGTGCGGCCCGCAGCGTCGCGAGGAGCTCTACCGCGCCGTGCTCGCCGCCGCCGAGCAGGTCTCTGTGCGGGTCTACCCGCCGTCGGTGATCGACCGCGACGGGCTGCATCGCTCCAATCTGCGGGGGCTCAGGGAGGCGCTCTGGTCGTGCCAGCCCGCCGATGTCTGCCTGGTCGACGGTTTCAAACTCGGGCCGCTCGCCCCGCCGCACCGCGCCGTCGTCGACGGCGACGAGAAGAGCGCAGCGATCGCAGCCGCCTCGATCGTCGCCAAGGTCACCCGCGACCGCTACATGCACACGGTCGACGCCCTCTATCCCGGGTACGGCTTCGCCTCGCACGTCGGCTACATCACGCCCTCCCACAGCGCGGCCGTGAGGAGGATCGGGCCGAGCGAGATCCACCGTCGCTCGTTCCAGGCGCTCTGCTACCGGAGCGAGTCAGACGTCGAGCTCCTCACGGCGGAGGCCTAGGCACCCCTCGGAGCGCCGGGCGGCGCGGTGGTACCGCCTGCGCGGCTACCACATTCTCGCGGCGAACGCGTGGGTTGCCGGCTACGAGCTCGACATCGTCGCCCGGCGCGGCCGGACGGTGATCTTCTGCGAGGTGAAGTCGAAGACCGGGACGCGCTTCGGCGATCCGCTCGAGATGGTCACGCCCGAGAAGGTGCGTCGGGTCCGGCAGGCAGCCGAGGCCTGGCTCGCCTTCCACCGCGAGTGCAGGGGCCTGGCCGTACGCTTTGACGTGATCGTCGTTCGCGGCCGGCGGCTGGAGTGCCTTCAGGGAGCGTTCTGACAGGAAGGAGCCGGCCATCGCCGAAAACGGAGCGATGGCGGTGACCCAGGATGCGCTCTACGCGGAGCTCGATGTCGAGCTCTCCTGGTCGGAGAAGGAGCTGCCCGAGCGGGAGCGCACGAAGCACGTCCACCGCCTGCATCCCTATCTCGGGAAGTTCATCCCGCAGCTCGTCGAGGAGCTCCTGCGGCGTCACGCTGCCACCGGAGGCCGGGTACTCGATCCGTTCGCCGGGTCGGGGACGACGCTCGTCCAGGCGCTCGAGAGCGGGCTCGGGGCTACCGGGGTCGACCTGGCGGAGTTCAACTGCCTGCTGATGCGTGTCAAGACAGGTCGCCATAACCCGTTCACGCTCGAGCACGACCTGCGCGATGCGCTCGCGCGGTTCGAGCGAGGCCAGGGTGTCGCGAGCCGGCCGACCGGCTACGTTGCGGAGTGGTTCGCGGCCGGGGCAGCCGCCGATCTGCTGCGTTTCCGGTCACTGCTCGGGGACTACGAGCACGCGGATGTGCTGCGGGTCGTGCTCGCGCGCGCTGCGCGGTCGGCACGCCTGACCACGCATTTCGATCTCGACTTTCCCGCGCGGCCACAGCGGGAGCCCTACTGGTGCCACAAGCACAAACGCGAGTGCCGTCCGGTCGAGCGGGCCTCGCATTTCCTTCGCCGCTACACCCTCGACACGCTGGCCCGACTCAAGGAGTTCGCCAGGGTACGCGGCTCCGGCGAGGCGGTGGTGGTGCACGGCGACGCACGGGAGATCGAGACCGGGGACGGCTTCGACGCGGTCGTCACCTCGCCTCCGTATCCGGGGCTGATCGACTACCACGAGCAGCACCGCTACGCCTACGAGCTCCTCGGTCTCGACGACCTGCGTGAGCGCGAGCTCGGCGCGGCGGCTGCCGGAACCGGGCGCGAGGCGCTCGGCCGGTACGTCGAGGGCGTCGCGGCGGTTCTGGCGCGCTCGGCCTCTGCGCTTAAAGAAGGCGCGCCCCTGCTGGTCGTCGTGAACGACCGGCGGGCGCTCTATCCGGATGTACTCGAGCGGGCCGGGCTACGTCTCGACGGGCGCTACCGCCGCCACGTCAACCGCCGCACCGGCCTTCGGGCCGGCGAATACTTCGAAGACGTGCTTGTCGCGCGAAGCGCCTAGTACGGCGTGCGGGTCGTGATCCTGACTGTGGGCTAAGCGGTCGAGCTCTGCCTATGAATCCGTTACTGTCACGTCGCAAACTGTCGTCTATTATGACAACATGCTTGCGCGAACCCTTACGCATGCCCTTGTCGGCCTCGACCCGCGACGCGTGGAGGTGGAGGCTCACCTGCAGCTCGGCGCGCCCGCCTTTGCGATCGTCGGGCTCGCCGACCGGGCCTGCCAGGAGGCCAAGGAGCGTGTACGCAGCGGCATCGCCTCGGCCGAGCTCGAATGGCCCGGGCACCGGATCACTGTCAACCTGGCTCCGGCTGACCTGAGGAAGGAGGGCTCGGGGTTCGACCTGCCGATCGCGCTGGCGCTGCTCGAAGCGTCCCGCCAGATCCCTCCGGGATGTCTCTCCGGCCACGCGGCGATCGGTGAGCTCGCGCTCGACGGCCGGCTGAGGCCGGTCGCAGGGTCGCTGGTCGCGGCCGAGGGGGCAAGACGAAACGGCGCGAAACGTCTCGTGTGCTCCGCAGAATCGGGGACCGAGGTCGCCCTCGCCGGTATCGAGCCCGTTCCGGTGCATCACCTCGCAGAGGCGGTCGCCTACTTCCGCGGCGAGGGCGAGCCGCCGCGGCCGGCTCCGTCCCCCGGCGGCGACCGGTCGCCGCCGCCGCCAGACGTCGCTGAGGTGCGTGGACAAGAACGCGCGCGACGGGTGCTCGAGATCGCCGCCGCCGGGAAGCACAACCTGCTGTTCGCGGGACCACCCGGAATCGGCAAGACCATGCTCGCCCGCAGGCTGCCCGGCATCCTGCCTCCTCTCGGGGACGAGGCCGCGCTCGAGGTGACACGGATCCACTCGGTCGCGGGCGTGCTCGCCCCCGGGGCCGGTCTGATCAGGACGCCGCCGTTCCGGGCGCCGCATCACACCGCCTCGACTGCCGCGGTCGTCGGCGGCGGCTCGAATCCGCGTCCCGGGGAGGTCACGCTCGCCCATCACGGCGTCTTGTTGCTCGACGAGCTGCCCGAGTTCCCTCGCTCCACGCTCGAAGCGCTCCGCCAGCCGCTCGAGGACGGTGCTGTCGCGATCGCCCGCGTCGGCGGACGCTGCCTGTTCCCGGCCCGGTTCCAGCTGGTGGGGACGATGAACCTCTGTCCGTGCGGCGGCCGCGGCGACGCCGCAACCGGTTGCGTGTGCTCGCCGCAGCGTCTCGACCGCTACCGCGAGCGGCTCTCGCGGGCGCTCGTCGATCGCTTCGACCTCGCGCTGGCGCTTCCGCGTCCTCGCGCGGTGGAGCTCGCCGCGGAGCCGGGGGAGGGCTCCGCGGTCATCCGTGCTCGCGTGGAGGGGGCTCGGATGGTGCTCGCCGGCCGTCGTTCGAGCTCGACAGCCGAGGCCGAGGCACTGCTTGCGCGGGCGGTGGAGCGCCTGCCGTTGTCAGGGCGAGGTCGGGCCCGTGTGGTGCGCGTCGCGCGTACCGTCGCCGCTCTCGCCGGCTCCTCCGAGGTACGCGGGGAACATGTCGCCGAGGCGCTCTCGTATCGCTCGCCCGGAGAGCTGAACCCGCGGTGAGCGATCTGGCCCTGGCGATGTTCGCGGCCGCTCACGACGCTCATGCGAGCGAGCGCGAGCGCCGCTCGGCACGCTTCGAGCAGTTTCTCGGGACCTTCGACGAGCAGACGGAGCTGCGACGCCTCGCTGCGGCGGGTTTGCGGTGGCTGCCGCGGACTGACTCCGGGTTCCCGCGTCGTCTCGCCTCGATCCATGATCCGCCGCCCGGATTGTTCCTGCGCGGCAGCGCCGATCCGGCTGTGCTCTCGAGACCGTCTGTTGCGGTCGTCGGAGCGCGGGCGTGCAGCGACTACGGGGCGCATGTCGCCCGCTTCGTGGCGCGGGAGCTCGGCGCCGCCGGCGTCGTGGTCGTCTCGGGTCTTGCGCGCGGCATCGACGGCTGGGCCCACCGCGGCTGCCTCGAAGGCGGAGGCGCAACGGTCGCGGTGCTCGGCTGCGGCATCGACCGTGACTACCCTCGTGCCCACGCGGCTCTGGCGGCCGAGATCGCGGCCTCGGGCTTGCTCGTGTCCGAGTACCCGCCAGGTGTGACGCCCGCACCGTGGCGTTTCCCGGCCCGGAATCGCATCGTCGCAGGGCTCGCGCTCGCGACCGTCGTGGTAGAGGCGCGCGAGCGGAGTGGAGCGCTGATCACCGCCGATCTCGCGCTCGAAGAGGGCCGAGAGGTGCTCTCGGTGCCCGGTGAGATCACGAGTGCCCTTTCGAGGGGCGCGAACGCGCTCCTCAGGCTCGGAGCAACGCCCGTGACGAGTTCGGCCGACGTGCTCGAGGCGATCGGGATCGATCCGCCCGAGCCCGGCCCCGACGGCGCGCCGCCCGGCGCGGCCGCCCAGGCGGCGCTCGCGGCGCTCGCTGCCGGCGCCTCGACGGCCGATCAGGTCGCCCGCGCCGCCGGCCTGGAGGCCGGCGCGGCCGCGGCAGCGCTCGTCGAGCTCGAGCTAGCCGGCCTCGTGGAGAGCCGGGCCGGGATCTACAGGAGGTGATGCGGCCGCCGTAGGATCGAGGCACGTGAAGACAATCCCATACTGGCTCGACCAGCCTCTGCCCGGCGTCGTCACCGGAGCCTCGCCGAGACCGGCCGACGTGGTGATCGTCGGCGGTGGGGTGACCGGGTGCTCATGCGCGCTGACCCTCGCCCGCGGCGGCCTGCGCGTCCGGGTGTTCGAGGCCCGGGAGGTGGCGGGCGGCGCGAGTGGGCGCAACGGCGGTTTCGCCTTGCGCGGGCTTTGCCCGGGCTACGACGAGGCTCGTGCGCTGCTCGGTCGCGAGGGCGCACGGGCGGCGTGGGAGCTGACCGAGCGCGCGCTCGACGGCATGTCTGCCCTCGCCGGCGATGCGCTCCGGCGCGTCGGGAGCGTGCGCCTCGCGGTCGACGACTCCGAACGTGCCGGGCTCCGCGTCGAGTACGAGGCGCTCCGAGAGGACGGCTTCGCCGCCGAGTGGCTCGATCACCTTCCCGATCCGCTTTCGAGGCTGTTCGTCGGCGGCTTCGTCCACCCGGCCGATGGGGCCCTGAGCCCCGCGCTCTGGGTGCGCAGGCTGGCGGCACACGCTGCGGCGGCGGGCGCCGAGATCGTCGCCCACACCGCCGTCGACCGCTCGGTGATCGATGCGTTCGACGTCGAGACGGTGGTGATCGCGGTGGACGGAATGACGGATGCGCTCGCGCATGAGCTCGGCGCGGTCGTGATGCCGACTCGCGGGCAGGTACTCGCCACCGAGCCGCTGCCGGAGCTGCTGTACCCGCGGCCGCACTACGCACGCGGCGGCTACGACTACTGGCAGCAGCTTCCCGACGGACGGCTCATCCTCGGCGGTCGGCGCGACACGGACCGGGGCAGCGAGCAGACCTCCGTCGAGGTGACCACCGCGTTCATCCAGGACCAGCTGGACGACTTCGCCTCGCAGCTCTTCGGGCGCTCACTGCCCGTGACGCACAGGTGGGCCGGGTTCTGGGGGCAGACGCTCGACCTGCTGCCGCTCGCCGGCCGGCTGCCGGGGAGCGAGCGAATCTGGGTCGCGGGCGGCTATTCGGGACATGGAAACGTCCTCGGCTTCGCTTGCGGCGAGCTGGTGGCGAGGGCGATTCTCGGCGAGCCTGCACCCGAGCTCGAGCTGTTCGACCCTGCCCGCGCGCAGGCACTAGAATCGCGCCCGACGTGACCGAGACGTACACCAACGGAACCTGGATCGTGAAGGCCGGCGAGATCGATGCGTTCGTCCAGGAATGGACCGAGTTCGTGACCTGGGCGAGCGACATGCCAGGCTCCGGCACCTTCCGGCTCGTACGCGACGTCGATCGGCCCGAGTGCTACATGAGCTTCGCTCCGTGGGAGAGCTTCGAGGCGCAGAAAACCTGGAAGGACCTGCCGGAGTTCCGCGAGCGGATCGGGCGCGTCAGGAGCCACTGCGAGGACTTCACCCCCCTGGTTTTCGAGCTCGTCACCCAAGTCGAGTAGGGGCCGGTCACCCGCGAGGGTTCCGGGCCTAGGCTAGGGCGATGGCGATCTGTGTTTCCTGCGCTCACGAGAACCCCGCCGGGGCGAAGTTCTGCATGGAGTGCGCTGCGCCGCTTCGGGCTTCCGTGGAGTCGCGCGAGCTGCGGAAGACGGTGACGGTCGTGTTTTGCGACGTGGTCGGATCGACAGCACTGGGCGAGGCGCAGGATCCAGAGGCGCTGCGGGTCGTGTTGGCGCGGTATTTCGAGCGGATGAAGGCGATTGTCGAGGGCCACGGCGGAACGGTTGAGAAGTTCATCGGGGACGCTGTAATGGCCGTGTTCGGGGTGCCCGTGGTGCACGAGGACGATGCGGTGCGGGCGGTGCGGGCCGCGATCGAGATGCGGGATGCTTTGCCGTCGCTGAGAGTCGAAGGGCGGATCGGGATCGATACGGGCGAGGTCGTGACCGGGACCGCCGAGCGGCTGGCGACGGGAGATGCCGTCAATGTCGCAGCTCGGCTCCAGGCGGCCTCGGCACCGGGTGAGATCCTGCTCGGTGCCGGAACGGTCGCGCTCGCGCGTGACGCGGTGACCGTCGAGGAGGTCGGGCCACTCGAGCTGAAAGGGAAGAGCGCCCCCGTACGGGCCTACCGGCTGATCGCCCTCGAGCCCGGCGCGCCCGGCCTCGCACGACATCTCGACGCGCCGATGGTCGGGCGGACGCACGAGCGGAGGCTGCTCGAGGACGCCTTTGCGGGCGCGGTACGGCAGCGGGCCTGCTCGCTCTTCACCCTGCTCGGCACAGCCGGTGTCGGCAAGTCGCGCCTGGTTCGGGAGTTCCTCGCCGGCGTCGACGCGCGCGTGGTCGAGGGCCACTGCCTCTCCTACGGAGACGGGATCACCTACTGGCCGGTGGTCGAGATCGTCAAGCAGCTCGGCGGGACCGGGGCGGTGCCGGCCGAGCCTCCGGAGGCCGGGGCGGTTGCCGCCCTGCTCGGCGAGAGCACGGTGGCGACCACTCCGGAGGAGATCGCCTGGGGGGTGCGGAGGCTGCTCGAGTCGGCGGCGCGGGAGCGTCCGCTCGTAGTGCTCTTCGACGATGTGCACTGGGGTGAGCCGACGTTCTTCGATCTCATCGAGCACGTCGCGGATCTCTCTCGTGACGCGCCGATCTTGCTTCTCTGCCTCGCGCGGCCCGAGCTGCTCGAGCGCCGTCCCGGCTGGGGCGGCGGCAAGCTCAACGCGACCACTGTTCTGCTCGAGCCGCTCGACGCCGCCGGCTCCGGCTGAGCGCGAGCTCGTCGGGCTCGTGCGCAAGGAGCTCGTGCGGCCCGACCGCCCCCAGCTGCCGGTCGGAGACGCCTACCGCTTCCGTCATCTTCTGATTCGCGACG
>DATIYE010000058.1:0-3603 GCA_035517795.1 Gaiellaceae bacterium | reverse complement strand
GCGCCCGGCGAGCACGAGCACGGCTGCGGGGAGCACCACCCAGTTGGGAATGACCCGCCGCTCGAGATCGGTCACCGTGATCACGACGAGCGCTCCGCAGAACGCGGCCGAGATCGCGGCGTTCGCGGTGACGCCGAAGTCGAGGATGCAGGCCGAGACGAGGAGCGCAGTCACGAGCTCGACCAGCGGGTACTTGGCCGAGATCGATCCGCCGCACTGGCGGCAGCGTCCGCGCAACGCAAGGTACGAGACGATCGGGATGTTGTCGTACCAGGCGATCTCGGAGGCGCAGCCGGGGCAGCTCGACCTCGGTGCGACGATCGAGATGTGTGCCGGGATCCTCGCTGCGACCACGTTCAGGAAGCTCCCGATCGCAAGCCCGGGGACGAACGCGAGCGCGGCGACGGCTCCGGTCATGGCTCCCTGGATTCGCGGCGCGACTCGCGCCGCGCCGTCACGCGGCTCCCGAAGGTGCGGGCCCGATGCCGAGCAGCTCACGGCCGTCCGGCTCGTCGGGCTCCCTCCGCTGCTCTGCGTCGGCCGCAAGCCGCTCTGCTTCTGCTCTCGCCTTCTCCTCGGCCTCCGCCGCGAGTGTCTTCTCCGCATGGCTCAGCGCGATCTGGAAGTCGTGGGCGTTCGGCGCGGCAGCCGTCGCCGTGTCGCGATCGACGAGCCCTGCGATCGTAAGCTCGATCAGCGCCTGGGTGAGCGTCTGCATGTCGTAGTAGGAGCCTTCGCGGATTGCCGACGGAATCTCGTCGGCGCGGCTCTCGCGGATCAGCTCGGAGATGCGGTCGTTCACGACCATCACCTCGACGGCTGCGATGCGTCCTTTCTCGGGCATCGGCAGGAGCCGCTGGCTCACGACCCCCTTGAGCACGCCGGCGAGGATCGAGCGGATCATCGGCTGCTTGGCGCCGGGGAAGAACTCGATCATGCGGCCGATCGTCTCGGCCGCGTCGACGGTGTGCATGGTCGAGAAGACGAGGTGGCCGGACTCGGCCGCCTGGAGCGCGGTCTCTGCCGTCTCGGAGTCGCGCAGCTCGCCGATCAGGATCACGTCGGGGTCCTGGCGGAGCGCGCGGCGGAGGGCCTGTGCGAACGAGACCGTGTCGATTCCGACTTCGCGCTGGTTGACGATGCTCGACCGATCGGGGTGCAGCATCTCGATCGGGTCCTCGATCGTGATGATGTGCTGCTTCCGCGTGCGGTTGATGTGGTCGATCATCGCCGCGAGGGTGGTGGACTTCCCCGACCCGGTCGCACCGGTCACGAGCACGAGGCCGCGATGCTCGTTGGCGAGACGGCGCACGCCCGGCGGCATGTGCAGCGTCTCGAAGCTCGGGATCTCGGTCGGGATCACCCGGAACACGGCGGAGATGGCGCCGCGCTGCCGGAAGGCGTTGACGCGATACCGTGTGCCCGTGCACTGGTAGCTGATGTCGAGCTCGCCGCTCGACTCGAACAGCTGGTGGCGCTCGGGGACCGAACGCGTGACGATCGCCACGACGGTCTCGAGGTCTTCCTCGGTGAGCGGGGCTGCGCCCTCCACGGGCTCGATCGAGCCGTCCCGCCTGACGACGGGAGGCTGGCCGAGCTTCAGGTGGACGTCGCTTGCCCGGAGGTCGGTGATGCGAACGAGGAGGCCGTCGAGGTCCATCTCTCTCCTATCGGCGGTGCGCGTCTGGCGCTTTAGAACGCAGGCGGCTCGCCACGATCGTCAGGGCCCTGCGATCTCCCGCTGCATCAGGACCGTGTAGGGCTTGTCGACCGTGGGGAACCACGGTGGGAGAAGCCACAGCAGATTGGGGTCGTAGTCATAGACGCGCGTTGTGAACATCGACATCGAGCCGCCGTTGTTGGTTGCGGTCGAGCCGGTGAACGTCATCGTCCCGTGCGTGCCGCACTGGTACGAGAACGCACCGCACGTGTCTGTCCATTGGCCCGTGGTGGCGATCGTGGCCGCCTGCCACGAGAGGGTGTTCGGCGCCCAGTAGGCGACGATCATGTTGTTGAGCGCAACGAGTCCGAGCACCGAGTTCGTGTTCGGCTGATAGCTGATGTTGTTGCCGATGACGATGTTGTTGTTCGACGTCACGGTGACGCGGCCGTTCACGGTGGAGGCGGCCGCGCCCGTGCCGCCGACGATGACCGTCTCGTCCGCGTAGATCGCCCCGTTCGAGGGCACCGTGAACGTCTGCGCGGCGCCGCAGGTCGGGGCGATCTCGGAGACGTCGGAGCTTCCGACCTTCGTGCAGGCCGCGGCCGTGAAGGTCCCGTCCGGATTGAACACCACCTCGTAGGCGCTCGGTGTGCCTCCGACTCGCGCATCGAGGTTGACCCCGCCGGCGAGCGATGCGCCCTTGATGTCGGAGATCGAGGTCAGGAAGCTGTTGAAGTCGATCGGATCCGGCAGCACGCTCCGGATCGTCGGGTTCGTCGAGGGCGTGTAGATCGTGGCCGTCGGTTGCCCCGGGCCGGGCGAAATCAGGTTGACGCTGCCGGAGACGCTGACCTCGGAGTAGATGTTCCCGCTCGCGGTTCCGTCGTGCTGGATCGTTCCGGTCGAGTAGATCTTCCCGTTCGTCGTCGCAGCCGACCCGTACACGATCGCCTTGTTCGCGATCATCTGGAAGTTCGCGACCGACGAGGGCAGGAGCAGGGTCTGGATGGTGCGCCTCGCCGAGTTGGCCGCGGAGCCGCACTGGTTCAGGCTCGAATCCCAGCGGCAGCCGGTCGAGACGATCTGGATCGCCTGCTGCTGCTGAGTCGCCGCTCCGCTCGGGCCGGTGATCTCGAGGTTGTAGGCGTAGCCGTTTCCGAGCGGCTTCCAGTTGTCCTGACCGAACGGGTACGACCAGGTGATGCCGCCGGTCCACGCCTGGTTCTCGCTCGTGACCAGGCTGCCGGACACCCTGGTCGACTCGCCGTCGGCGACGTAGTGCAGGAAGTAGAGGTGATCGTCGAGGAGCTTCGAGGCGTAGCTGTCGATGCCCGCCTCGGCCGCCTGATAGGCGGAGTCGCTCGAGGCGACCTGCCCGCTCGACTGCGCCTCGCTCGTCACCAGGTCGGTAAGCGTTACCGCGAGCGTCGAGGTGAGCGCGATCGCGAAGACGACGAGCATCATCGTCTGACCCGACTCGTCACGAAGCTTCCGCAGCAGGCTTCTCACGACGGGGGTGTCTCCCGAAGGGTCGCGGTGTCCGAGTAGCTGTAGGTGAGCGTCGTGCCCGGGATGGCCGCGGAAACGCTCACGACCACGCTGCGGACGGCCGCCGGGTCCGTCGTCGGCTGGGGTGGATTGCTCCCGTCGTAGTACGTGAACGCGGCCGAGTTGGTGATCCCGTCGAGGAGCGTCACCCAGTTACCGAGCGGCGGGATCGTCCACGGCGGCCCGGCGAGGTTGGAGCTGACGTTCGAAGACCGCTGGAGGTTCCCGCCTGTGAGCTGGTAGGAGATCTCGCGCAGGTGGTAGTCGGTCGGATCGCTCGTCGTGAACGTGTCGTCGGGGGCGTAGAAGGTGATCGAGGTCGGCGACATCACGCCTGACGAGGTCACGAACGGCGACGTGGCCGATGTCGACGCGACGGTCGCCTCGCGCAG
>DATIYE010000057.1:0-6870 GCA_035517795.1 Gaiellaceae bacterium | reverse complement strand
CGGTCGAGGCAGAGCAGGAAGTCGTTGATCGAGTTGACGTTCTGCGTCCCGGACCAGAAGTAGCGGGTGTTCGCGTTTGCCCCGCCAAAGTTGCCGGTCGCCCCGGCAGGCACGGGGATGTTCACTGCCGGCGTCGGAACGCCGGCCGCCTTTGGCGAAGAGAAGAAGGCCCCGTAGATCGTGGCCCCCGGGTAAAGAGCCCCGGCCACGACGGCGGGGTGACCGTCGCCCGTGAAGCTCGCGCTCAGCCTGAACCTCTTGTGGGCTCCGTCGTGAGCCGAGAGCTTTGTGAGGCACGTAGCCATCGCCTTGGCCTCGGCGTTGACCCCGGCGCCGTTCAGCGGGTACTTGAGCCCTGCTGCGGCGTTCGTTGCGAAGAGAAGCGCACACCCGACCGAGAAGGCGAGCAGCCCGGACCGGGGCGCCTTGCATGCACCGCGCCGACGACGACGCGTGTCGTTCGTGTTCATCTTGGCTCCTCCGTGATGATGCACTTGAACCTTCGTCGAGGAGGCTATGACGGCTAACCGCGCATGTCGTTCGCCGGCGTCACCGACCATCTGTGATGCGCGTCACAAATCGCTTCGCCGGCCCACACGCGCCGTACGGGAGTTCAGTAGCGCCCGCGGCCGTTGCGGGTCCGCGAGCGCGCACGGGCCTTCGCGCTGTTCCGCATCGCCTCGAACTCCTCGAGGCTTCGGCCCGAGCCGACCGCGACGCAGGTCAGCGGCGACTCGGCGAGATGGGTCGGCATGTGGGTTTCCTGGCGAAGCCGCTGGTCGAGACCCTGCAGCAGCGCGCCGCCGCCTGCGAGCACGATCCCCCGGTCCATGATGTCCGCCGCGAGCTCGGGCGGCGTCTTGTCGAGCGTCGACTTGATCGCGTCGATGATCTGCGCGATCGGCTCCTCGAGCGCATGGCGCACCTCCTCGCTCGAGAGGATCACCGTCTTCGGCAGGCCGGTGAGCATGTCGCGGCCGCGCACCTCCGCCTGAACCTCCTCCTTGAGCTGGTAGGCCGACCCGACCTCGAGCTTGATCTCCTCGGCGGTCTGCTGCCCGATCAGGAGCTTGTACTCGCGCTTGATGTGGTTGATGATCGCCTCGTCCATCTCGTCGCCCCCGACGCGTAGCGACTGCGAGACGACGATCCCCCCGAGCGAGATGACGGCCACCTCGGTCGTGCCGCCGCCGATGTCGACGATCATGTTCCCCGTCGGCTCGGCGACCGGCAACCCGGCGCCGATCGCAGCCGCCATCGGCTCCTCGATCAGGTAGGCCTGGCGCGCGCCGGCCGAGAGCGTCGCCTCCTCGACAGCGCGCTTCTCGACCCCGGTCACGCCGGACGGGACGCAGACGACGACGCGCGGGTGGGCGAACCGGTGCTGGTGGACCTTCTGGATGAAGTGCCGGAGCATCTGCTCGGTGACGTCGAAGTCGGCGATCACACCGTCCTTGAGCGGCCGGATCGCACTGATCGTCCCCGGCGTGCGCCCGAGCATGCGCTTCGCCTCGAGCCCGACCGCATGGACGTCGCCGGTCGTCTGATCGATCGCCACCACGGACGGCTCGCTGAGCACGATCCCGCGGCCACGGACGTACACGAGCGTGTTGGCGGTGCCCAGGTCGACCGCCATGTCACGCCCGCCGAACCCGGTCAAGTAGTTGAAGATGCCCATCTGGACCCGCGGCTCACTCTACCCGCCCTGACACTGGCACTCGGCTCGGCAGCCCTGCACGCCGCCTGGAACCTCCTGGTCGCCCGGGCCCGAAACATCGAAGCCGCAACCGCTGCGACCTTCGTGCTCTCGGTCGCGATCGCGGCGCCGTTCGCCGTGATCTGGTGGAGTGCGGAGCCCGCCGTATGGCCCTATGCGCTCACCTCGACCCTGCTCGAGACGCTCTACGTGATCGCGCTCGCCTTCGCCTACCGGACGACCGACCTGTCGTTCGTCTACCCGCTCACTCGAGGACTCGCGCCGGTGCTCGCGCTCGGCGCAGCCGTGGCGCTGCTCGGCCACGCGGTCTCCGCATCCGAGGTCGGCGGCGTCCTCCTCGTCGCCGCGGGCGTCCTGCTCGTGCGCGGGCCCGAGGGTCGCGGCGATGCCCGCGCGATGGTTGTCGTGGTTACGATCGCGGCAACGATCGCCGCGTACACCCTCGTCGACCGGGTAGGGATCCAGCATGCCGGCGCCTTCACCTACTTCGTCCTGGTACTCGCGGGCCCGTGTCTCGTCTATCCGCCGCTCGTCGGCACCCGGGCAGTCCGGGAGGAGATCGGCGCCGTATCGCTCGTCGCCGCCGCAACGAACGTCGGCTCGTTCGTCCTCGGCTTGCTCGCCCTTCGCCACGGCCCGGCCGCTCCGGTGCTGGCGGTACGCTCCTCCTCGATCGTGATCGCGACCCTGCTCGCGGGGCGAGTGCTCGCCGAGCGGGTCTCCCATGGCCGCCTCGCGGGCTCGGTGCTGGTCTTCGCCGGCGTCGCCCTGATGGCGGTCTAGCCGAAGCCGTACTCGCCGGGGAAGCGCGCTGCAAGCAGGCCGACGAGCAGCGACCCCGGCAAACCGACGACGTTCAAGTAGTCGCCCTCGATCCGCTCGACGAGCGAGGCGCCGAGTCCCTGGATCGCATAGGCGCCGGCGCGCCTCTCCCACTCCCCGCTCGCCAGATAGCGGTCGATGTCCCCGGAGGCGAGCTCGCGGAACCGGACGTGGGTGGTCTCCACGCGCAGTTCCTCCCACCCCTCCCCCAGCAAGCAAAGGCCGGAGACGACCTGATGGGTCGTGCCCGAGAGCGCCTCGAGCATACGCCTTGCGTCCAGCTCGCCGAAAGGCTTACCGAGCTGCACGCCGCCGCACCGCACGACGGTGTCGACACCCAGCACGGGGCGGCCTGCCCCGCCAACCGAGCGCGCCTTTCCCGCCGCGTGCTCGACCGGATCGCCGTCAGGAGCCTCGTCGTAGGCGGGCGCGACGACCTCGAACGGGATCCCGAGCTGGCGGAGGATCGCCGAGCGTTGCGGGGAAGTGGACGCGAGGACGATCAACCGCGCTTCCGGGCAGCCCAGATCTCCTCGACGGGCCAGCGCCGGCCCCATTCAGGCGTGACGTAGCCGTAGTACGGGTGGGTCGCGGCCGACTCGGGCGCCTGCACCTCGACGAGCTCCTCCACCTCGAAGCCGTGACGGCGCAGCAGCCGCAGGCGGTCGCCGTGAGGGAGGCAGAACTCGACGCTGTCGTCGTCGGGCCATTCGATCCGGTTCATCCCGAACTGGGGCCTTCGCAGCGTCTCACCGACCATCTCCTCCTCGTTTGCGCACATGATCGAGAGCGGTGAGGTGCACATGAACACCAGCCTCCCGCCGGGACGGAGGAGCCGTGCCGACTCTGCGCAGAAGCGCTCCTGGTCGATCCAGATCGACGCACCGTACTCCGAGAAGACGAGGTCGAAGCTCGCGTCCGGCAGCCCGGTTTCGCCGGCATCTGCCTCGAGGAGCGGGAACTCGATGCCGGTCTCGGCCGTCATCCGCCGGGCGGTATCGAGCTGTGCGGGCGAGATGTCGACCCCGACCGGCCGTGCGCCGAGCTTCGCGAAGACGGCCGACATGTAGGCGGTGCCACACCCGAGCTCAACGATGTCGAGGCCCGCGAGCTCTCCGAGAATGCCGACGTCCGCCTCCCGGGTCTCCCAGAGACCCCAGGTGACCTCGGTCAGCCCCCACTTGCGGGCCGCCTGCTCGTCGGTGTACTCGGCGTTGGTCCTGTTCCAGAGCTCGCGGTTGCGCGCCGCGTCTTCAGACCAACCCATCGGGGAACCAGAGACCGATCTCGCGGTCGGCCGACTCGGGCGAGTCGGAGCCGTGGACGAGGTTGTTCGGCATCGCGAGCGCGAACGAGCCTCGGAGCGAACCGGGGTCCGCGTCGGCAGGGTTGGTCGCGCCGATCGTCTTTCGGGCAGTCGCGATGGCACCTTCGCCCTCCAGCACGAACGCGAGGGTGGGGCCTGACGTGATGAACTCGACGAGCTCGCCGAAGAAGGGCTTCTCGCGGTGCTCGGCGTAGTGCGCCTCGCCGAGCTCACGGGAGGCGACGAGCAGCCGCGCCGCCCGCAGCTTCATCCCGCGGCGCTCGAAGCGCGCGACGATCTCACCGGCGAGGCTTCGCTCGACAGCGTCCGGCTTGGCGAGGATCAACGTCTGCTCGACGGCCATGCGGTCGCGGAGCTTACCGGCCCGTCAGCGGGTGCTGCGGGTGCGGCGCGGTGGCCGCGGCGCAAGGGCGACCGGCTCCTGGACGGGCACCGGCGTCGCGCAGTACGGGCAGACCTGCCAGGCGGGCTCGAGCGGGCGGTTGCAGCCCTCGCACGGCGCCCTCAGCTTCGTCGTGCACACCGGGCAGACGAGGAAGTCTGGCTCGACGGTGCAGCCGCAGACCTTGCACTTCACCTCGGCGCCGCCGAGCCTGCCCTCGATCGCTCTGATCTCGAGCTCGCGCTCGCGCACGTCCTCGAGGTACTCCGGCGGGCGGAAGAGCATGTAGATCAGCGGCCCAAGGAACGGCGGAAACGCCCCCACCACCGTGGCCAGCACGATCAATGCCGGCTCTTCGATCCGCCGTCGGGCGTCCTTGTTGACCCAGTAGACGGTGGCGAGCCAGAAGACGACGACCAGGGCGACCAGGCCGAGGCGAACCGCCTCCCACGTGCCCGAGTGGAAGAAGTCGTGCACCCCGGTGAAGATCGACCCCGTCATGAGAGGGCGGTTACAGGAAGAAACGTCCGATCAGCCAACCCGCAGCAAACGCAAGGCCAACATAGAGGGCGAGCAGGACAGCGGCGAAGATGAAGACGCTCGGGCGTCCACCGGCCCGGGACATCTTACGGGTTCCCGTCATCGAGCGATAGCGCCGCGAGCAAGTAGAGCGATCCTGTCACAAGCACCGCTCCTTCAGGCCCCGCGAGCTCGCGCGCACGAGCGAGCGCGGCGTCCGGCTCCGCAACGGTCTCGACGCGCGCAAAGAGCCCCTCGGCCAGGCTCGCGAGCTCGGCGGCCGGGAGGGCACGGGCGCTCGGGGAGGCGGTCGCGACGAAGGTGTCGCCGAGCGGCGTCAGCGCGCGGAGCATCGCCTCGGCGTCCTTGTCGGCGAGGATCGAAGCGAGGATCGTGTAGCGCCTGGTCGGGAGACGTCCCAGGAGGTAGCCGACCCCGGCAAGGTTGTGTGCGCCGTCCCAGATCTCGAGCGGCCGCTCCGATCGGCGCTCGAGCCGGCCCGGCACCTGGAGGGCCTCGGCCGCGGCCGGATCGAGCGGGCGCCCGACGAACGCCTCGGCGGCGGCCCGCGCCAGCCCCAGGTTCGACCGGGAGACGACCTCGACCCGGCCCGCCCCGAGCTCGCGCGCCTCCCCGTCCCATTCCGGCTCGCCGAGCACCACGACTGCTCCGGGCGAGACGACTGCGAGCTTCTCCGCCGCGATCGCCTCCGGCGTGGAGCCGAGTACCTCCGTGTGCTCGAGCGCGACGTTCGTGAGCACGACGATCCCCGCCGTGAGCACGTTCGTCGCGTCGTGACGGCCGCCGAGGCCGGCCTCGACCACCGCGACGTCGACCCCCCGGTCGGCGAACTCGGCCAGCGCCGCTGCAGTGAGCACCTCGAACTGCGTCGCTCCCTCGGCGTACGGTCGGACTCGCGAGAGCGCGAGCTCGAGGTCGGCTTCGACGCCGTCGATCTGGATCCGCTCCGACCAGCCGCGAACGTGCGGGGAGATGTACGCGCCCGTCCTGAGGCCGGCCGCGTGCAGCAGCACCGCAGCCATCAGCGTGGTCGAGGTCTTGCCGTTGGTGCCGACGACGTGGATCGCCGGGAACGATCGCTCCGGGTTGCCGAGATCGGCGAGCAGCGCCCGCATGCGCCTGAGCCCGAACTCCTGGGGCCATGGTGAGAGAGCCTGGAGCCAGCGAACGTTCTCGCCGATGCGCGCGTCGTCAGGCGTCGAGCGCCTCGAGCTCACGCCGGTACCGCTCGAGCTTGTTGCGCTCGGCCTCGACCACCTCGGGCGGGGCATTCGCGACGAACCGGTCGTTGTCCAGCATCGACTCGGCGCGGGCGATCTCCTTGCGGAGCCGCTCGCGCTCGGCCTCGACCGCGCCGTCGGGGCCGGCTGTGTGCCGCTCGGGCTTGACGACAGCGCCGAAGATCCGCTTCTCCTGCCCCTCCAGAGGGACGAGCGCGCCGCTGCGCCGGAACGTGGCGGCGGCAGCCTGGACGCGTTCCATCGCGGATGCGACCTCGGGGCCCGAGCCGACCGGGTCCGGCCAGGGACCGAGGATCAGCCGGCTTTCGTGGAACTGCGACCAGATCTCCTCGGTCACGTGCGGGAGCACCGGGTGCAGAAGCGCGAGCAGCCGCTCCAGCAACCCGAGCGAGGTCGAGATCGCGGCCGGGTCGTCGGCGTAGAGGCGCGGCTTGATCGCCTCCGCGTACCAGTCGCAGAAGTCGTCGAAGGTGAGGTGGTAGAGGGCATCTGCGACGTGGGAGAAGTCGAACCGGGGCAGCAGCTCCTCGATCTCGGCGCGCGTCTCTTCGATCCGACCGGCGATCCAGAGCTCCTCGAGCGACTCCGGGCGGAGAGCCGGCTCGACCTCCGAGGCCTTCTGCAGGATCAGCCTCGCGACGTTCCACAGCTTGTTTGCGAGCTTCGCGCCCTCTTCGATGGCGCCCCAGCTGAATCGGACGTCCTGGGTGGAGGTGATCTTGAGGAGCCCGTACCGGGTCGGGTCGGCCCCGTGTTTGCGGACGGCGTCGAGCGGGTCGATGCCGGTGCCGAGGCTCTTCGACATCCTGCGACCGTCGATCGCGAGCACCGTCGAGTTGAT
>DATIYE010000056.1:0-2488 GCA_035517795.1 Gaiellaceae bacterium | reverse complement strand
CGCTCAGGAGCACGCCGAGGCCGAGGCTCTGGTCGAGGCGGAGCTCGCAGCCGAGGTTCCCGCCGACGAGGAAGCTGTCGAGGCGGTAGTCGAGGCCGAGCCGTCGGCACCTGCCCCCGACGAGCCCGCCGCCGCCTAGGTCTTTCACAGCGACCGGTCCGGCGCAGGCCCGCAACGATGCGGGTCACACGGCGTTGTCCACAGCCCTGTGGAGAGCTTCTTCGCGGCTTCTCCACACCACATCCCCGGGATGTGGATTTCGCGCCGAACTTTTCGCTGCGAGCGAGCATTTCGTCCACCGCGCTGTCCGCCCGTCATGGGAACATATGTTCTGTCATGCCTGCACATCCGGCTCGAATCGCCTGTCCACAAGCCGCTTTCCACACCGTTGCGGACGCCCGCCGCGACCGATTCACTTGGCCCTGATGGTCTCGTCTGCGGCAGCACCGTCATCTTTGGACCCGGCTTCCCGCAACGTCGCTCCGCTCCCACCTCAGAACCTCGAAGCCGAGGAATACGTGCTCGGAGCGATGATGCTCTCGGCGCACGCGATCGAGGCGGTCAGCGACATCATCGACGGCGGGGACTTCTACCGTGAGTCGCACGCGAAGATCTACCGCGCAGCTCTCGACCTCTTCCAGCACGGGCACCCGGTCGACGCGATCACGGTCGCCGACCGGCTCGACGAGACCGGAGAGCTCGCCGAGGTCGGCGGCAAGGAGCGCATCCGCGAGATCGCGACGCTCGTCCCGGCGACCTCGAACGCCGGCCATCACGCGAAGATCGTGCGCGAGATGGCGACTCTACGAGGCCTTACGGTCGTCGGGGAAGGGATCCAGCGGCTCGGCTGGGAGCGGCCCGGCGAGACGCCCGAGCTGGTCGATCGGGCCGAGCAGATGGTCTTCGACCTCGCCCAACATCGGATCCGCGGCACATTCGAACACATCGAGCTCCTCGTCCGGGAGAGCTTCGAGCAGATCACGAAGATGTACGAGTCCGGCGGCGAGATGACCGGCACCCCGACCGGCTTCCGCGACGTCGACGCGCTCACCTCGGGGCTGCAGCCCGGCAATCTCGTCGTGGTCGCAGGCCGGCCGAGCATGGGCAAGTCGGCGTTCGCGCTCGGGGTCGCCGCGAACCTCGCCCTGCATCACGGGATCCCGGTCGCGATCTTCACGCTCGAGATGTCGAAGATCGAGGTCGCCCAGCGCCTGATGTGCTCGGAGGGCCGGGTCGAGCTGCAGAGGCTCCGTACCGGCCGACTCACCAACGACGACTGGCCGCGGCTCGTCAAGGCATGCGACGCGCTGACCAAGGCGCCGATCTACGTCGACGACACCAGGCTCACGACGATCCTCGAGATTCGCGGCAAGGCCCGCCGTCTCAAGTCGCACGAGCCGAACCTCGGCCTGGTGATGGTCGACTACCTCCAGCTGATGGCCTCGGGCTCGAACTTCGAGAACCGGGTCCAGGAGGTCTCGCAGATCTCGCGCTCCCTCAAGGTCCTCGCCGGCGACCTCGAGGTGCCGGTGCTCGCCCTCTCGCAGCTCTCGCGCGCCGTCGAGGGCAGGACTGACAAGCGTCCCGTTCTTTCGGACCTGCGCGACAGCGGCTCGATCGAGCAGGACTCGGATCTCGTGATGTTCCTCTACCGCGACGAGTACTACAACGAGCAGTCGGATGACCAGGGGCTGGCCGAGGTGATCCTCGCCAAGCACCGCAACGGGCCGATCGGCACCGAGAAGCTCGCGTTCCTCAAGCGGTTCGCCAAGTTCTCCGACCTCGCCCCGCAACACGACTCCCGGGTCGCTGCCGCATGAGAGCGAACACCGTCTGGATCGCTCCCGGCGCCACGATCTTCTCGTGCCTCTGCGAGCGTTGCCTCGACGGTAGGCGCGCGCGGGGATCCTCGTTCCTCGACGCCGTCCGCATCGCTTCGGTCCGCGGAACCGTTCCCGAGGGCAGCGACATCGCCTTCGTCCGCTGCCGGGCAGGCCACGAGCTCGTCGTGCGGCGCATCGACCGCCCTCCCAACCTCGCGCGCCGCGACGCGCGCCAGCTCCAGCTGGCATGATCGACCGCCAGCACGTGTGGGTCGGCCCTGAGGCGACGAGCTTCCAGGTGACCTGTGACGCGTGCCTGGCAAAGCGGCACGGGTGGTCGGACACGTACGGCTGGGACCTGTCGGTCGACTCTGCCCTCGTGGAGGTGACCCTCCGGCGCAACGCCGATGTCGGCTTCACCACCTGCCGGCGCGGTCATCGCATCGTCGTCCGGCGCGTCGGCCGCCGCCTCGCCCTCGTTCGCTGACGGTTCGGCTCAGCCGAGCTCCGAGCGCTCAGGCAGACTCTGGTACGTGCCCGCGACCGTCGTCGTCGGCGCACAGTGGGGCGACGAAGGGAAGGGCAAGATCGTCGACCTGCTTGCGCAGCATTCGGATGTGGTCTGCCGATACCAGGGCGGGCCCAACGCGGGGCACACGATCGTC
>DATIYE010000055.1:0-7350 GCA_035517795.1 Gaiellaceae bacterium | reverse complement strand
AGCGCAATAGATCGCGATCACGAGGGTGTCGAGGTCGGCGCGCACGTGGGCCTCCTGGTCGACGGAGCATTGACACCGCCGACCTTCGACACCCTCAACCTCGGTCCCTGCTACCCCGCAGTCACGGCGCCCGCCGTGAATCACCGATCAACCATCTAGCCGGGGGCGAGGCGGCGGAGCCGGGTGAGCTCTGCCGGCTGGTAGAAACGGAGCGGCAGCAGGAAGAGCGGGTAGGCGAGTGTGAGCGCGATCGCGACCGGAAGCGAGTGCAGCGAGTAGGCGATGGCCGTGAGGGCGACCGCGACTCCGGAGAGCGTCAGGATCCGGCGCCACTGGTAGTCCACCGGGTAGACGTGGCGGCTGCGTAGCCACATACCGGCGAAGAGCACGAGGTAGGCGATCAGTGTCGAGACGGCGGCGCCCATCATCCCGTAGACAGGGATCAGTGCGATGTTGACCACGATGTTCACGAGGGCCGCGGTGCCGCTCACCACCCAGTTCAGTTGGGTCTGCCGCATCCGACCGATTCCGATCGCGAGCACCGAGTACCCGGAGTACGCGGCCGTGGCGAAACAGAGGATCGGAACCGCCTCGGCGGACCGGTGGAAGTGCCCGCTCGGGGCGAGCAGGTGCACGATCCAGGGGGCCATCGAGCCGATCGCCAGCGACATCCAGCACGTCACGAAAAGGAGATAGGTGAGGACGTAGGCATAGGTGCGCTTGGCGGTCGAATCGTCGCGGATCGAGTAGGCGAAGGCGGGCCACGCGAGCTGGAACGCGGTCATCAGGAAGACGATCACCGACGAGATCCGGACGGCGAGGGAGTAGATGCCGACCTCCGCCTGGCCCTTGTAGCCGTTGATGAACAGGCGGTCGATCAGGTTGATCGCCCACAGCGCGAGGGCCGAAGGCACGAGAGGGAGTCCGAAGCGGTTCATCGCCCGGAGCAGGCGGCGGTCGAACTGGAAGCCGAGCTGGTAGCGCCGGTAGGCGAGCAGGACGACGTAGACCGAGAGGGTGCCCAGGAAGTTCCCGATCACTGCGCCGATCGGGCCCTTGTGGAAGCCGACGACGAGA
The DNA here is from genome assembly GCA_035517795.1 of Gaiellaceae bacterium. GTDB lineage: Bacteria > Actinomycetota > Thermoleophilia > Gaiellales > Gaiellaceae > PALSA-600. The sequence goes on along the minus strand of DATIYE010000055.1, from coordinate 6,273 downwards.
GCGATCGTCGCGCCGATCGTGATCAGCACGTTCGCGACGCTCGCGATCGCGAAGCCGACCGGCCGCTCCTCGACCCGGAAGAGCGAGGTCATCTGGGCGTAGTTCATCTGGGCCCAGAGGCCGACGAAGCCGGCGCGGACGAGCCACGCGTTGTCGAGGTTGAGCCAGTCCGAGATCTGCCCGGCGAAGACCCAGCCGAGGGCGAGCCCGAACGTCGCCATCCCCATCGTGAACCAGAACGAGGTGCGGACGACGAGCGTGCGGCGTGCCTGGTCCTCGGAGTCGAAGTAGAAGCGGAAGAAGGCGCTCGTGATCCCGAGCCGGAGCACGATCACGAGCACGGTCGTTAGCGCCACGATCGTCTCGATTTGTCCGAAGCCGACCGTGCCCAGGTAGACCGTGTAGACGGGCAGCAGGAAGACGGCGATCAGTCGGGAGACGATTCCCCCGAGGCCGTAGATCGCCGACTGCGTACCGAGACGCTTGAGCTCGCGGGCTAGCAACTACAGCGCAGCGTAGATCGCTAGCAGGCGGTCGGCGACGCGATCGATGTCGTGCACCTGCTCCACGTAGGTGCGGCTTTGTGCGCCGATCTTGCGACGAAGGGGCGGGTTCTCGACGAGCGGGCGCAGGGCGTCTGCGAGGGTGTCCTTCGCGGCGGGGATGATCGGGAGACGGACTCCGTAGCCCTCGGCGCTGCGGTCGACGGTCGCCTGGTCGAGGTGGGCCAGGACCGGCTTGCCGAGCGCCATCGCCTCGAGCGCGAAGACGCCGTGCCAGCCGGCATTCAGCTGGTCGACGACGATGTCGGCGCGGGCGTATCGCTCCCGGGCTTGATCGTGCGGGACGCCTTCGACGATGTCGAGGTCGACCGGGAGGCTCTCGCAGGCTTCGACCACGTAGCGGGTGCCCTTCCTCTCGCGGTTCGACGGGGCGTGGACGATCAGGGGTCTCGGGTTGTCGGAGGGGGGCGAGGGCGTGTAGTCGCGGAGGTCGAGCCCGGGCGGGACGACGTGGGCCTCGGGGACCCAACGCAGCGCTGCATAGGAGCCGACGATCTCCGCGCCGGCGCGCTTGCCGTCCCTGAGCTGGTCGGGTCGCTTGCCGCGAATGTCGGAGCCGAGGTAGTGGTAGACGCACTTCTTGCGGGCTGCGCGGAGGATCGGGAACTGCAGCGAGGGTGGAACGAGCGTGAGGCCGAAGTAGAAGTGGAAGACGTCGGTCTTCGGCAGAAGCTTCGCAAGCGCCGAGAACTGTGTCGCGAGCCGGCGAGGCAGCGGGCCGTGGCGTTCGAGCGACCAGTCGGCCTCAGGGTGCAGCCTGCCCCGGTTGAAGACGACGAGCCGAGCCTCGACTCCCCTGCGCCGCAGCGCCTGCACGTTCTCCCAGGGGATCCCCGCGACGTTGACCGGGCAGTGGGTGACGCGAAGCGTCATGGCCCCAAGTCAGGTGCCCCATTCGAGCTGATCGAAGTAGCGCAGGGCGGTTCGGCCCGGGCGGATGCGCGCCGCGAGCGAGCGCAGCTCGTCGTCTGAGATCTCACCGATTGCACGCTTGAGGCCGAGGTAGGGGAGGTTCAGGTCCTCCTGGTAGACGATCGTCGAGATGCGCGCGTTGATCTCGATCACGTGCTCTCCGACCAGCTGGATGTTGAAGAAGTGCTCGATCCCGAGCTCGGCCACGATCGCATTCCCGAGCTCCATCAGCCCGGCGTCGGCGAGCGTGACGAAGTACATCGCGAGCCCGGCGCGCATGCCCTCGCGTGTCTTCGGGTGGCCGAGGACGATCTCGAGCCCGTTCGCGATCCCGTCGATCGTCCGCTCGGGGCCGGTCGCGAGCTCCATCACGAGCAGCTCGGTGCGGTCGTCGACAGAGGCGAGGATCTCGACCGCCTCCTCGAGGCGCATCGACACCGAGCCCGGCCGCTCGCGCAGCAGCTGGTCGGCGCGGTCGACGGTCGGGTCGAGGATCCGGAAGCCCCGCGAGCCGGACGAGAACACCGGCTTGAAGCAGACCGGCCGCTCGGGATACCCGAGCTCGCGCGCTGCCGCCTCCACCTCGGCCGCGCCGCTCACGCGCCTGAAGTCCGGCGCCGGCAGCCCCATCCGCCGCAGGAACGCATAGCTCTCGGCCTTGTCGTTCGAGCGGTGGATCGCATCCGGCGAGGAGACGAGCACGGCGATCCCCTCGAAGCGGTCGGTCGCTCCCGCCAGGCCCTCGAGGTCGAACGACGACTGCGGCAGCACCGCAACGGCGCCCTCGCGCTCGGCGATCTCGCGGATCGCGCCGGGGAACGATGGATCGGAGCCGGCGGGAACGAGATGGAAGGCATCGCAGAGGTGGCGGCCGACCGCGCGCTCGCCCATGTCGGTGCCGACCAGACGCACCTCCCGCTCCCCGTTCTCGCGGAGGGCGCGCAGGAGCGCTGCGGTGCCGGGGGCTCCCGAGGCCGTGACGACGACTGTGATCGGCCTCACCGGAAGTGCCGCTCCCGCTCATCGATGAGCTCAATCGAGGCTGACTTCATCGTGCCAATCGACGGTTGGGCGCTCATAGGTCGATCCTGTCTGCTCGCAGGTGCTCGAGTCGTGCGGCGCGGTCGGCGTCGAGGAACGACCGCATCGTCTCGCCCATCGTCGCACCCGCGTACGCCCAGATCTCGGGATGAGTCAGGAGCTGCAGCCATTCGAACTCGCCCCGGGCAAGCGCCTCGTGTGGGCAGCCGTGGCGCCAGCGCTGGTTCGAGTCGGAGCGGTAGTGATCCGGATCGAACCACGGCGCCGACATCACGTTCACCGCGCCGTCGACCGGAGCGCTCATGTACTCCGGATCGGGGTTGTGCCATGCGACGACTGCCTCGAAGCGCTCGTCGAGGTCGATGTTCGGCCACACCGCGTGGTGTGCCACGCGCCCCCCGAGCTCCCGCAGCCGCGCAATTGCTTGCTCCCCCTCGCTCGAGTCCAGGTTGTAGAACACCGAGCGGGTCATCAGGAACCAGGACGACCAAGCGCCCATCTCGGCCTCCACCTCTGCCATCGCGAGCGCCGCCCCGAGAGACAGGTCGACGTCGTGGCGGAGGATCAGTGCTCCCGGACCGGGCGCCTCGTCGAAGCCCGCGAACCGGTATCCGCCCTGCTGCGCCGCCAGCAGCAGCTCCCGGTAGTGGGCAAGGCTGAACTCGCAGCTCATGCCGGCTCGACCTCCACCTCGACCAGGCGAGCGGCCGCCTCTGCGCGATCGAGCGCCTCGAGGTTCGTCTCGGCGACCGCGATCACGTAGCCGCGGCGGTCTCCGTCGAGGCGCACAGGTCGGATCACCTCTCCCTGGACTAGATACGTCTCGGCCTGCACCACACCGGGAAAAGCTCGCACCTTCTCGAGCGACCCGACTCGCGTCACCCGCCCGGGCGAGAGCGGCCCGGGTGCGGCCGTGAGGAAGCGGATCGCCAGCGGTTGGCGGTACCGGGCGGTGACGAGCTCGTCGGGCAGGTCCTCGCCCAGCGCCATCCGCAGCTGTACCTCCACCAGGTCGACCCCGACCGCGTGCCGAACGAGGTCGGTCATCTGACCGCCCGGGATCCGGGCGGCGCACTCCACCACCACAACACGTCCGTCGTCGGCGGCGATCAGCTGGGGGAACGCGATCCCGGTCTGCAGGCCCAGCGCACGGGCCGTGTGCGCGGCGACCCGCTCCGATTCCTCGAGCTGGTCGCCGAACACGCTTGCCGGGTAGACGTGGATCCACCCGACCCCGAACCCGATTCCGGACGGCCGCAGCCGGTCGGAGAGCGTCAGCGTCCACGCCTCGCCGCCTCGAGCGATCACGATCCCGTTCATCTCGGTGCCCTCGACGTACTCCTCGAGGATCGCCTCCCCGGTCGGCGACGCCGACAGCGCCTCGTGGAGATGCGCTTCGATCTCACCCACCGACCCGACGAGGAAGATGCCGCGCTGCCCGCCGGAGTCCGCCGGCTTCAGCACCGCCGGAAAGCCCACCTCGTCCGCAGCGCGACGCCGTTCCGACAGCGTCCTCAGCGCGGCGAACCGCGGCTGGGGCACGCCCTCCTCGGCGAGCCTCCGCCGCATCGCAACCTTGTGCGTCATCAGGTGCGCCGTCTCGAGCCCGATCCCGGGCAGGCCGCGCGCCTTCGCGATCGCCGCGACGACCGGCACGGCCCGGTCGGCCGAGACGGTGAGCACACCGTCGAGCTGGTCCCCCGCGACGGCCGCCAGCACCGCCTCGACGTCGGAGAAGTCGACCACGAAGCTCTCATCGGCCTCCTGCAGGCCGAGCGCGTCCGGGTTCCGGTCGACGGCGACCACGCGCAGCCCCCGATCCTTCGCCTGGAGGATCGCGCGCCGCTGATGGCGTCCGGCACCGACGAAGAGCACAGTCTTCATGGGGAGCGACCTTAGCGGCGGCCGACGATCGCGTAGTCGAGTGGGGCAAACAGCGCTTCGCCGATCATCCGGGCATTCGCCGTGAGCGCCGAGCGTGCGGCATCCCACTCCGCTCCCGCGGGAAGCTCGACCTCGCGGAGCCGCTCGCCGGGCGGGTTCAGGAAGCGCACCTCCACCTCGCCGAATCCGGCCTCGCGAACGAGCAGCTCGAGGGTCTCGGCAACCAGCGGCTGCGAGTGGGTGAGGTCGGAGAAGTAGTGCGCGAGAGCTCGCGGTGAGACCGGGTTGATCGTCTCGAGCACGACCATCCCGCCGGGACGCACCTTCGCCGCAACGAGCTCCAACAGGCGGATCAGCGCGGCCGGCGGTAGATGCTCCACGAGCTGGAGGGCGGTCACCGCGCCGAGCGAGCCGTCCTCGACGGTTTCGAGCGCAGCGAGTGCGTCCCCATGCTCAACCTCGAGGCCTTCCCCGGAGGCGTAGGCGGCCATGTCCGCGTCGGCGTCGACGCCGCGTGCCTCGATCCCAGCCTCGCGCAGCAACCCGAGCAGCTCGCCGCGCCCGCAGCCCAGGTCGAGCACCGGCGCGCGCCCGGAGAGCAGCTCGACGTACGGACGCTGGCGCTCGCGCACCTCCTCGGTCGGGGCCCGCATACGCGACTCGAAGGCGAAGTAGTCGGGAAGAGCCTCTTGCCCGGGTTGGGAGGCGACCGTGCGCGGAGCATCGCCGCCCCGGCGCTCGAGCCGCAGTAGACGCTCCTCGAGCTCTCGGCTCCGCCGCTCGGCCTCCCCGGCCTGCGCGGCGGCGGAGTCCACCCGCTCGGAGAGCGTGTCAATCAGGCGGAGCACGGCGGCGTTGAAGGAGCGTTGTGCCCTCGCCAGCGGCTCGGCGGCCGCGGACATCCGCCGGCGCCACCCACGGCTCTCCGCGACTGCCGACACCGAGCGCAGTGCCTCGGCCTCGGCGCGTGCCTGTTCCAGGGCATCCATCAGGGCGCACGATAGGCCGTCGTTACACTCGGCGCGATGCTCGAAGGTAAGCGGATCATGATCACAGGCGGCGCCGGGTTCATCGCGACCACACTCGCGCGAGAGCTTGTCGACCGCAACGAGATCGTCGCCGTCGACAACCTTCACCGCGACGCCCTCTCGGGGACAGACCTCGCCGGCCACGGGAACTTCACGCTCCACCAGGCGGACGTGCTCGACGGCGAACGCCTCAAGGAGCTCGCGGCCGGTGCGACCCATTTCGTCCACTGCGCTGCGATCGCCGGCGTCGAGACCGTGCTCGAGAGCCCCGTCCGCACCATGCGGGTCAACGTGATCGGCACCTACAACGCGCTCGAGGCGGCGCTGTCGACCGCCGATACGCTTGAACGGTTCGTCGACTTCTCGACCAGCGAGGTCTTCGGCACTCACGCCTACAACGTGAGCGAGGGCCAGGTCTCTACGATCGGCTCGGTCGGCGAGGCGCGCTGGACGTATGCCGTCTCGAAGCTGGCCGGCGAGCATATGGCCCATGCCTACCACGACGAGCTCCGCCTACCCACGGTGACGGTCCACCCGTTCAATGTCTTCGGTCCCGGCCAGATCGGCGGGGGCGCGATCCGCGCGTTCATCGAGGCAGCGCTCGGCGGCGAGAACCTGACTGTACGCGGCGACGGCTCCCAGATCCGTGCCTGGTGCTACGTCACCGACATGGTCGGCGGCGTGCTCGCATGCCTCGAGCGCTCCGAGGCGGTCGGACAGGCGTTCAACATCGGCAACCCGCGCTCGTCGGTCACGATCTACGACCTCGCCCAGCGGATCAAGCGCCTGACCGAGTGTTCCGGCGAGATCGTCTTCGCCCCGCTCGGCTATGTCGATGTCGAGCT
>DATIYE010000054.1:0-4930 GCA_035517795.1 Gaiellaceae bacterium | reverse complement strand
GAGGCCGGAATCGAAGAGACGATCCGGCCGCTCATCGAAGTCAGGCTCGCCGATCTCGCGAGGCTCGGAGCAGAACCTCCTCCACCCGCTCCGCCTGCAACCTGACGTCGTGCAGCGCCGCGGCCGCGCGCGCCGCCTCGTTGGGAGCCGGAAACGCCGACGCCGCCTCGAGCGCGCGCTCGAGTGCCGGCCCGTCGAGGGGATCGACGAGAACGCCTGCCTCGGGTGGGACGAACTCCGGCGGGCCTCCCACGCGCGTTGCGATCACCGTCTTTCCCGAGGCCATCGCCTCGAGGATCGACTGCCCGAACGGCTCGACCAGCGACGGCGCGCACACCACGTCGGCGGCGCCGATCAACGCCGGTACCCGGTCGTGGGGCACGCGGCCCATGACGCGCACGCGCTCCCGGCCTTCGAGTCGAACGCGAAGCGGCCCGTCGCCGACGAACGTGAGGCTGCCGCGCCCGAGCGCAGCGAACGCGTCGGCAAGCCGGACGACGTTCTTGCGCTCGGTCAAGTTCCCCACCGCGACGAATGCCGGTCGCTCGGCCGTGATCTCCACCTCCGTCACGGTGAACCGCTCGAGGTCGACGCCCGAGTCGATCACCACCGTCTTGCCGTGTGCCTCGGGCAGCTTCAGCTCGAGCTCCCTGCGCAGATAGCCGGATACCGCGATCACGGTACTTGCCCGCTCGACCACCCGCCGTGTGAGGGTGGCTATCCCCGGGATCGCTCCGATGTTCCGCACATCGCGGCCGTGTGCCGTCACGACGAGCGGCGCATCAACCGACGTCGCAATCAGCCCCGACGGGACGAGGAAGTGCGCCCAGACGACATCCGGCCGGCCTGCGGCGGCCGCCTTGCGCCGCAGCTCGAGGTACCGGCGCTTCCCGCCGCCACGCCGGTCCAGGACGGCGAGCTCGAGCTCGTGGCCCCGGTCGCGCAGCGCGAGCTCGAGCTGCCGCACGAAGACGCCGAGGTCCGGGTCGTCGGGGCCCGGGTACATCTGAGAGACGAGCAGGATCCTCACGCGCGTCACGCTACCCGTGCCCGCTCAGAGCTTCAGCACGCCGACCCCGAGTCCGATCACGAGCACCCCGATCACCACGGCGCCGAACGGCATCTCTGCGGGCTCGTAGCGCCCCGTCGCGTGGGTTCTCCACTGCTGGCTACGCGCTCCCCCGCCCGAGAGCCCGGCGAAGACGACGATCACCGCGCCGCCGATGAAGAGCGCATAGGCGACGCTCTTCTGCGCACCGTGACCCGCGACCGCTGCGTAGAGGAGCCCGGCCGCGATCAGTACTCCCGAGGCGCCGATCAGCATCAGCGCCGGCCGCTTCAGGACTCGAGCGATACGTCCCACAGACCGAACTCAGAGCGGCCGGACGGGATCACCAATCGACATGCGCGCGACCGAGATCACGCGCGCCCCGTGTCGTACGAGCCCCAATGCTCCCCGAGCACGGAGCAGACTTCCCCGACCGTGCAGTGGGCGGCCAGGGCGACGCGGATCGGCGGCAGGACGTTCGCGCTCCCCTGCGCCGCCGCGCCCACGGAGGCAAGCGCGCGCTCGGCCGCATCCGCGTCGCGCTCGGCACGCACCCTGGCGGTGCGCTCGCGCTGGCGGCGCTCGCCCTCGGGGTCGAGCCGGTGGAGCTCGATCGGCCCTTCTCCCCCGTCGGCAAACGCGTTCACGCCGACGATCGTACGGCGGCGCTCCTCGACCGCCGACGTCCACTCGAACGCCGACGCCTCGATCTCGGCCTGCACCCACCCCGCCTCGATCGCCTCGACCGCCCCGCCGAGCTCGTCGATCCGCACGATCAGCTCGTGGGCTCGAGCCTCGAGCTCGGTGGTGAGCGCCTCGACGAAGTACGAGCCCCCGAGCGGGTCGGCCGTGCTCGCGACGCCCGACTCGTGGGCGAGCACCTGCTGCGTGCGCAGCGCGATCGTGGCAGCACGCTCCGACGGCAGCGCGAGCGCCTCGTCGAACGAGTTCGTGTGCAGCGACTGGCAGCCGCCCAGCACCGCTGACAACGCCTGGACCGCCACCCGCACGATGTTCACCTCCGGCTGCTGCGCCGTCAGGGTGGAGCCGCCGGTTTGCGCGTGGAACCGGAGCGCCAGCGCGCGCGGGTTCGTCACTCCGAACCGCTCGGCCATGATCCGGGCCCACAGCCTCCGGGCCGCCCGGAACTTCGCGATCTCCTGGAAGAAGTCGTTGTGTGCGTTGAAGAAGAACGACAGCCTCTCGCCGAAGACGTCGGGGGCGAGCCCGGCGGCCACGGCGGCCTCGCAGTAGGCGATTCCATTGGCGAGCGTGAAGGCGAGCTCCTGCACGGCGGTCGAGCCCGCCTCGCGGATGTGGTATCCGGAGATCGAGATCGTGTTCCACCCCGGGATCCGCTCGGCGCAGTAGGCGAAGAGATCGGTCGCGAGCCTCATCGACGGACGCGGCGGGAAGATGTAGTTCCCGCGCGCGACGTATTCCTTCAACACGTCGTTCTGCACGGTGCCCCGGAGCGCCGAGGAACCGACGCCCTGGCGTTCGGCGACGAGCTCGTAGAGAAGCAGGAGCAGCGCCGCCGGGGCGTTGATCGTCATCGACGTCGAGACCCGGTCGAGTGGGATCCCGTCCAGCAGCAGCTCCATGTCTGCGAGCGAGTCGATCGCCACACCGGTGCGGCCGACCTCGCCCTCGGCTCGCGGGTCGTCGGAGTCGAGCCCGAGCTGGGTCGGCAGGTCGAAGGCAACCGACAGACCCATCTGCCCCTGCTCGAGCAGGTAGCGGAAGCGGGCGTTCGTCTCCTCGGCCGAGGCGAAGCCGGCGTACTGGCGGATCGTCCATGGCCGGCCGCGGTACATGTCCCGGTAGATGCCGCGCGTGAACGGAGGCATCCCGGGAGGCTCGACCGCGCCCGGCGCGTCGTCGGGCGTATAGACCGGCCTGATCTCGATTCCGGAGTCCGTGAGCCGCTGGTCCGTCGCAGCCACAGGAGGGTAGGCTACTTGCGTGCGTGTGACGGTGAGGCTCTTCGCCGGGCTACGCGAGCGGGCCGGCTGGTCGCAGCGCGAGATCGACGCCGACCGCGTCGCCGACGTCTGGGACGCCCTCGACCTGGGGGACGAGCCCGAAGGGGTGCTCTACGCGGTCAACAAGGAATACGCGCCGGTCGACCGGGAGCTCGCCAACGGCGACGTCGTCGCCCTCATCCCGCCCGTCTCGGGCGGCGCGTTCATCCTCACCGATGAGCCGGTATCGCTCGATGCCGTCGTCCGCGAGGTCGCGACCGAGGAGGCCGGGGCGATCGCGACCTTCTCCGGAACGGCCCGGCGCCACTCCCGAGGCCGGGTCGTCTCCTACCTCGACTACGAGGGCTACGAGGGGATGGCCGAGGAGATGATGGCGAAGCTCGCCGCCGGGCTTCAGGAGCGGTACGACGTCCACTCGATCGCGATCCACCATCGCGTCGGCCGGGTCGAGCTCGGTGAGCCGTCGGTCGTGATCGCGGTCAGCGCCGCCCACCGCGCCGACGCCCTTGCCGCCTGCAGGGACGCGATCGACATCCTCAAGGTCGAGGTGCCGCTCTGGAAGAAAGAGGTCTACGAGGGCGGCGAGGAGTGGATCGGCCGCGGCTCCTGAAACCGGGCTAGAACCCGAGTCGGAGAGTACAACAAGAGAGATGGACGACCAGCTCGCCCAGCGTGACTACGAGCCGCTCCAGCCACGCGGCACCGACTGGCGCCGCGCCCTGAGGAGGCTCTCGGCGCCGTTCGCGCTGCTGTTCGGCCTGCTCGCAAAGCTCGGGGCGGTTGCGAAGTTCGGGTTCGTGTTCATCGCCTTCGGCGGCTACGCCCTGATCTGGGGGTGGCAGTTCGGGCTCGGAGTCGTCCTCCTGATCTTCTTCCACGAGATGGGGCACTTCCTCGAGGCCGGCCGCGAGGGGCTCAGGCCGTCATGGCCCGTCTTCATCCCCTTCCTCGGGGCCTACGTCAAGTACACGCGCGGCAATCCGTGGCAGACCGCCCGCGTCGCGATCGCCGGCCCGATCCTCGGCGGCGTCGCCGCCCTCGCCTGTTACTTCGTCGGCCGTGCCGACCACTCGAACCTGCTGATCGCGCTCGCCTACTTCGGCTTCGCGATCAACCTCTTCAACCTTCTCCCCGTCGGCATCCTCGACGGGGGCGCCGTGTGGCGCTCGACCAGGTGGCTGTGGCTCGGAGGAGGTCGCGAGAAGGCGATCGTCTCGTTCGTGCTCTACGCGGGCACGGCTGCGCTGCTCCTGATCGGAGCGTTCGCCGCCTACGTGCCCCAGCACCGCCTCTAATGGCGACCAACGACCGGCTGCTGCTCGAGGCGCACGAGACGCCTTCCGAGGAGGCGATCGCGCGGATCGAACGAGAGTTCAGGGACGGCTTCGACCTGGTGGCGCAAATCGACCGGCCGGCGGTGGCGGTGTTCGGATCGGCGCGCACGCCCGAGAGCGACCCCTCCTATGCCACAGCCCGTAAGGTCGGCGGCGAGTTCGCCCGCCGCGGGTGGGCGGTGATCACCGGCGGCGGGCCGGGGATCATGGAGGCCGCGAACCGCGGCGCGCACGAGGCGGGCGGGCTCTCGGTCGGCCTCGGGATCCAACTCCCGCACGAGCAGGCCTTCAACCACTACCTCGACCTGTCGTATTCCTTCCATCACTTCTATGCACGGAAGGTGTGCTTCGTGAAGCCGTCGGAGGGATACGTCGTACTTCCCGGAGGCTTCGGCACGCTCGACGAGACGTTCGAGGCGCTGACGCTGATCCAGACTGGCAAGGCCTCGATGTTCCCGGTCGTCCTGCTCGGGTCGTCGCACTGGGACGGGCTCCTCGAGTGGCTGCGCCGTCAGGTACTCGAGACCGGGAAGATCTCACCGCCTGATCTCGACCTGATCCAT
>DATIYE010000053.1:0-18275 GCA_035517795.1 Gaiellaceae bacterium | reverse complement strand
CATTTCTGCCCCCTTCAGTGGCTGGAAAGGTCACAGGGGAGTCTGGCAGGTCGTATGATCCGCTGCCTCGATGAGGATCGCCGTCTGCCGGCCGCAGGAACCGTTCGTGCGCGGCGGGGTGGAGATCTTTGCCGAGCGCCTGGCCTCCGAGCTGCGTGCGAGGGGTCATGAGTCCGACGTGGTCTCGGTGCCGTTCCAGACCTGGCCAAACCGGGCGCTGGTCACGAGCGGTGTGATGTGGCGCCTCGTCGAGCTCGGCCCGGACGGCTCGTCGCCCGCCGACCTCGTGATCGCGACGAAGTTCCCGTCCTACCTGATCGAGCACCCGAACAAGGTCGTCTGGCTTGTGCACCAGCTCCGCCAGGCCTACGAGCTCGACGGCACCGACCTCGGGCAGTTCAGCGGCTCGCTCTCCGACCGCGAGATCCGGGCGGCGATCGAGCTCAGCGACCGCGAGTCGCTCAGGGCGGCGCGCAAGCTGTTCGCGACATCGCAGAACGTTGCCGGCCGCCTCCGCCGCTCGACCGGTCTCGAGGCCGAGGTTCTCCCCCACCCGCCGCAGGACCTCGACTACCGCTGCGAGCGCTTCGACCCGTTCATCCTCTCGGTCGGCCGCCTCGACCCCTTGAAGCGCGTCGACCTCCTGCTCCGCGCCGCCTCACTGGATCCCCGCGTGGAGGTCGTCGTGGTGGGAGACGGCCCCGACCGCGGCCGGCTCGAGCGGCTCGCCGTCGAGCTCGAGCTGGACGGGAGGGCGCGCTTCTCCGGCCGGGTGGACGAGCGCGAGCTCGCCCGGCTCTACGCAACCTGCCGCGCCGTCTACTACGCGCCGGTCGACGAGGACTTCGGGATGGTTCCGCTCGAGGCATTCCGCTCCAAAAAACCGGTGGTCACCACGACGGACGCAGGCGGGCCCCTCGACTTCGTCGTCGCCGGAGAGACCGGTGTGGTGACCGAGCCCGAAGCAGAGCCGCTCGCCGCCGCGCTCGGCCTTCTGATCTCGGACGAGGAGGCCGCGCGCCGCTACGGCGAGGCGGGATACCCGGCCGCCGCCGGGATCACCTGGGATCGAGCGATCGAGCGCCTGCTCGCCTAGGGTAGGTGGAGTCCCCTCTAGCTGCGCCGCTGCAGCAGCGTGAAGACGCCCAGCGGCGAGCTATCGAGGATCGAGAGGCGGTAGCGGGGCCGCAGCCAGAGCGCGAGTACCACCGCCGCACCGATCTCGACCGGCAGGCAGATCCAGCCGAGCGACGTAAAGTCGATGAGCGGCGTGGTGACGGTGATCGCCACTCCGAGCAGCGCAAGCGGCACCGTCACCCACGGCGTGAAGAAGATCAGCATCCTGACCCGGTCCCGGAGGCGTCGCTGCATCGGCGGCATCCTATTACCGGGTCGCTACGGATGCACCTCGAGGTAGGCCGCGTCAGCGTGGCGCTGGGCTTCCTCTTCCTCGGCGAGGACACGGAGGAACATCCACGCCAACGCGATGAAGAAGATGCTCGTCTGCTCGGCGTTCATCAGGATCCCCGCCAGGTTCTGATCGCGGATCGCGGACATGCCCCAGAGCCTCGGGGCGTCGGCGTAGAAGCGATAGAGCGGGTGCGAGGCGAAAACGTAGGCGAGCGAGAGCCAGGGCGCGGTGATGAATGCGATGCCGAGATACGCGAGCACGCCTAGCGACTCGAGGCGGCGCGGCTCGCCGAGGATCGCCCACCAGAAGACGAGGCCTGCGCCGACGAGGAGCGCGTGCTCGAGTGTCAACGGCCAGCCTCTGCGCAGCGCCCAGTCGTAGAAGGCTGGGGCGTGGACGCCGTACCAGATCACCAGCCAGAGCGGAAGCGCGACCACGGGTCGGGTGACGAGCTCGAGCGGCCGCCCGCCGGCGGCGGCAACCCGGCAACGCATCGCACGTGTGAGTCCGAGAATCAGGAGCGGTGGGCCCCAGTCGGCGATCAGCGCGTTCTGGAGCAGATGGGCGAGGAGCAGGTAATGCGCCGACAGCGTCTCGAGCGGCGAGTCGACAGGGACGGCGACGAGCGCCAGCCCGAGCCCGAACACCGCCATGCGTTCGCCACCCGGGCGCTCCTCGTGCGACGAGCGGCGCACGTCGCGCGCGTAGAGGACCGCGGCCGCGACCGCGAGGACGAGGAACACGGGCTCGAAGCTGAAGCGGTACGGGCCGCTCACGAGGTCCGGGCCGGGGCCGCGAGCGGCACAGGCCGCGCCCGGCGCCGGCGGCGGAACTCAGGGAGGAGAAGGATCGCGATGCACGTCCCGAGCGTCGCGATCTGCTCCACCGTCATCACGAGGCCCGCCAGCTGCTGGTCGCGGAGCGGCGAGAGGCCGAAGACCCGGTGTGCCTGGTCGGCGTACGCCGGATAGAGGGGTCGCAGGCTGAAGAGGAGGAGATCCGACAGCACGGTGCTCATCGCGAGCAGCGCGCCGGCGATACCGATTCGCCGGCCGCGCGAGAGCTCGCAGCGGCGGGCCGGATCGACGATGAGGCTCCAGACGAGGAATCCGGCGACGATGAAGCTCGCATGTTCGAGGTCATGCACGACCTGGTGCCCCGCGGCGTAGTCATAGATCGGCGGGATGTGCCAACCCGCGTAGGCGGCCGCCCAGAGGGCGAGCGCAATCCTCGGCCGAAGGAGCCACGAGGCGAACCGTCTGATGCCTTTGCTGTGCCCGAGCGCCGCCAGCAGCGTAGGCGGCACGGTGAAGAAGAGCAGCGGGCCTCGCAGCGCCACCAGGATCAGAGCGGGCGCCGCATCCCCGATCAGGACGTGCTGGAACATGTGCGCGGAGAGCAGGTAGCGATCGCCGAGCAGGTCGAGCGGGGAGACGAGCGGAAGAACGAGCAGCGCGAGCCCGAGGGCGAAGAGGGCGGGGCGGGTCGACGGGGCGAGATCGGCACGACCCCGGCGGCGTAGCCTCAGGAACCCCTGCGCGAAGCACGTGGCGGCGGCGGCTGCGAGGGCCATCACCAGCGGCTCGAAGAGCCACGGCGAGGTGAGGCCGGGCGGGTTCACTGCGGGACCATCGTAGAGGAGACGACCCACAGCTCACATGGCTTTCGCAGGGCACTCGAGCCCCGGCTCCTCCAGCCCCGGCTCGAGCTCCTAGCGCTTCACACCCGACCTCCGGACGTGGCCGCGCAGGCCACGTCCGCGGACTGTTCAGATCGGGCGTTCGGACACTACGAGGAGCCACAGGCCGCTCACAGGGGGCTCCAAGGGCGCGGGCGGATCCTTGCTGTGTCAATCACAGCGAAAGGAGAACTCCATGTCCGCGTCCTCAGGCCCCCCCGCCCACCTCGACCCGTCGCTCACAGCCGCCGTTCGCGACGGAGTCGCGAGGGCGACGGCGGTGACCGCCCTCGCCGGCGTCGCCCTCATCCACCTCCTCGACCTCCCCGGCACATTCGGAGAGCAGCCCTACAAGGGCTGGCTCTACCTCGGCCTGATCGGCGGCTGCCTGCTCGCCGCCGCCGCCCTTATCCGCGACGGCGACACGCGGGCCTGGCTCGCCGCCACTCTGCTCCCCCTCGGCGCGATCAGCGGCTACGTGATCTCGCGCACGGTCGGCCTTTCAGGCGGAGCCGACGACATCGGCAACTGGACGGAGCCGCTCGGACTCGCGTCGCTGTTCGTCGAAGGCTCGCTCGTCGCCCTCGCCGCTGCCGTCCTCAGATCGCGGGGCGGCGCCCTCATCGAGGCGGTGGCGCGATGAGGCGCAACCTGCTCGCGACGGCCCTCGCCGCCCTCGCCGTCGCGACGACAGGTGCGGGAACGGCGTCGGCTGCAACCGCCGTCAGCTCCAACTGGTCGGGCTACGCCGTCACCGGCACCACCTTCAGCTCCGTGAGCGGCACCTGGGTCGAGCCGACCGCGAGCTGCTCCTCGAGCACGACGAGCGTGACGGCGTCTGCCTTCTGGGTGGGCCTCGGCGGAGAGTCCGACGCCGCCGGCGCGCTCGAGCAGACGGGCACCGAGGCCGACTGCCTCGCGAACGGCACCGTCCGCTACTCGGCGTGGTACGAGCTGGTGCCCGCCGCGTCGGTCAGGGTGAGCCTGGGGGTGTCGGCAGGCGACACCATCTCCGCCTCGGTTCGCGTCAGCGGCTCGACGGTCACCGTCCGACTGGCCAACGCGACGACCGGCAAGACCTTCGCGAAGACGCTTCGGATGGCGGCGCCCGACACGTCCTCGGCCGAATGGATCGCCGAGGCCCCGTCGACGGTCACGCCGGGCGGCGAGAGCATCCTGCCGCTGACCGACTTCGGCACGGTGCGCTTCAAGAGCGCGAGGGCGACCTCGTCGACGGGCCACACCGGGTCGATCTCGGACTCGGCGTGGACGGCGACGCGCATCCGGCTCGAATCCGGCGCCTCCTCCGGCCCAGGCCCGTTCGGACCCTTCGCAGCCGAGTCGAGCGGCGTCGAGGCCGCCCCCGGCGCGCTCGCCCCGGGCGGCACCGGGTTCTCGGTCATCTGGAAGCGAACATCGGCCGGCTCGAGCCCGCCTGGCGCCCTCTAGAACGGCGACCAATGCATGCCTCGATTCACAGCAACCTCACAGTCTTCGCCTCCCGTTTCTCAGAAAACCCACAGCTCCCGGTGAGACGATGAACCCCATGAGCCCGCTGAATGGAGCCGTGAACCCGGCCGTCGGAGCCAAGATCCTCGTCGTCGACGACGAACCCGGGATCGTCGACGCGGTCGCGACCGCCCTGCGCTACGAGGGGTTCGAGATAGCCGAGGCCGCCAACGGCCGCGACGCGATCTCGACCACGATGGAGTTCGAACCCGACCTGATCGTCCTCGACTGGATGCTGCCCGACATCGACGGGATCGAGGTCGGGCGGCGCCTGCGCGAGCGCGGCTTCAGGACCGCGATCCTGTTCCTGACCGCCAAGAGCGGTGTCGAGAACAAGGTCGAGGCGCTCCGCGCCGGCGGCGACGACTACGTGACCAAACCGTTCAGCCTTGCCGAGATCGTCGCCCGGGTGCACGCGATCCTCCGCCGCACCGCCGGCGACCTCCCCGGCGACGTCCTGCGTTTCGACGACCTCGTCCTCGACGAGGGACGTCACGAGGTCTTCCGCTCGGACAACCGGATCGACCTCACCGCCACCGAGTTCAACCTGCTGCGATTCTTCCTGCTCAACCCGCGCCGCGTGCTGTCGAAGGGACAGATCCTCCAGCACGTCTGGCGGTACGACTTCGGCGGGAACACGAACGTCGTCGAGACCTACGTCAGCTACCTCCGGCGGAAGCTCGACGCGTTCGGTCCCCCGCTGATCAAGACGGTCCGCCAGGCCGGGTACATGCTGGAAGCCGAGCGGCGGTAGGCCTTGCTCCGGCGGCTCTCGCTCCGCGCCCGGCTGCTGCTCGGCGTGATCGCCGTCGCAGCGGTCGGGCTCGTCGCTGCCGACATCGCCACCTACAGCGCGCTGCGCGCGTTCCTTTTCGACCGGATCGACAGCACGCTCAACTCCGTCCATCCGGGGGTCGAGAACGCACTCTTCCCCCCCAGCGGCCCCTCAGGCCCGGGCCCCGGCCCCGGCGGGAACCTCCAGGAGCTCTTCAACTCGATCCCGGGTGATTGCATCCAGGTCCGGCGGCTCGGCCAGGCGATCCTGACCGAGGGATGCATCCCCCGGTTCGGTCAGACGAAGCCGGCACCGGGGCCGAAGCTCCCGGCGAGGATCGAGCTTCCGTCGCATGCCAACACCAGCGAGGGCGACCGCGTGACCTTTCTCACCGTCCCGGCGATCAGCGGCGGCGGGAGCTACCGAGTGCGGGCCTCGATCGAGGGCCGGGCGCCGAACCGGATCCTGCTGATCGCGGCGCCGCTTGCGGACGTCAACAGCACGCTTCATCGCCTGCTCCTGATCGAGCTCCTCGTCACGGCAGTCGTCCTCGCGGCGATGACGGCCCTCGGCCTCTGGATCGTCCGTCTCGGCCTGCGACCGCTCGATGCGATGGCGAAGACGGCTGACGCGATCGCCGCCGGCGATCTCTCGCAGCGCGTCGAGCGTGCGGAGCCGCGGACGGAGGTCGGCCGTCTCGGGCTCGCTCTCAACTCGATGCTGGCGCACATCGAGGAGGCAGTCGCGGCCAGAGACAGGTCGCTGCGGGCACTGGAGGCTTCCGAGCGCAGGCTGAGGCGATTCGTGGCGGACGCAAGTCACGAGCTCCGCACCCCCCTCGCCGCCGTTCGTGCTTACGCGGAGCTCTTCACACGAGGGGCTGCAAGCCGCCCGGATGACCTCGAGCGGTCGATGACGGGGATCAGCCGCGAGTCGGAGCGGATGAGCCTCCTCGTCGACGACCTGCTCCTCCTCGCCCATCTCGACGAGGGACGACCGCTCGAGCGTGAGCCCGTCGCGCTGGACGAAGTCGTCGCGGAAGCCCTCGAGACCGAGCGGACGCTCGAGCCAGACCGGCCGCTCGAGGTATCGCTGACGCCGTGCGTCGTCTCCGGCGATCGCGACCGGCTCCGCCAGGTCGTCGACAACCTGCTCTCGAACGTCCGGTCGCACACGCCCCCGGACGCCGCGCTCCGGGTCGCCCTCGACTCGCGCGATGACGCCGTGACGCTCACCATCGCCGATTCCGGGCCCGGAATGGACGCCGAGCACCTCGAGCGCCTGTTCGAGCGCTTCTACCGCGCCGATCCCTCACGGGCCCGCTCGAGCGGCGGAGCGGGGCTCGGCCTCGCCATCGTCGCTGCGGTGGTCGAGGCGCACGGCGGCACGGTCGAGGCCGACTCGCTGCCCGACCGGGGAACGACCTTCCGAGTCCGACTTCCGCGCAAGAACGACTGAGCTCTCACCCGAGGCTCATCTTGCGGTCCTACCGTGGACGCATGAGATCGAAGAGCTTCCTCGTCCTTGCATCCGCCGCCGCAACGTTCTCGGTCCCCTCGATCGCGGGCGCCGCGACCGGAGCGCAGGTCTGGGCCCAGGCAGGTTGCGGAGGCTGCCACACCCTCCAGGCCGCGGGATCGACCGGCAACGCCGGGCCGAACCTGGACGACCTCCGCCCCTCGAGCGCAGTCGTGGCGGCCCAGGTGACCTACGGCGGAGGCGGGATGCCCGCCTTCGGAAGCTCGCTCTCGGCAAGCGACATCCAGGCACTGGCGGCGTGGGTGGCATCCTCGACGGGAGGCGGCACCTCCTCGCCGCCCGCTCCGGCCTCGCCGCCCGCCGCTGCGGCGGTCAACCACCTCAGCAAACGGTCGGTGCGGCGGATTCAGACCGACCTCACCCGACTCGGGTATTTCAGGGGCCCCGTGACCGGGTTCTACGGCCCGCTAACGACCGCCGCCGTCAAGGCGTTCCAGCAGGCTGCAGGGCTCACCGTCGACGGAGTCTGGGGTCCGATGACAGCCTCGGCGCTTGCTGCGGCGCTCGCTCCGTCGGCTTCCTCGGGCGGCATGCCGACCACCCTCACGACGACCGAGGTACGCAAGCTTCAGGCCGACCTGACGAGGCTCGGGTACTTCCACGGCCCGATCACCGGGTTCTATGGGCCGCTCACCACGGCCGCCGTCAAGCGCTTCCAGGCGGCAAAAGGGCTCAAGCCGAACGGCGTCTGGGGTCCACAGAGCCAAGCAGCCCTGGGACTTCGGCTCTAAGAGAACTCTAAGAAAGCTCACATGGGGCTCTCATCCAGGGAGACCAGAATCGAGTGCATGAGAGCGAAGCTGGCTGCCCTCCTCGGTGCCATGGCCATCACGGTCCCCGTCGGCCAGGCGGTCGCTGCGACGCGCTCGCAGGCGAAGACCGCCTCGAAGAAGACGGTGACCCAGAAGGTGTCCGGAGTCCAGGCTCAGGCGAACCGCTGGGGCACCGTCCAGGTCGTCGTCACAGCCAAGATCACGACCTCGGGCGGCAAGAAGACGATCCGCTATACCGATCTCGGCGGCAGCTACACCTACCACACCGACCGCTCGCAGTACATCATGTCGCAGTCGCTGCCCTACCTGCGACAGGAGTTCCTGAGCGCCCAGAGCTCGAACATCCAGATGGTCTCGGGAGCGACCTACACGAGCATGGCGTTCGAGCAGTCGCTCCAGTCGGCGCTCGCGAAGCTCGGCAAGTAGTCGCTCACCCCGAGCGTCGAAGCGCCGCCCCGCGCACAGGGCGCACCCGCGACGGAGGCGATCCGATCGGGAGCGAGAGCCAGATGTCTGCTCCCTCACCCGGCGAGACGCAGGCGGTACCGCCGTGGGCGTCGGCGATCGTCTGGACGATCGCGAGCCCGAGACCGCTGCCGCTGCGGCTTCGGGCCTCGTCGGCGCGGCTGAAGCGGTCGAACGCGCGCGCTTCGAAGCCGGCCGGGAAGCCGGCGCCTTCGTCCGTGACGTGCAGCTCGATCGACTCGCCCTTCCGGCGGGCCCGGAGCGTCACCGCACCCGAACCGTGGACGAGCGCGTTGTCCACCAGATTGCCGAGCGCCTGCTCGATTCGTTTCGGATCCGCCTCGAAGGCGAAGTCGTCCCCCTCCTCGACCACCAGAGAGCGCCCGAGCTCCTCGGCGCGCGACGAGAAGCGCTCCGCGACATCGGCGAAGAGCTCGCCCGACGACACCGGCGCGGGATCGATCGGCAGGCCCCGCTGGTCCGAGCGCGCGATGAGCAGCAGATCGGAGGCGAGTGCGCTCAGCCGCTCGGTCTCCTCGGCGGCAGAGCGAAGAGCGTCCTCGAGCTCCACGCGCGACCGAGGATGGCGCAAAGCGAGCTCGAGCTCGGTCTTCAGCAGCGCAAGCGGCGTGCGGAGCTCGTGACTCGCATCGGCCACGAACCGGCGCTCGTGCTCGAAGGCCGTCTCCAGCCGGGCAAGCATGTCGTTGAGCGTCTCGGCGAGCCGCTGCACCTCGTCTTTCGCCTCCGGGACCGGCAGCCGGCTCCCCGGAGTCGCGGCCGAGATCTTCGCCGCCTCGCGCCGCATCGCCTCCACCGGGCGTAGGGCCGCGCCCGCCAGTGCGTAGCCGGCGAGGGTCGCGAGCAGAAGCGCGAGCGGCGAGGCGACGAGGAGTTCCTTCCGCAGGCGCTCCAGCGACTCGTCACGCGCATCGAGGGAGCTCGCGAGGACGAGCGCGCTCCTGTCGCCCCCGGACTGAATCGGGATCGCCAGCAACCGCCAGCGGCCCGAACGATCGGCGAGCGAGACACTTGCCCGCATCGGACTTCCCGCAGCGACGCGGGCGGCACGGGCCGGGTCGATGAGCGCGGCGAGACCCACCGGTTCCGACGTCACCACCGTTCCCTCCCGGGAGAGGACCTGAGCGAAGCTCACACCGCTCGCGTTGTCGCGATCGAGCGGCGGACGACCCTTGTCGAGCCGGAGCGTCGCCTCGGTGGCCTGGGCGAGCAGGTTCTGATCGGTCGTGTGCAGAAGCGTCGAGCCGACCCGCAGGTAGACGAACGCGCCGAGCGCGGCCAGCACCACGGCCATCGCAAGTGCAAACGGCAGCGTGAGCCGGATCCTGATCGGTACTCGACTGAGCGCCGGCCGTTTCATCTCACCAGGGAGAGTGCCTGCTCAGATCTCGCGCAGGCGGTAGCCGACGCCGCGCACCGTCTCGAGCGAATGACGGTCGAACGGCCGGTCGATCTTCTCGCGCAGGTAGCGCACGTACACATCGACGACGTTCGAGTGGCTCTCGAACGCGATGTCCCAGGCCGCGTCGAGTAGCTGGACGCGCGACAGGGCCTCCCCCGGCCGCCGCATGAACACTTCCAGCAGCACGAACTCCTTCGCCGTGAGCCCGAGCTCGGAATCGCCCCGCCAGGCGCGGTGCGTGGCGGGATCGAGCCGGAGATCGCCCACCCGCAGCTCGGTCGGGCGCTCGGCCGGAGCGCGTCGGGTCAGCGCCCGCAGGCGGGCGAGCAGCTCGCTGAAGGCGAACGGCTTGACCAGATAGTCGTCGGCCCCGGTGTCGAGCCCGGCGATCCGGTCCTCGATCGCATCGCGAGCCGTCAGCATCAGCACCGGCGTCCAGACCTCGCGGGAGCGGAGCTCCCGACACGTCGCGAAGCCGTCCATGCCCGGGAGCATCACGTCGAGCACGATCGCATCGTACGGCGCCGCCCTCGACATCCAGAGCGCCTCCTCGCCGCTGGCCGCGAGGTCGGCCGGGTGGCCTTCCTCTCCCAGGCCGCGGACCAACAGCCGACCCAGCTTCGGCTCGTCCTCGACGACCAGGATCCTCATCGTCTCTCATCTTCGCCGGCCGAGATGAGCGCCGGATGAAAAGCCGCCTCACCGGGCTCTCATCGGGCCCTGGTCAACTGGAGGGCGATGGCCGCGGACACGCAAGCACCCCGGCCGGTGTCGAGGCCGTCGCGCCGTGAGCAGACGGCGCGGCGGGTGCTCGGCGGCGCAGTCGGGAACGGCCGGCTCACCTCCCTCGCCGGCATCGTGCTGCTCGTCCTGCTGGCCGTGGAGGGAGCCACGATCCCGGCGATTCACCGGCTCCTCTCCGTGCACGTCTTCGTCGGCATGCTGCTGCTCGGCCCGGTCGCTCTGAAGCTCGCGAGCACGGGGTACCGGTTCGTGCGCTACTACACAGGCGGGATCGAATACGTCCGCGAGGGACCGCCGGCGCCGCTCATGCGTGTCCTCGTTGCGCCGGTCCTGGTCGTCTCGACGCTGACCCTGTTCGGCACGGGAGTGGCACTGCTCGCTGTTCCCCATCGCGGCGCGGTGCTCGGGCTCCACAAGGCGAGCTTCATCGTCTGGTTCGGTGCGATGACGATCCATGTACTCGCCTACGCGCTTCGCGCGGGACGACACGTTCTCGACGACCTCATGAGCCCCGGCTCGAAGGGCAGATGGGCGCGGATCGTCGTCGCCGGCCTTGCGGTCGGGGGAGGGATCGCCGTCGCGCTCGCCACCTATCCGCTCGCGAGCCCGTGGTTCCACTTCCGGGAGCACTTCGACGGAGCGGGAGCCAGGGGCAGCAGTGCGATCCAGACGGCGGCGACACGCGTGGTCGTGAGGCCTCGCACCGACCCGGCCTGGCTCGCGCTGAGGCTGCCGCCGGTCCACCCCGGCCCCCTGCCGGGGTATCTGCTGATCGCCGACCGCAACAACAACCGCGCGCTGGTCGTCTCGCCGGCCGGGAAGGTCGTCTGGAGCTACGACAACCTCCGCGGTCCCGACGACGCCTTCTTCACCCCCGGCTGGCGCTCGATCATCACCAACGAGGAGTTCAACGACACGCTCGCCCAGGTGGCCCTGCGACCGAAGCACGTCGTCTGGCAGTACGGCCACGCCGGGCTCGCCGGCTCGGCACCCGGCTACCTGAACACGCCCGACGACGCCTACAGGCTGCCGAACGGCGACACCACGGTGGCGGACATCCGCAACTGCCGCATCGTCGAGCTCTCCCCGAGGGCCAGTGTGAGGCGCATCCTCGGCGGCAGCTGCGCCCACGATCCACCGGCCGGCTTCTCGAGCCCGAACGGCGATACGCCACTTCCCGACGGCGGGCTGCTCGTGACCGAGATCGGGGGCTGGATCGACCGGCTGGACGGGCACGGGCACCTCGTGTGGTCGGTCCGCTCGCCGGTCTACTACCCCTCCGACGCGCAGCTGCTTCCGGACGGCCGCATCCTCGTCTCGTCGTTCACCTACCCCGGGAAGATCGTCGAGCTGACGCCGTCGGGAAGGGTGACGTGGTCGTTCGGGTCGACCTCCGGTCCCGACCTGCTCGACAAGCCGTCGCTCGCGGTTCGGCTCCCGAATGGACTGATCGCCGCCAACGACGACTACGGCGACCGGGTGATCCTGATCGACCCGAGGACGAAGCAGATCGTCTGGCAGTACGGTCACACGGGAGTCGCCTCCTCCGCGCCCGGGTACCTGTCGAAGCCCGACGGAATCGACTTCCTGCCGGCGAAGGTCGTGGGGCGTCCTGCCCCCCGGGCTCCGCTCGGAACCGCAGCAACGGCCAGACTGAACGTCGCGACGATCGGGCATCTCCCGACCGCAGCTTCCCGGGTCGCCGTCGTCGCGACGACCGGCAGCCGCGTGATGGTGCTGGGCGGACTCGTGGGAGGCTCGTCGTCGACCGAGATCCTCGCCGGCCCACCGGCCCGGCTCCGGCGGATCGGCTCTCTGCCGACTCCGACCCACGACGACGCGGCCGTGGTGCTCCACGGCACCGTGTACCTCCTCGGCGGCGGGCAGGCAACCTCGAGTGACGCGGTCGTGGCGGTCTCGAGCAACGGTCGGGCGAGAACCATCGGCAGCCTGGGCGAGCCGCTCTCCGACCTGGGGGCCGCCGTGGTCGGGAAGACAGCCTTCATCGCGGGCGGCTATACGGGCACCCGCTACGCGACGGCGATCCTCGCCTTCCGCGGCCGCGCTCCCTCACTCGCAACCCGGCTGCCGGTCGGCCTTCGCTACGCAGGCGTCGCGTCTCTCAACGGCCGCCTGTACGTGGCCGGCGGTGTCACGACCTCGGGCACGAGCGCCGCGGTCTATCGCTTCGACCCTGCCGCCGGCTCGGTCGTGCGGGTCGCGACGCTGCCACGGGCGGTGGCGCACGGACCGCTCGTCGCTTTGGACGGGGCCCTGTACCTGATCGGCGGTGACGGCAGCGACGCGATCTGGCGTATCACTCCCGGAGGTCGCGTGACCCTCGCCGGCCGCCTGCCGCAGCCACTCGCGAACGCGGGCGCCGTCGCGATCGGTCGGGCGATCTACGTGTTCGGCGGCGACGGCTCGGACGCCGTTCTGCGAATCGCTCCTCGTTCGACAGGCTGATCCAGCCCTCGCCCCGCGCCCAGCCGGCCGAGAACGTCAGTCCTGCGGGCTACTGAGCCACGCCGCGGCGGTTCCGCGGACGCGGAGCGACACGCGGCTCCCCGGCTCGGGCGCCCCGGGGCCGGCCAGGCGGACGAGCACCTCGAAGCCGCGGCGACCTGCCGGATCGGGCCCCCACGCCGGCTCGTCGAGACGAACCGCGACGAGCACGTCGTGCCCGTGGAACTCGCGGCTGACGACGACGCCACGCGGCACCCTGATGCCGCCCGTCGGGGCAGCGCCGTCGGCCAGGTCGATCTGCTCCGGCCGGACGAGGACTCCGACCGCGCACGGCTCCGGAGCCGGAACGCCGAGCTCGACCGCGATCTCGCCGAGGACGGACTGCACGACGCCGTTCTCGAGGCGACCGAGCAGGAGGTTGCCGTGGCCGACGAAGCGTGCCACCTCACCGTTGACCGGGCGCGTGTAGAGAACGGCGGGTACGTCGCACTGCACGATCGCCCCGCGCTGAAGCACGGCAACACGGTCGGCGATCGACAGAGCCTCGTCCTGGTCGTGGGTCACGAGCACCGCCGTCACGCCCGCCGAGTGGAGCACCTCGACGACGTCGCGGCGCATGCTCGTGCGGAACTCGACGTCGAGCGACGAGAATGGCTCGTCGAGGAGGACGAGGGCCGGATCGGCGGCGAGCGCACGTGCAAGCGCCACCCGCTGCCGCTCTCCGCCGGACAGCTGGTGCGGTAGGCGGCGCTCGAAGCCCTCGAGCCCGACGAGCGCGAGGAGCTCGGCGACGCGGCGGTCGATGTCCGTTCCCGCCCGGCGAGCCGCGCCACCGCGGAGCCCGAAGCCGACGTTCCCGGCGACGGTCAGATGGGGGAAGAGAGCGCCGTCCTGCGGCACGTAGCCGATCCGGCGCTTCTCGGGCGGCACGTAGCGGGCGCCCTCGACGACCTCGCCGCCGAGCTCGATCGTGCCGGCGTCGGCGCGCTCGAATCCGGCGATCAGCCGCAGGAGCGTCGTCTTACCGCTCCCGGAGGCGCCGAGGATCGCCGTCAGCGAGCCCGCCTCCGCAGCGACCCCGACTCCGTCGAGCACCGTGCGCTCGCCGAACGACTTGCAGAGCCCCGAGATCGAGACCGAATGCGCGGTCACGTGCCTGTTCACTGGGCGGCTCCGGCGATGCGCTCGAACCAGCGCCCGAGGAGGAGCGCCGGAGCCGTCGCCACCAGCAGCAGTGCCAGTGCGTAGGGCGCCGCGGCGCCGTATGAGAAGTCCCTCGTGAAGGCCCAGAAGCCGGTCGCGAGCGTCTCGACGCCCGTCGGCCGGAGGATGAGCGTGGCCGTGAGCTCGGTGGACGCGCTGATGAAGACGAGGCAGAAACCGGCGGCGAGTGCCGGCGCGAGGATCGGGAGGGTGACCCGCGCGAGCACGGACAGCCGGCCGTGACCGAGGGAGCGCGCCACCTCCTCCAGCCCCGCCGGCGCCTGCGCCACACCTGCGCGGACGGCGACCAGCGCGAGCGGGAAGAACATCGCCGCGTACGCAAAGACGAGCTCGCTGCTCGTGAGGTAGACCCCCGGCGCGTAGCGCACCGTGAAGTAGACGAGCGAGAACCCGACCACGATCCCCGGCAGGGCCTGGACGATGTAGGTCGACCGCTCCATCGCCAAGGTGGTGGCGCTGCGGTGCCGCTCGACCAGAAGTGCGATCGGAACCGCTGCGGCAGTGGCGAGGGCGGCGGCGGCCGCGCTGTAGGCCGCGGTATGAAGCGCCGCCTGGATGATCGAGATCGGCGGCAGGGTCGACGACGTCCCCTCCCAGAACCAGTACCCGAGCGCGTAGAGG
Organism: Gaiellaceae bacterium; assembly: GCA_035517795.1. Taxonomy (GTDB): domain Bacteria; phylum Actinomycetota; class Thermoleophilia; order Gaiellales; family Gaiellaceae; genus PALSA-600. Next base: position 3,647 of record DATIYE010000053.1, on the reverse strand, counting down.
CGGAGACCGATCGCGAGGCCGATCAGAGCGCCGAGCGCCGCCACCACGGGAACCGTCGCCCGCCCGAGCCTGGCTCGCGGCGCCGGGCGCGCGGCGTGGCCGCGCCGGGCCCCGCCCCCGCGCCCGCGGGCGAAGGCTTCGGCCGCGAGCACCGCCAGCCCGAGCGCAACCAGCACCAGCGAGAGCGCGCAACCGGCGGCAGTGCTGAAGCCGATCTCGATCTCGCTGTAGATCTGGGTCGTGAATGTCTGGAAGCGCAGGATCTCGAACGTCCCGAACTCGGCGAGCAGGATCAGGGCGACGAGCAGCGACCCGCCGACGACCGCCGGCCTGACCTGGTGCAGCGTCACCCGGAAGAACGTCTGCGTGCGGCTCAACCCGAGCCCGCGCGCGACGTCCTCGAGGCCCGGATCCGCGGTGCGCAGCGACGCGGCGACCGGCAGGTAGACGAGCGGGAAGCTGCCGAGGGACATCACCAGCACCGAGCCCCAGTAGCCGTGCACGCCGGGGATGAGTGAGATCCAGGAGTAGCCGAGCACGAAGTCGGGCATCGCCAGCGGCAGCACGAGCACCACGCGCCAGAAGCGCCGCCACGGGAGCTCAGTCCGCTCCACGCACCAGGCGACCGCTACCCCGACCACCGCGCACACCACCGTCACGGCCGCGGCGAGGCGAACCGTGTTCCAGAGCAGCGTGACCGTGAGCTGCCGGAAGAGGAGCGGCGAAAGCGTGCTCCAGCCCACCTGCGCCGCCTGCAAGAGGAGAAAGGCCAGTGGCAGCAGGACGAGCCCGACGACCACGAGGGCGGCCCCGAGAAGCCCTGCCGGCGCAGGCTGCCGCGGGCGAATTCTTCTGCGAGGCGGCAAGACGGCCAGCTCGGAGGATGGAGTCATGTGACGATCGGGCCTCCCCGACCGGGACTACAGCAGACTCGCCTCGCGGAGCAAGCTGATCGCAGCGGCGCCCGTGCCGAGCTGGGTGACGGTGATCGGATCGGGTCGCAGGCTCTTGAACGAAACGAGCGGCTTGGCGGTGACGACTCCGGAGCCGAGCGGGTATTCGTAGCTCTCACCGCGCGCGATGATCTGCTGCGCCGCCGGGCTGACGAGGAAGGCGAGGAACTTCTGCGCCTCGGCCTGATGCGAGCTCGACCTGAGGATCCCGGCGCCTGAGACGTCGATCACGTATCCCGGGTCGCCCGGCGCGAACAGCTTCTCGGCCGAGTGAACCTTCGCAGGGCCGATCTCGTCACGCAGGCGGTACCAGTAGTAGTTGTTGATCACGCCCAGCTGAGCCTGACCGCTGTTGACCTGCGAGACGAGGGTCTCGTTGTCAGGGTAGATGTGGCCGCTCGCGTTGGTGCGGATCCCGTCGAGCCACCTGGCGGTCCGATCCTTGCCATAGCGCGCGAGGACCGCGGTGACGATCGGCTGGAAGTCGGTCTCGGTGGGCGCGAGGGCGAGCTTGCCCTTCCACTTCGGGTCGGCCAGCGCCAGCACCGAGCGCGGGAGCTGGGACGGCTTCAGCTTGTCGGTGTTGTAGACCATAGTGCTCACGCGAGCCGAGACCGCAGCCCAGTCCTTCTCCGGCGAGCTGTACTTCGCCGAGGTCTTCGCCAGGGTGGAGGCATCGACGCGCTCTAGAAGCCCCCGCTGCCCGAGCGCCTCGAGCGGAGGCGAGTTCTCGGTCAGGAAGACATCGGCGGGAGAGTGCGAGCCCTCCTGAATGATCTGCGAGGCGAGCACGCCTTCGTCGTCGGGCCGCACGTTGACGGAGATCCCCGTCTGCTTCTCGAAGGCGGCGACGAGCGAGGAGACCGTCTGCGGGTGCTGACCGCTGTACAGGGTGATGCTGTCCCTGGCCGCAGCGCCCTTCGAGTCGTTGCTCGTGACGCCGATCACGGCCGCCACCGCTGCGGCGACCACGATTAGCGGAAGAGCAACTACCAGGATTCTGCGCACGGTGGACCTTTCGTCAGATCGCCAAGCCAGAGACTGTAAGGCATACCTTACACGAGGGAATCTTCCGGTTGTTCTTGTGCGCGCTACCGGAAGGGCTCGCCGGCGCAGGCTGAGCGACCGTGGAGGTCGACCCCGCGGAGAGCCGGCCGTCGCTCAGGCGGCGCTCGAAAGCATGCTCTTCGCCGCGTCCACGACCTGGGCGCTCGTGAACGGGTAGAGGAAGAGCGCGCGCTCGTAGCCGTCGGCGTCGATCAGGTAGGCGGCGCCGGTATGGGTGATGTTGCGTACCGTCACCCCCGCGATCGTCTTCTTCGCGACCGCCACGCCGACGTCGTAGCTCTTCCAGACGCGGGCCAGCTGAGCGTAGGTGCCCGTTCCCCAGCGCCAGCCTGGAGGGAGCCTCCAGTGGACGGCGTCCTCGCCGAAGTTCTGGGCGCTGTCGGCCCACGGGTCGACGCTGACCGCGACGATTGCGGGCGCGTTCGCGCCCAGCCCGGCCGAGGCCTGGTTGAGGACGCTCGCCTCCCGCGGGCAGAAGTTGCGGCAGAGCGGGTCGATGAACGTCACGATCGCCGGCCGGCCGTGGAGCCCGGCGAGCGTCACGGGCTTGTCGTGCTGGTCGAGCAGCGCGAACGCCGGCGCCCGCCGCGTGCCGGCCGACCAGGTCGCGACCGCGGTCGGGGACGCGCTCGCGTGCGTGGTGCCCTTCGACGCGAGCGAGCGGGCGATCAGCACCCCACCCACGACCCCGGCGAGAAGCGCGGCTCCCCAGACGGCCCAACGCATCACCCTGAAGATAGCTACTCGGAGTTCCGGCGCGAGTCCCGGTGGAAGAACACCGCCCACCAGAGGACGACGAGCGCGAGCAGGGCGACCGGGATCAGGAGCGTGAGCAGCGAGCCCGTGAGGAAGTCGTCGGCGATCGGCATCGTCACACGACGAAGAGGACGATCCAGGTGATCACGCCGATCCCGGCCAGGAAGGCGTAATAGAACGACACCGCCCGGAGCGGGGCCGGTTCGCCGCCGGGACTGCGGATCGCGGTTGCGAGCTCGATCTCGACCCAGATCAGCGAGAGCAGGACGAAGACGAAGTAGAAGACCGTCCAGCCGCAGAAGACGCTCGCGTAGGCGCCGTCCGAGGGGCCGAACCCCATCGTCGTCCACTCGAGCACCTGGACGCCGAGCGCCCCCGCCCCGAGGGCGAGCCCGGCGCCGAGCCCGAGCCGGCGCGCGTCCTCGGCGCGCGCGAGCCACACGGCTACCGCGCTCGCGACCACGAGCGCCGTGAACACACCGCCGAGCGCAACCGGGGCGTCGAGCCCCGTCGCGCGCCACTGGCCGCCGACGTCCAGTTCCCGCAGATACAGGTAGGCGAACAGGAACGAGAGAAAGAAGAACGCCGTCGAGCTCGCGAGCACCTGCGCGCCCACGCCGGCGGTGCGCGCGAGCACCTCGGGCGGCTCGTCGTACTCGCGTACGGTCATCCCGCGCCTCCCACGGCAGGCGCCGCGGCGGGCGGGACGCCGATCGGCTCGCCGGTGCCGTAGCCGTACGGATCGCCCGCGAACACCGGCGTCTGCTCGAAGTTTCCCGGCGGAACGGGCGTCGGTAGCTGCCACTCGATCGAGCGCGACTCCCACGGGTTCGCGTCGGCCCGCACGCGCGCCACGGCCTGCGACCAGAC
>DATIYE010000052.1:0-30153 GCA_035517795.1 Gaiellaceae bacterium | reverse complement strand
GATCGACGCGAGGACGGTGACGCCGCTCGACCTCCGACCCGTGGTCGAGTCGGTGCGGCGAACGAAGCGACTGCTGCTCGCCTCGGATGCGACGCAGCGCGGCAGCGTCCTCAACACCTTCGCCGCCGAGATCCAGCGGGCCGCCTTCGACGACCTCGACGCCCCGGTCGTCGTCATCGGCAGTCACGACTGCGTGACTCCTCCGGCCCACCTCGAGGACGACTTCTTCCCGAGCGCGCGGCGGATCCTCGACGAACTGCACTGCTCTGTCGTGAGACTCCCGGGCCACGACAGCCCCGAGGCTGCGTTCAGCCCATCTCCTGGCCGCCGGTGACGCTGAGCGCAACACCGGTGATGTAGCCGGCCCTGTCCGACGCGAGGAAGACGACCGCGTCGCACACGTCCTCGTACGTGCACCCGCGCCCCATCGGCACGGCGTCGATGTAGGCCTTGCGAACATCGTCCACCGTCCTCGCGCCCGGAACCTTCCCCGCTCGCAGGTACTGGACGAGCAGGCCCCGGTCGGGGTCGGTCCACAGCGGCGAGTCGAGAAGGTTGCCGGGACAGACGGCGTTGCAGCGGACGTTGAACGGAGCCATCTCGAGGGCGACGCTCTGCGTGAGGCCGATCTCGCCGAACTTGCTCGCGCTGTACGCCGAGTTGGCTGCGCTGCCGCGCTTGCCCGACTTCGAGCTGATGGCCACGATCGACCCGGATCGCTGCCGCTTCATCACCCGACACGCGTGCTTGGCAGTCAGGAAGTAGCCCCCGAGATTGACGTCGATCACCGCACGCCACCGCTCGGCATCGGCGACGTCGATCGGCTCGGCGATCAGGATGCCCGCGTTCGCGACCATGACGTCCACCCGCCCGAACTCGCCGACCGCGAGGTCGAACATGCCGGCCACCTCGTCCTCGTGCGTCACGTCGACGCCCACCCCGAGCGCGGCTCGGCCGGTCTTTGCGAGCGCCGCCGCAGCGGCCTCCGCGCCCGTGCGATTCACGTCGGCGACGACGACCTTGCACGCCTCGTCGGCGAGCCGCTCGGCAATCGCACGACCCAGCCCCTGCGCGCCGCCGGTGACCACGGCGACCCTGTCTCTCAGACCCGCGTTCACCTCGCTCCACCTGGCTCGAGCAATGCCTGCTCGGCCTCCCTGGTCCAGCGGGCGCCGCTGAGCTCTGCGATCGGCGTCAGGCCGAGGCCCTCGCACGAGGGGTAGACAACGATCTTCCCGGCCACGGCGTTGTGCTCGACCGCGCGGATGCCCTCGATCGCCCCGTCCAGGCCGGCGACGGCGGCAACGGAGACATTCGTGTCCAGCCCGCCCGCCTCGACCCGCGCCAGCACCGCCCTCATGTCGTCGAGCTCGGAGCCGCTCGTCCCGACGAAGTAGCAGCGCCGGGTGACGTACGCGTCCAGGTCGATCTCGGCCGTCTGCTCGGCGGCAATCCCGGCAAACACGTTGACGATCGCCCGTGGGGCGGCGTCGGCCACGGCCTGCGCGACGAGCCCAGGGATCGGAGCAGCGAGCACGATGTAGTCGCGCTGCCCCTGCGGGCGCCCTTCGGAAGGGTCGTAGGCAACAAAGTGGACGCCGGCCTTACGCGCAAGGGGCTCGGCGCGGTCGCGCAGCGCGGCGAGCCGCTCCGCAGCCGGGTCGGAGGCCAGGACCTTCACGCCGGGGAGGCCGCAGGAAAGCGCCCGGATCACGTGCATCGTGCCCATCGGCCCTCCGGCCCCCACGATCTCGATCGTGCTTCCGGGCCAGATCGCGGGCGTCGCCGGAATGGCCTCCAGCGCCTCGGCCGGGTCGTGTCCGAGCGCTCCGATCACGCGGATGCCGCCGTAGTGGATGCGCCCGACCTGTACCCGCACGGCTCGGCCGAAGGCCCCGCCGCAAAGGACGAGATTCAGCAGGCCGCCGGTCGAGAGCAGCGGGAACAGCCGCTCGACCGTCTCGGGATTCGATCCGAAATAGACGATGTCGTCGAAGGCGCCGGGCGAGAGCGCCGAGAGCTCGCCAGCGGCCGAGAAGACGGCCTCGGCGGGCGATCCGGGCAGGCCGCGGATGGGATCCGAGCCGAGCGGGCCGTCGCCGACTACCAGAAGCCTGCCGCCGTCCGCCAGGGCGCGGCGCTGCGGCTCCGAGTACGCACGCTCCACACAGGCCCACGGCTCGCACAACGCGATCTCCGAGGCCGAGAGGCTGTCGTCCGCCGGCAGCAGCAGCGACTCACCCTCCGGGGAGACGAACACCCGCTCGTCGAGAAGGACGTACTCCTGGAGCGCGCCTTCGAAGTCGTAGCCAAAGGCCGCGTTCGAGCTCGGAGTCGGCAGCCAGCGATAGTCGGTCTGGACGAGAAGCCGCTGTCCGACCGCGTGCCGTGTCATGCCGGGCCCGGCCGCGACCACCCGGATCACGGCCTCGTGACCCGGGACCGTTGCCGCGGGCCCCGGAACGTAGTTCGGCATCTCGCGCAAGACGGAGCGCGGAAGGCCGCCCGTGATCTCGGCCTTGCGAACATGTCGGTCGAATTGCTTGACGAGCTTGACGTCGGAGAAGCAGATGCCCACGGCCTCCACGCGCCCGAGCAGCTGGTGCTCGGCGGGCGCCCGGACGGGCTTCCGCTCGTTGAGCACGAGGTCGTCCGGGCCGACGAGCTGCACGGCTCGCTCGGTTGCCGGAAACGCGCTCATCCGAGCCTCGCGAGAATCGCCTCCGGAGGCATCTCCGGCGACACGAACTGCAGACGGTCCTCGATCGCAGGTCCGACCCGCCGGCCGACCTCGGCGTAGAAGTCGTTGCGGGCGAAGACGGACGGGAACGCCTCGTGCGCCCAGCTGCCGAGATACCCGAGTCCGCTCTGGCGCTCGAGCGCCGAGTGCCCGTAGACGATCAGTGCGCCGCGCTCGAAGACCGGCGCGAGTGGACGGAGCTCGGCACTCGCGAAGTCGTCGACGATCCTGTTGCCCGGTGCGTTCATCTCGGTGCCGACGACGATGGGAAAGCCGTACCGTCCGGCGGCGGCGACGACGGCCTCGAGGTTCTCGAGGCGCCGGTCCCGGACGCCCGGAGTGTAGTTGCGGTCGGGCACGATGTTCAGGGCCGCGATGCCGTACGTGACGGCGACCGAGAACAGCCGCTCCACATCGCCCTCACCCTCGGACGTCCCGTCGAGCCAGGCCAGGGTCGGAATGGCGCCGCATTCGGCGACGACTCGGTTCAAGTCCGCGATCAGCGGGAACGAGCCGCCGTCCGGCTGCACGTACCCGACGCCGCCCCGCTTGAGCAGCCTGGCACGAATGAGGCTCTGGAGCGCGGAGCCCTCCGGGGGGGCAGCGCCGAGCTTCGCCTGCCAGAAGGATGCTCTCTCGGCGTTCGCTGGGAACACCCTGCGTGCACGACGCTCGAACGCCTCGCAGAGATGCCGCTCGGTGGCATTGCCGCCGGGTGTCAGGGAGAGCACGTCGCGCTCGAAATCGAGCTCCACCGGTCGCATGAACGGATTTACGCGCTCCAGCATGTCCCGGAGGCGACCCTCCGCTTCGGAACGCATCATCGCCAGGAACGGATGGTCGACCGGCCCCGGGAAGCCAACGCCCATGCTGTAGACGATCCCGGGCTCACCGGGCGAGTTGACGACCACGTCTGCCAGCTCGGGCACGAAGACACGCGACTCGAGGCTGACCACTGCCTTGAGCCCGAGAGCGCCGGCAGCCGCCAGGAACTCCCCGGCACTCTCCAGGCCGTCGAAGTCGACGGTGCCTGCTACCTCCAGGCCATGCGCCCGGGCGAGCACGGCGAGATGTGTCGGCGAGTAGCCGTAGGCGTTGTAGGAGAAGAACGTGTGGCAGTGGAGGTTGACGTCGTGCGAGAGCGAAGGCCAGGCGGCCCGGGCGCAGACGCGGTCGAGCGCGTGCTTTCGGACGGCGGGGTCGAAGTCGTCGAGACCGACCCATGACGGGGCCGGCTCCGCGGCGACCGAGGCGGCCGCGCTCATGCCCTCGCGAGAAGCTCGCGCCGGTACTGCTCGTCCGGCCGGGTGTCGATCCGCTCCTCCTCGCTGTGCTTGAGGAATTGCGGCCCGCCCGAGGAGAACGTGCCCAGGAGGATGCGTGCCGCCTTGACGGCCATCGCGGTCACCTGGAGGACCTCGGCGGGCGACCGCCCCAGTGCCACGATGCCGTGGTTCTCGAGGTAGACGAGCTTCGGCGGAGCGCCGTGCAGCTCGAGGTGGCTCTGCATGGCGTCGCGGACGGCGGCCCCGAGCGGCACCCCCGGATCGACGTACGGGACGAACAGCGGGTGACCGCAGACGACCACGTGGTCGGGGAACAGCGTCCCGGCGGCGACCGCCGCTGCGTGCTTCGAGCAGAGCACGGCATTCACTGCGGTCGGGTGCGAGTGGCCAACGAAGGTGGCCTCCCCGAGCGTGAGCGCGAGCGCGTGCAGAGCGGCCTCCGTCGAGGGTCGCGGCCCGTCGGCCGCGCGGCATGCCAGCAGGGCACGCGCGAGCTCGGCGTCTGTTGCGGGGGGCCGCTCGATCAGGTCGAGCACGGCATCCGTGCGCATCTCGACGAACGACCGCTCGTCCGCGGTCGCGAGGGAGAAGCCGCTGGCCTTGAGCAAGAACGTGTGATCGTCGACCCGAGCCGACGTGTTGCCTTCCGCAAGGATGACGGCGTCACGCTCCGGCAAGCCGAGCTCGCGAGAGAGCGCGACGAGCGAGCGCAGAACCTCGGTGTGCGTCGTGGTCACGACTCCTCCTTCCGGCTCCGTCGACCGTCGACGAGCGACGGAACGCATTGATGTCGATCGATAGCCGTTACGACACTCATCGAATAACCCCCAGACATGTGCACGGCATCGGGGGTCTCACCCCATCGGTTACGGGCTTCTACCAACCGCGCCCCGACGGCACCGGCGTCGTCGAGCGCATCCAACTCGTCATGGATGCGACACTTCCAGCCATGGCCGCCCATCCAGACGCCGACAAGGACCAGCTGGTCCCCGAGGAGCGCCGCAGGCTGATCCTCGAGCTGCTTCGCGAGCGCCGGAGCATCACCGTCGGCACCGTCGAGCAGCAGTTCGGGGTGTCGCCGATGACCGCCCGCCGCGACCTCGCGATCCTTGTTCGCGAGGGGCATGCGCGACGTACGCACGGGGGAGCCGTGCTGCCCGATCTCGCAGCCCACGAGGACTCGTTCCGGCACCGGCTCGAGCTCGAGGTGGCCGACAAGGAGCGGCTGGCGCGGGCCGTGGTGGCGACGCTCGAGCCGAGCGAGACGCTCTTCCTCGACTCCTCGACGACGGGCTTCTACGTCGCTCGGGCGCTGCTGGAGGCCAGCGTCGGTGTCACCGTCCTGACGAGCTCCCTGCCGGTGATGAGCCTGATTGGGAACGCGGGGGGACCCCACGTCGAGTTGATCGCCCTCGGAGGAACCTTCCGCAGGCTCACCCATTCGTACGTCGGCCCTGACACCGTGCGCGCCCTTCGCGGGTATCTCGTCGACCGGGTCGTGTTCTCCGTCAAAGGAGTCACGAGGGAAGGTCTCCTCACCGACGCCGATCCACTCGAGGCGGAGGTCAAGCGGGCGATGATCGCCCATGCGCAGGTGGCGGTGCTGCTGGCGACCCCGCAGAAGTTCGACGACCGCGGGCTGGCCGTGGTCGCGCCGCTCGACGAGGTCGATATCGCCTACGTGACCGACCCCGGGCTGGACGCGCTCAGGATGCTCGAAGCGCACGGTGTCTCCACCCGACGCGCCTAGGGAGCCCTAAGAGCGGGCGGCTGCGATACGCCCACGTACGCGCCGACGTCTCAGGAACTCACGTGCCCGGTGTACGAACGAAGATGCGTTAGGCGCGAGCACGCTCAGAAGGAGCAGGACGCCAGGGATGATGCCGAGCGCGCTCTCGGGGAAGTTCGTCAGGAACAGGGCGTTCTGCACCCCCGCCAGGACGAAGACGGCGAGCACTACGCCGACCATCGTGCCGGTGCCCCCGAAGATCGAGACGCCGCCGAGCAGGACGATGGCGACGACGTTGAGCTCGAGGCCCAGCCCGTTGTTCTGAACAGCGGTCGAGAGACGGAAGGTGTACAGGATGCCGGCCAGCGAGCAGACGAGCCCGGAGAGCATGAACAGCCACATCTTGATCCTCTTCACGCGGATGCCGGCAAACGTCGCGGCTTCCTTGTTGGCACCGATCGCGTAGAGGGAGCGGCCGAACGGGGTGAAGTGCAGGACGACGCCGAAGATGAGGGCGAGGACGAGGAAGATCAGGGCCGAGTAGGAGAGGAACGTGTGAGGCACCGGGTCGACGCCGATCTTCGTGTACGAGAACGGGAAGCTCGAGATGGTGTTCGGACCGAGGAGGATCACCGCGATCCCGCGGTAGAGGGTGAGAGTGCCGATCGTGACCGCGAGTGACGGGAGCCCGACGCGGGTGACCAGGAACCCGTTGAAGGCGCCTGCCAGGATGCCGACTGCGAGGACGGCGGGGATGATCGCCGGCATCGGCCAACCGTGGCTCCAGAGATAGCCGACGAGGGCGCTCGCGAGCCCCAGGATCGAAGCCACCGAGAGGTCGATCTCGCCGGTGATGATGATGAACGTGAGCGGCAGGGTCATGATCGCCACCTCGCCGATCGAGATGCACAGGTAGAAGAGGTTGCCGTTGGTGAGGAATTGGCTCGAGGCGTCGACGCCCAGCGCCACGACCAGGATGGCCGCAAGCAGCAGACCCGACTCCCAGCGGATCAGCGACCGTGGCCCGAGGCCCGCAGCCGCTGCGCGGTCGCCCTCGCCGGGGGTCACGTCGGTCGGAGGGGGTGCGACGTTCGGTTCAGGCTCCAAGGCGCGACCTCCGGCGCAACGCAGCCGTCAGCTGCACCTTGATCATCTGGTCGATCGTGATCGCGGTGATCAGCAGCAGGCCTGCGATCGCCTGGTCCCAGAATGCGGAGATGCCGAGGACGTAGAGGGCGGAGTTGATGGTGTTCAGAAGCAGCGCCCCGAGCGCGGCTCCAACGACGCTGCCGCTGCCGCCGAAGATCGCAACTCCTCCGACGACGACGGCGGTGATGACCGTGAGCTCATAGCCGGTGCCGGCAGTCGAGTCGATCGTCCCGTACCGAGCCGCCCAAAGGACGCCGGCGATCCCGGCGAGCGTGCCGCTGACGACGAAGACCGTGAAGACCCGCCTGCCGATCGGGATGCCCGCGAGCTGAGCGGCGTCCGGATTCGATCCGATCGCATAGAGCTCGCGGCCGGACCGAAACGAGTGAAGGTAGTAGGCAGCGGCCGCGACCCCGAGTGCGACGACGATCGCGAGGACCGGAATCCCCGCGATCGTCGCGCGCGGGATGTGGAGGAACGCGTTCGGGAGCGAATTGGCGACGACCTCGCCGCCGCCGACGAGCCACGTGTCGATCCCGCGGATGATGTAGAGCGTCGCCAGCGTAACCACGAGGCTCGGGACGCGGCCGATCGTCGTCAGCAGTCCGTTCGTGATGCCGCACGCGAGGCCGATCCCTGCGCCGACGAGGAACACGACGCCGATCGACGTTCCGGGATGGGTACCGAACTGGTTCGCGGAGACGTATGCCGCCAGCCCGAGCACGGAACCGACCGACAGGTCGACGTTCCGGGTGAGAACCACCATCGTCTCGCCGATCGCGAGCAGCGCGAACACGGTCGTGTCGAGGAGGATGAACTGCAGTTCCTGGAGGCTGAGGAAGCGCGGCTGGATGCTGGCGGTGACGACCACCAGGAGGAGCAGCACCGCGATGATCCCGAACTCCCGGACCCGGAAGACGAGGTCGACGAGCCGGTGCGGGCTCACCGGAGCGAGCGGCGCCGTCGTCTCGGGCCCGGGATCGAGAGCGACGCTCATCGGGCGCTCACGCGGCGGCCGCCTTGACCTGGCCGGTCGCCGCCGCGACGACCGTCTCCTCGGATGCTTCGGTGTGCACGAACTCCTTGACGAGTCGGCCTTCGCGCATGACGAGGATGCGGTCCGCGACGCGGAGCACCTCGGGGAGCTCGGAGGAGATCATCAGGATCGCGACACCTTCGCCTGCCAGCTCGTCGAGCAGGCGATGAACCTCCGCCTTCGTCGCGACGTCGATCCCGCGTGTCGGCTCGTCGACGATGAGGAGCGTCGGGTGGCGGCCGAGCCATTTGGCGAGCACGACCTTCTGCTGATTGCCGCCGGAGAGAGAGCTGATCGGATTCGAAAGGTGCCCGAACCGGATCTGGAGCTTGACCGCCCAGTCGGCTGCGAACCTGCGCTCCATCGATCCGCGGATGAACCCGAGACGACTGAGGCGCTTGAGCGAGGCGAGCGCGATGTTGCGCACGATCGACGAGCCCATCACGAGTCCCTGCTGGCGACGATCCTCCGGCACGAGGCCGACTCCCGCCGCCATGGCGGCGGTCGGAGAGGCCCGGCGGAGCCGCTCACCGGCCACGGTCACCGATCCGGCGTCGTAGGGGTCGATCCCGAAGATCGCTCGGGCGACCTCGCTCCGGCCCGACCCGACGAGGCCGGCGAGCGCGACTATCTCACCCGCCCGTACCTGGAAGCTGACGTCGAGGAAAACCCCCTCGCGGCTCAGGCGGTCGACCGCGAGGACGGTCTGCCCGACGGTGTGCTCTGCCGTCACGCGCTCGGGGAGATCACGGCCGACCATGGCCCGGACGAGATCGTCGGGCTGGAGCACCGTGAGCTCGCGCGTGAGGACGAGCCGCCCGTCCCTGAGGACCGTGACGCGCTGGCAGAGGACGAACACCTCCTCGAGGCGGTGTGAGATGAAGAGCACCGCCACGCCCGACTCTCGCAACGCGGCCGCGACCTGGAAGAGCCGGTCGACCTCGAACGCCGAAAGCGCCGCCGTCGGCTCGTCCATGACGACCACCCTGGCGTCGAGCGAAAGCGCCTTGGCGATCTCGACGAGCTGCTGCTCGGCAATCGAGAGCCCGAGCGCGATGCGGTCGAGGTCGAGCCGGACGCCGAGCCGCTCGAAGATCGACTCCGCCTGAGCGTGCATCGCGTCGGCGTCGATGCGCCGCCCGGAGCGCAACGGCTGGCGGCCGATGAAGATGTTCTCGACCACGGTGAGGTCCGGGAACAGCGTCGGCTCCTGGTAGATCACCGCGATGCCGGCGTCGCGGGCGTCCGCGGGGCCGCTCAGGGCGACCTCGGCCCCGTCGATGAGGAGCCGCCCGCTGTCGGGCGGGTACACGCCCGCAAAGATCTTCACCATCGTCGACTTGCCGGCTCCGTTCTCCCCGACGAGGGCGTGGACCTCACCCGGGTACAGGTCGATCGAGACGTCTTCGAGCGCGTGGATCGCGCCGAAGGCCTTCGTCGCGTGCTGGAGCGACAGGACGGGGAGCTGCGCTGGCGACTCTGCGTCTGCTGCTCCGGCCTCGTTGCCGCCGATCGACTCAGATGCCACGGAGAATCACCACATCCTCGGAGGTCAGAGAATAGAGAGGACAACCCACGGTTGCGGCTCCGAGGGCCGACTTGGAATGGATGCTGGGGGCGCGGCCGGCGGCCGGCGCCCCCAGCAGGTCACGCTAGAAGTTGAAGTTGTCGATGTTCGACTTGTCGAAGGTGTACGGAGGCCCGAGCAGGATCGTACGGCCCGCTCCGACCGTGAACTTGCCGAGCTTGCCCGCGGTGAACGACTGACCCGCGGCGTTCGTGATCGCGCCCGACGCGTAGTTGACCGCGGCGTAGGCCGCCAGGTAACCGAGATCGGCCGGATTCCAGAGCTGGAACGCCTTGACCGTGCCGTCCTTCACGTACTTCTTCATCGCGTTGGGGGTGCCGAGACCGACCAGCTGCACCTTGCCCCTGTACTTCGCCGTGTCGAGCACTGCCGCCGCCGCGGCGATCCCGACGGTGGTCGGCGAGATGATCCCCTTCAGGTTCGGATACTGCTGGAGCAGACCCTCCGTCACCTGTGTCGAGACGGTCGGATCGTCGTTGCCGTAGACGATCTTGACGAGGCTCATCTTCGGATACCTCTTCAGCTCCTTCTTCATGTACCCGATCCAGGCGTTCTGGTTCGTCGCCGAGGCGGCTGCCGAGACGATCGCGATCTGGCCGGACTGGCCGATCTCCTTTGCGAGCAGGTCGACCTGGCCGGCGCCGATCCCCTGGGCGGTCGCCTGGTTGATGAACAGGTCGCGGCAGGCGGGGGCGTCGGAGTCATAGGTGACCACGGTGATCCCCTTCTGCATCGCGGAGTTCAACGTCGGGCAGAGAGCCGACGCGTCGGTAGCGGACACGAGCAGGATGTTCGCGCCCTTGGTGATCGCCGCCTGAATCGCCGGGATCTGCGAAGCCGGGGTTGCGGCAGTGCCGCTCGTCTCGGTCCCTGTCTCCTTGAGGGCGTTCAACGCAGCGATTGCGCCACCCGACTTGGCGCTGTCTGAGGTGGTGAAGTACGAGTTGCCGAGGTTCTTCGGGATCACGAAGACCTTGAGGCCCGTCTTCAACGGAGCCGCCGCCGAGGCGACGGCGATTGGCAAGACGCCGCATATGCAGGCCAGCGCGAGCGCGGTCCCGACGCGCGGTGCTTGCTTTCTGAGGAAACCAGTCATTGCTCGAGTCCTTTCCACGAACCTAGGAGGGGTTGACGAAAAGGGGGCGACCAACGTGATGATCCTGACCGTCCACTTGTCTAGCGAGGGCGGTGCAGTCGGTACATCCGGGAGCTCCCTGAGCCAGCCCGGCAAAGTACCGACTGGGCCGGCGAGTGCCGCCGCCTTGCATCTTCCGGCCCGGCTCGCGACGCGATCGGCGCCTGATCCGTTCCGGCAGCGTGTGTTGTTCGGAGTGCACGATTGTGTGGTCGGTTGTGGTGAACCGGGGCGGTCGAGGGTGACTTTGCGATCATAAGTGAACAAGCATCGTGATGCTAGTCTCAATCTCCACCACTCGGCCCTGGGGGCGCTGTGCCTGAGCTCGTCGATCTCGATTGGGCCGTCGGTCGTTCCGACGCCTGTGTCTTCCCCCGGTTGGTGCCCCCTTGTCCCGGCAGCTCGTGAGGAGCTCGGCTTACGTCGGGTTCGATCTGGGCGCCGAAAGCGGGCGCGGGGTCGTCGGCCGGTTCGACGGTGACCGGCTGGCGCTCTCGGAGGCGCGCCGATTTGCGAACCGGGCGGTCCGGCTTCCGGACGGTCTCTACTGGGACGTGCTCGGACTGTTCGGCGAGATCTGCTCGGCGCTCGGGGAGCTCCACCGGGCGGGTGACCGCGTAAGCAGCATCGGCGTCGACTCCTGGGGATGCGACTTCGGGCTGATCGACCGTGACGGGGTGCTCGTCTCGAACCCCCTCCACCATCGCGACGGTCGGGGCGCGGGAGAGATGAAGAAGGCCTTCGCGCGCGTTCCCGCCGAAGAGATCTACGAGACCACCGGCATCCAGTTCCTCCCGTTCAACACGCTCTTCCAGCTTCTCGCCCTCGAGCAGAGCGCGGCACTCGAGTCCGCGGAGACTCTGCTCCTGATCCCCGACCTCCTGGGCTACTGGCTGACCGGCGAGCGGCTCGCCGAAGCGACCAACGCCAGCACGACCCAGCTCCTCGACGTCCACACCGGGCGCTGGTCCGGCAGGCTGATCTCGAGGCTCGGCCTCGACAAACGCCTCTTCCCGGCCGTGCGTGAGCCCGGCGAGCCCGCCGGCAGTCTGCTGCCTCACCTGGCCGAGAGCACCGGCCTGCCGCCGTCGACGCCGGTGATTGCCGTTGCCTCGCACGACACCGCCTCGGCGGTGGTCGCCGTTCCCTTCGAGTCTGGAGCGGGGGCGGCGTACATCTCGAGCGGCACCTGGTCGCTGGTCGGCGTCGAGATCGCACGGGCGATCGTCTCGGACCGGGCCCGCGCAGCCAACCTCACCAACGAGCGGGGCTTCGCGGGCACCGTCCGTCTGCTCAAGAACGTGATGGGCCTGTGGCTCGTCCAGGAATGCCGGCACGCGTGGGTCGCCGAAGGGGCGGCGCCGGACTACGCCGACATGGTCGAGCTCGCGCGCGAGGCGCCCCCTGGCGGCCCGCTGTTCGACCCGGACGTGCCCGAGCTGCTCGCCCCGGGCCACATGCCGGCGCGCATCCGCGCCGTGTGCGAGCAGTGCGGGCAGCTCGCACCGGATGAGCGCGCCGTGCTGATACGGTCCGTATTCGAGAGCCTTGCATGCAAGTACCGGCTGGTGCTCGAGGAGATCGAGCAGGTAACCGGCACGCCGATCGAGGTCGTGCACGTGATCGGCGGCGGCGCCAGGAACGAGTTCCTCTGCCGGTTGACGGCGAACGTCACCAGGCGTCCCGTCCTCGCCGGGCCGATCGAGGCTGCGGCCCTCGGGAACATCCTCGTCCAGCTCCACGCATCCGGCGAGCTCGGCTCGCTGGCCGAGATGCGCGAACTCGTCCGGGCCTCGACGAAGGTCAGGGCCTACGAGCCCGATGCCGGTGCCTCGCAGTGGGAGTCCCTCTACGACCGCTTCCTGCATGTCGTCCGTCCCGGCCTCGTCGGACAGGAGGTCGCTCGATGACGGCGGCGCACGACCGGCTCGCGGCAATCCTGGCCGAGCGCGGCGACTCGATCGAGCGGGTGGAAACGGCCCTCCGCACCCAGAGGATCGAGACGCCGTCCTGGGCATTCGGCAACTCCGGCACTCGGTTTGCCGTCTTCCCGCTGCCCGGCGTGCCGCGCACGACCTTCGAGAAGCTCGAGGATGCCGCCGAGGTCCACCGCCACACCGGTACGGCGCCGTCGGTCGCGCTGCATATCCCGTGGGACCGCGTCGACGACTTCGGCGAGTTGCGCGACTTCGCCGCCGGACTCGGACTACGGTTGGGGGCCGTCAACCCCAACCTGTTCCAGGAGCCGGCCTACAAGCTCGGTAGCGTCTGCAACCCCGATCCGCAGGTCCGGCGCGCCGCGATCGAGCACATCCGAGAATGCATCGCGATCGCGGGCGAGACCGGCTCCGACTCGATCTCGCTCTGGCTCGCCGACGGAACCAACTACCCCGGCCAGGACTCGCTTGCCGGGCGCCGCGCGCGGCTCGTGGAATCGCTTCAGGAGGTCTATTCGGTGCTGCCGGAGAGCATCGAGCTGCTCGTCGAGTACAAGCTCTACGAGCCCGCGTTCTACTCGACGGACCTGGCCGACTGGGGCTCGGCGCTCACGCTCTGCCAGGAGCTCGGCCCGCGGGCGCGCGTCCTCGTCGACCTCGGCCATCACGCCCACGGCGTGAACATCGAGCAAATCGTCTCGATGCTCCAGCGGTCGAGCCGGCTCGGCGGCTTCCACTTCAACGATCGCAAGTACGGCGACGACGACCTGATAGTGGGCTCGATCGACCCGTTCCAGCTCTTCCTGATCTTCTCGGAGCTCGTGGCGACCGGCGCCTTCGAGACCGGCGTGCGGCTCACGATCGACCAGTCGCACAACATCGAGCCGAAGATCGAGGCGATGATCCAGAGCGTGGTCAACCTCCAGGAGGCATACGCGAAGGCCCTGCTGGTCGACCGCACCGCGCTGGCGCAGGCGCAGGCAACGGGCGAAGTGCTCGAGGGGCACAGGATCCTGCTCGATGCCTTCGGCACCGATGTCCGGCCCATCTGCGCCCGGATACGGTCCGACCTCGGCGCGTCCGAGGACCCGGTGGCCGCCTTCCGGGCGAGCGGCTACTCGGCCGCAGCAGCCGACAAGCGCGCCGAAGGGAGCGCTGCGGGATGGCATTGACGCTTCGCACCCCGGTCGAGAACCTGTGGGACGCCGAAGCTGCCGCCGCGGTCGACGGCGAGCTGGGTGCGCTCGTCTACCGCTCGAACCTGCTCGCGCGAGACCGCGCGGTCGTGAACTTCGGGGGCGGCAACACCTCGGTCAAGGTCCGCGAACCCGACCACACAGGCCGCGAGACGAGCGTCCTGTGGGTGAAAGGATCGGGAAGCGATCTTGCAACGATCGACGCGAACGGCTTCGCCGGGCTGAGGCTCGACGAGATCCTCCCGCTGGTCGAGCGCGACGCCATGACCGACGAGGAGATGGTCTCCTATCTGTCGCGCTGCCAGCTAGCGCCCGGGATGCCGAGACCCTCGATCGAGACGCTGCTTCACGCGTTCGTGCCTCACCCCCACGTCGACCACACGCATCCCGACGCGATCGGCTCGATCGTGGGCGCCGTGGACGGTGAGCGGATCGCGGCCGAGTGCTTCGGCTCGGATGCCGTCTGGATTCCTTACCTGCGCCCCGGCTTCGCGCTGTCGAGGCTCGTGGCCGCCGCGGTCGAGGAGCACCCCGAGGCAAAGATGGTGCTCCTCGGAAAGCACGGGCTCGTGACGTGGGGGGCGACGGCGGCCGACTCGTACGAAGCAACGCTGGAGGCGATCAACCGCGCCGCGGCCTTCGTCGAGCGACATGGGAACGGCGAGGCTGCGTTCGGAGGCGCCCGCCGCAACCCGCTCGGCGACGAGGCGCGCGAGGCGCTGCTCGCCGAGGTGCTGCCCGAGCTGCGCGGGATGGTCGGAGGCGACGGCGGCCGGATCCTCCAGGTCGATGCCTCCCCGGAGGTGCTCGAGTTCGTCTGCGGCATCAGCTCGATGGAGTTGTCACAGGTCGGCGCCGCCTGTCCCGATCACCTTGTGCACACGAAGCGAAGCCCGGTCTGGGTCGAGTTCGACGCCGACCACGAGGACGCCGCGACGCTGCGGCAGAGGCTCGCCGCCGAGGTCGCGGCGTTCCAGGAGCGTGAGCGTGCATATTTCGACCGTTACCGGAACGAGGGCGACCGGCTCCTCGACCCCAGCCCGCGTGTGATCTTGATCGATGGCGTCGGGCTGATCGGAGTCGGGAGGACGCTGAAAGCCGCGCGGCTGGCGCGGGACCTGTATCACCGGGCGATCGCGGTCATGCGCGGTGCCTCGGGGCTCGGCGGGTTCGTCTCGCTCGACGACGAGGAGTCGTACGGAATCGAGTACTGGCCGCTCGAGCTCTACAAGCTGTCACTCGCTCCGCCGCCTCGCGAGTTCCAGGGGCAGGTCGTGCTGATCACCGGCGGAGCCGGTGGGATCGGCAGCGCGACCGCGCGGGCGTTCGCCGACGAGGGTGCCTGCGTGGTGGTCACCGATCTCGACGAGGCCGGCGCCGCCGAGGTGGCGCACGAGATCGGAGATGCGGCGCTCGGAGCACAGGGAGACGTGACGAAGGAGGAGTCGGTCACGGGCGCCTATCGCCGAGGGGTGCTCGCTTACGGAGGCATCGACATCGTGGTCTCGAACGCAGGCATCGCCTCGAGCGCACCGATCACCGAGACGTCGCTCGAGCTGTGGGACCACAACAACGACATCCTCGCCCGCGGGTACTTCCTCGTCGCGCGAGAGGCGGCTGCGCTGCTCACCCGTCAGGGAACCGGAGGGAGCATCGTCTTTGTCGGCTCGAAGAACGCGCTCGCCCCGGGCAGGGGCGCGGCCGCCTACTCGGCTGCCAAGGCGGCCGAGCTGCATCTCGCCCGCTGCCTTGCCGAAGAGCTTGGGCCACACGGCATCCGTGTGAACACCGTGAACCCCGATGCGGTGCTCGAAGGCTCGCGAATCTGGGATTCGTCGTGGCGCGAGGAGCGCGCCGCCGCCTACGGCATCGCCGAGGAAGAGCTCGAGGCCTTCTACCGCGACCGCACCACCCTGAAGGTCAACGTCCTCCCGGTCGACATCGCCGCGGCCGTCCTCTACCTCGCGTCCGGCAAGGCCGCGAAGAGCACCGGCAACATCCTCAACGTCGACGGCGGCGTTGCCCTCGCCTACCCGCGGTAGAGAGTCCGGCCGGTGCGGATCGCGCTCTTCGTCACCTGCGTCGGCGACGCGATCCTCCCGGGCGTCGGCAAGGCGACGGTCGCCGTGCTCGAGCGGCTCGGGCACCAGGTCGACTTCCCGCGCGACCAGACCTGCTGCGGCCAGCTCCACGCCAACAGCGGCTACCGGAGCGAGGCGCTTTCGCTCGCACGGCGGTTCGTGGACGTGTTCGAGGGGTTCGACGTGGTCGTCGCTCCCTCGTCGTCGTGCGTAGGAATGGTGCGCGAGGTGTATCCGGACCTGGCGCGGGAGGCCGGAGACGAGTCGCTCGAGCGTCGAGTGGCCGAGGCTGGACGGCGGGTGTTCGAGCTCTCGGAGCTGCTTGTCGACGAGCTCGGCGTCACCGAGGTCGGGGCGTCGTTCCCGTATCGGGTCACCTACCACCCGACCTGCCATTCACTCCGGGTCGCGCGCATCGGCGACGCGCCGATCCGGCTGCTCGGCGCCGTCGACGGGCTGGAGCTGATCGAGCTGCCGGAGGCCCGCGAATGCTGCGGCTTCGGCGGCACCTTCGCCGTCAAGAACGCCGCCGTCTCGGCGTCGATGGCCACCGACAAGTGCCGCGCGATCGTCTCGACCGGTGCCGAGGCCTGCGTGGCGGTTGACGGATCATGCCTGCTCCAGATCGGGGGCCGGCTCTCGCGGCTCGACGCCGGCGTCCGGGCCGTGCACCTGGCCCAGGTCCTCGCGGCGACATGACTGCCGCCGCCGACCCGTTTCCGCAGGCGGCGCGGGAGGCGCTCGCCGACCGGCAACTCGGCGACAACCTGAGAGCGGCGACGGCGACGATCCGCGACAAGCGGGCTCGTATCGTCGCCGAGGTGCCCGACTGGGAGGAGCTCCGTGAGGCGGGTCGCGCGCTCAAGGCAGAGGTGATGGCGCACCTCGACGAGTACCTCGTCCGCTTCGAGGAATCGGTGCAGGCGGCTGGCGGGCAGGTGCACTGGGCCCGCGACGCCGCCGAGGCGAACCAGCGTGTGCTCGACGTCGCCCGCGTGCACGGCGTGACCGAGGTGATCAAGGTCAAGTCGCTCACGACCGACGAGATCGGACTCAACGCCGCGCTCGCCGCCGGTGGGGTGAAGGCGGTCGAGACCGATCTCGCCGAGCTGATCCTCCAGCTCGACGGAGACTGGTCGTCGCACATCCTCGTCCCCGCGATCCACCGCAACAGGACCGAGATCCGTGACATCTTCCGGCGCACGATCGCCGACCCGTCCCTATCGGACGAGCCGCGCGAGCTCGCCGAGGCCGCGCGGCTCTATCTCCGGGACAGGTTCCTGAACGCCCGCATGGCCGTGAGCGGAGCCAACTTCGGTGTCGCCGAGACGGGAACGGTGTGCGTCGTCGAGTCCGAGGGGAACGGCCGCATGTGCACGACTCTGCCGCCGGTGCTCGTGACCATCCTCGGGATCGAGAAGCTGGTGCCCACCTTCGCCGACCTCGAGGTCTTCCTGCAGCTCCTCCCCAGGTCGGCTACCGGCGAGCGAATGAACCCCTACACCTCGCTCTGGACCGGCGTTACGCCGGGTGACGGGCCGCAGGAGTTCCACGTCGTGCTGCTCGACGCGGGACGCACGCGGGTGCTCGCCGACGAGGTCGGCCGCCAGGCGCTCCATTGCATCCGCTGCAGCGCCTGCCTCAACGTCTGCCCCGTCTACTCCCGCACCGGCGGCCACGCGTACCGCTCCGTCTACCCGGGCCCGATCGGCGCGATCCTGACACCCCAGCTCCAGGGCATCGAGCGCGCGAAGACGCTGCCCTTCGCCTCGAGCCTCTGCGGCGCCTGCTACGAGGTCTGTCCCGTCAAGATCGACATCCCGTCGGTGCTGCTGCACCTGCGGGACTCGGCAACGCGAGCTGCGGGAAGCCGGCGCGAGCGGCTCGCCATGCGAACGTTGGCCCGGGTGTTCGCCGGGCGCCGCCGGTTCCGGGCGGCAGTGAGGCTCGCACGATTCGCCCAGCGCCCGTTCCTGAAGAACGGCTACGTCAGGCGAGCTCCCGGCCCGCTGTCGGAGTGGACGCAGACCCGTGACCTCGCCTCGATCGCGCCGGAGAGCTTCCGCGACTGGTGGGACCGGCGCTCATGACCGCGGCACGCGAAGCCATCCTCGCCCACGTTCGGGGCGCGGTCGGCGGCGCGCAGCCGCCGACCGTACCGCGCGACTACCGCCGGGCGGGCACCCTCGACCTGGAGGCGAGGGTCGCGCTCCTCTGCAGCCGCATCTCCGACTACCGCGCCGAGGTCCGGCGTGTGCCGCCCGACGAGCTTCCAGCCGCGATCGCCGCCGCCTTCGAGTCTCGCTCGGCCGCGCGTGTCGGCGTGCCGGCCGGCCTTCCATCCGCGTGGCGTCCGGGCGGGTTGACCGTCGTCGAGGACAGCGGGCTCACCCCGGCCGAGCTCGACCGTCTCGACGGCGTCCTCACGAGCTGCACGCTCGCGATCGCCGAGACCGGGACGCTCGTCCTCGCCGGAGGGCCGACCGAGGGACGGCGAGCGCTGACGCTCGTTCCCGACCTCCACGTCTGCGTGGTCGAGGAGGGCCGGGTGGTCGAGCTCGTGCCGGAGGCGCTCGCGGCACTTGCCGGGCAGGCGCGTCGTCCGCTCACGTTCGTCTCGGGGCCGTCGGCCACCTCCGACATCGAGCTCAACCGGGTCGAAGGCGTCCACGGCCCGCGTGCCCTCGTCGTCCTCGTCACGAGATCCAAGGAGCTGCCATGAGCCCGAGGTCAGGTTTCGTCCTGCACGTCCGTCCCGACCGGATCGACGAGTACGTCGAGGCCCACCGCAACGTGTGGCCCGAGATGCTCGCCGCGCTCAAGGGCGCCGGCATCCGCAATTACACGATCTTCCGCGCCGGGAACACCATGTTCGGCTACTTCGAGGCCGACGACCTCGACGCGGCTGCGAGCTATCTCGCCGGGCAGGAGGTGAGCGCGCGCTGGCAGGACGCGATGGCCGAGCTGCTCGAAGAGCGGGTCCCCGACGGGGGCCCACCGGCGCTCGGGGAGGTCTTCCGGCTCGACTGATCAGGCTTTGAAGACGATGCCGAGCGAGGAGGCGACGGGGTTGCCGGCGGCGGTGACGCGCAGCTTGAAGTGGCCGGCGTGCCT
The DNA here is from genome assembly GCA_035517795.1 of Gaiellaceae bacterium. GTDB lineage: Bacteria > Actinomycetota > Thermoleophilia > Gaiellales > Gaiellaceae > PALSA-600. The sequence continues at coordinate 11,162 of DATIYE010000052.1, read as the reverse complement.
CGCCTTCGTGGGCAGGAGCAGCGTGAAGGAGTTCGACCCGCTCTTCGCGTGCTTCCTCCAGGAGGCGAGCTCGTGGCCCTTGGAGTCGAGAAGCGTGAGCAGGAGCCCGGTCGACTTCGAGGCCTTCGCCGTGAGCTTCAGGGAAGGCTTCTTCCCGTGAAGCGAGATCGTCTTGAGCCCCGACAGAGCGAGCGTCGCGAACGGTGAGGCGACAATCGACTTCGCGCTCGAGGCGACCGGCGGCGGGGTGAACGAGCTCGACGGCGTGGACGCTCCGCCGAGGCCGATCGTGAGACTGATCGCACCGTGGGCGGGATCGACCTCACCGGGTGACGAGAAGGTCGAGGTGGTGGCGACGAGGTTGGCGAGCGACGTGACCTGAGCGAAGACGAGCACGGTCGAGGTGGCCCCGGCCGGGAAGAAGTCGAGGAAGCACGAGAGCGTCTGCCCGCCGACCGAACATCCCGGTCCCCGGTCGACCCTCGAGCCCTGGTAGGCCACCTGGGCGGGCAGGTTGATCGTCAGGGTCGAGGCGTCCGAGTTCGTACCCTGATTGACGACCGAGAACGAGTAGGTGAATGCGTCGCCGACCGAATGCGGTGTGGGCGTCGCTGCGGCGGTCACGACGAGATCCGGTCCCGACCCGCCGCCACCTCCGCCACCTCCGCCACCTCCACCACCTCCACCGCCTCCGCCAGCGGCGGCTGCAGCAACGACGGCGCTCGGCGAGCTCTGGGCGGGAAGGCTCGAGCCGCCGGCATTGGACGCCGTGACACTCGCGGCTAGGGTCGAGCCGACGTCCCCGGCGACGAGGGTGTACGAGGCGGCAGTCTGGCCCGCGATCGGGGCGCAAGAGGCGCCCGCCGCGTTGCAGCGAAACCACTGGTAGGCATAGCTGATCGGGGCGGTGCCGGTCCAGGTGCCGGCCGATGCCGAGAGGGCATTCCCGACGGTGGCCGTGCCCGAGATGGCAGGAGCGCCCATGTTCATGGGCTTGGAGGGCGGCGGTGCGGGAGACACGACCGCGGTGACGGCCGAGAAGACCGGGCCCGTCGAGCCGCCGGCATTCGACGCGATCACCCCGCTCCGCAACGTCGAGCCGACGTCGGCGTCCACGGCCGTGTATGAGGACGAGGTGGCCGACCCGATGTTCGTGCAGCTTCCACCGCCCGAGTTGCAGCGCTGCCACTGGTAGCCGTACGTGATCGTTCCGAGGCTCGACCACGAGCCCGTCGTCGCGTTCAAGGCCGATCCGCTCTGCGCCGTCCCCGAGACGGAGGGTACGCCGGTGTTGGACGGCGCCGGCATCTGCGTGACGACGCCGGTCACGGCCGAGTAGGCAGGCCCGGTCGTCCCGTGCGCATTCGTCGCCGACACGCCGACGCGAAGCGTCATGCCGACGTCCCCCGACCCCGCCGTGTAGCTCGATCCGGTTGCGCCGCCTATGTCGCCACAGCCGCCTCCACCCGAGTTGCAGCGCTGCCACTGATAGCCGTAGGTGACGGCTGAAAGGCTCGACCAGCTTCCGGTCGTCGCGTTCAACGACTGGCCGTTCTGTGCGGTGCCGCCGGCGGTCGGGGCTGCGGTGTTGAGCGCCCCCATCGCGAGCACGCAGCTCGCGTCGCTGTTGCTCCACTCCTGCTGGAGGTAGTAGTGGCCCGTCCCGATCACCTGGTTGTAGGCGCCCGAGCCGGTCGAGCCGAGCGTGGCCCCGAACGTCCACTCGCACTTATCGGCGATCTCCTCGCCGCCACTGTCGTACCAGGCGTTCAGGAGCGGGTCGGTGATCGTTTCGTTCTGCTCGTGGCTCACGAGGTTGAGCGTCGCGTCGGCGTCGTCGCCGTTCGGGGAGACGCCCGAGTCGCAGAGCCCGGAAACCGTCTTCGCATACGGGAGGTTGGCGTACAGCGTCAGGCCGGAGCTGCTGCCGAAGCTCGAGTGGTAGGCGCAGTACTGCGCGAACGCGCAGTCGGTGCCGCTGGTGACGCAGCTGCCGACGTTCTTCGCCGTGAAGAGGATGAAGATGCTCGACATTCCGCGCGGCCATCCCTGCGCGGAGACCACGCTCGAGATCTCGGTCTGCAGCTGCGCATCGGTCAGGCAGACGGTCGTCTGAGCAACCGAGTCGATGCAGCCCGAGGCCGGATAGGGGTTGGTGTCGACCACCGAGCCCCCGAAGCTCGAGCCGTAGGTCACGGGCCCCTGGCCATCCGTGTACTGCGTCGTCACCGAGTACACGTTCGTGAGCGAGCCATCTGCAGCGGCGACGTTCTGGAAGTAGCCGTTGATCAGGCTCTCGTAGCTCGCGCTGACCGAGAAGCCGGACGGGACCCAGTAGATCGCGTAGACCGTGTTCGTGTGCATCACAGGACCGCCGTGGTAGGTGGCAGGCGGGGGCGAGGCGGGCCCGGCAGCCGCGGAAAGCGGCGACGGGTCGCTACCACGTACGGGCACGACGCCGCCGATTCCGGCAGCGACGCCGGCCGGGGCGGCGAGGAGTGCCCAGCCGGCAGCCAGGACGGCAACGAGGAGTGAGCGTCTCACGGGGGTCAACGCATCGGAAAGCCGAACATGACAACCGTAGCGACGCCGTCTGTCGGCGCCGCTCTACCCGACAAGGAAGAAGCCGGAGCCCAGGAGTTTGCCGTAGTTCGCTGCCTTGCGGCTCCCGTAGCCCGGCCAGACGTACCAGCGGTATCCACCCGTCGAGAGCGTGTGCGGCTTGCCGCCGAACGTCCAGTTTCCGGGCAGCTTCAGCTTCGTCCCGAGCGGCCATGCACTCAGAACCTTGTGGCCCGCAAAGAAGAGCTGCACGTTGTAGTAGTCGGCTCCCGCGACCGTGCTCCAGCGCAGGAGCGGCGGCCTCTTGACAGTCTGACCCTGGGCCGGGCTCGAGAGCGCACGCGGCGTCGCGGTGGCGCTGGCGGTCGCGACGTTGCCCGCCTGGTCGGTGACGGAAAGCTCGTACCGGTACTTCGTGCCGTTCTTGAGTTTGGCGTCGGTGAACGAGCGGCCGTCGCCCTTGTAGACGGTCGCGGCGGCGGCACCCCTGGCGCCGGGAGTGCGCCGGATCGCCACCGCCGCGACGCCGCCCGAGTCGGCCCACCGCAGAGTGGCGGTGCCGTTGCCGCTCGCAACAGTGAGGCCGCTCACCTTCGGCGGTGTGTCGTCGTACTTGAAGGTCACGACCTGGGAGGTCGAGTTCCCGGCCTTGTCAACGCAGGCGGCCGTGAGCGAAGCAGTGTCGGTATCGGGGCCGGAGTAGCTGCCCCCCGTGCAGGTATCGATCCCGGAGCCGGCATCGGTTCCGGTGGCCGAGAGCGCGACAGCATGGTTGTACCAGCCGTTCGCGTCGGGCGCCCGCGCGAGAGCGACCTTGATCGCCGGCGGGGTCGCGTCGTACTCGAGCGTCAGCGACGCCCCGGCCGAGTTCCCCGCCTTGTCGGTACAGGTTCCCTGGACGGAGGCCGCTGAGGAGTCGGGGCCGGAGTAGCTCGCCGAAGTGCACGAGTCGATGCCGGACGTCGAGTCGGTGCCGTTGAACGACACTCCGACCGCGTGGTTGTACCAGCCGTTCGCGTCAGGCGGACGGGCCGGGCTCGCGGTCACGCTCGGCGGTGTCGAGTCGTACTTCAGGTCGTAGGTGAACGGAGCGCTGACGTTGCCGGCGGTGTCGGTGCAGGTGCCGCTGACCGTGGAGCTGCCGCTGTCGGGGCCGCTGTAGGTCGTCTGCGTGCACGACGCCACGCCGGATGCAGCGTCGCTGCCTGCAAACGTCACGGTCACCGGAGCGTTGTACCAGCCGTTCGCGTTCGGATCCCGGTCGGCCGAGGCTCCGGTGACGGTCGGCGGATCCTTGTCGATCTTGAACTGGAGATGGAAGTTCACCGTCGAGGTGCCGTCGGTGGCTGTGCAGTCGAGCGAGTCCGAACTGGAGTGGAACGACTTCACGGCCGGGCAGGTCGTGTCGGTCGCGTCGGCAACCACGATCTGGGCGGTGACGTCGCTCACGTACCAGCCGTTATTCCCGGCGGTGCCGGCCGAGATCGCGTACGTGACCGACGGCCCGGCGGCGAGCGCCGGCGGCGCCGCGACGGAGAGGGCAACCGCGAGGACGGTTGCCAGAGCGAGGATCGGGCTGCGACTGCTCATGCGGGAGCCGGCCCCCCTCGCTTCCGCAGTCGGAAGGCGAGCCCCAGGAAGCTGCCGCTTGCAAGAACGAGCGCGAGCAGGGCGAGTGCTGCCGGAACGAGCAGGGGCCTGCCGTCGGTAGGCGGCGCGAGCAAGATGTACGACGGGCGCAGGACGTCTGCGGCCGCGAAGTCCTCGGCCGGCGCGAGGACCGAGGCCGTGACGAATCTGCCCCCGAAGACGGGTAGGTCGAGCGGGGCCAGAACGGCGACGTGCCGGTGCCGCCGCGGCGTCGTCACCACCGGCAGCTGCGGAGCGGCTCCCTGTTCGCTGGGCAGAGGAGCGACCGGCGTGACCGGCGGAACGGCTGCGACCACGGGTGGGCGCCGCACAGGGAGCGTGACCGGTGACTTCCGGCGCGAGGGCACGGCCGGCTTGGTCTTCCTGACCGTGGTCGTGTGCTGCCGCGGCACCGCCTCCTTCGTAGCGGTGACGACCGAGGGCAGGTGCTCGACGGAGACAGGCGGCGTCTTCACCGGCGCCACGACCGGGGCGGCCGGCCGTGGCCCGAACGAGTCCGGGCGAAGCCCGGTGGCCGCAGCCGGGCTCGGCTCGGCCGATACCGGACTCGGGTCCGGGGCAAGCTTCGACGCGCCGGCCGCCGTCGGTGCCGCCACGCCGAACGCCAACAGGGCGAGCGCGCACGCAGGGGCCGGCCAAGCGCCGAACCCTCTGGCACTCCCCCGCCGCAGCCACGAACGTTGACCAAACACCGTGGCCTCCCCAGAAATTCCCCTTTGAAGGCTAGACCTCTCTCCCGTGATGTCAACCCCTTGCGTTAGGTGAACCCGAGCGAGGGATGGGGGCACCGGCCGGATCCCCCACGAGCCGGCCGGCGCCCATGTCCCTTACTGCATCTGCTTCGCGTACTGCGAGTCGCCCGCGAGGTTCGTCACCCCGCCGGTCGAGCTCGCGTCGTTCCCCTGCTCGGTCGTTCCGCCGCCGCCCCTGCTCCAGACGGCGGGCCCGCCGCTCGAGTTCTTCGGCGCGTACTGCAGCACGGCCGAGAGCCCGAACCCGATCTGCAGGCTGCCGGCGTACTGCCCGAGCGCCTGGATCTGCGGGTCGGTGCTGCCACACCCGCAGCCGCCGGAGCCGGACTGGCTCTGAGTGGCGTCTTGCGAGGTGCTGTTCGTGTTGGCGGCCGTGCCGGTCGACGAGGCCTCGTTGGTCTGGTCGACCGAGCCACCGTTACCGGGGCTATACACGCGGGCCCCGCCGTTCGAGTTCGACGGATCGTGCTGCAACGCACCCGAGAGGGCCCCGGCGAACTGCCCGTTCAGGACCTCCTGACCGAGCGCCTGGATGGCGATGCCCGAGCCGCCTGACTGGCTCTGGCTACCGGTCTGCGAGGTCGTGTTCGTGTTCGTCGAGCCCGCGGTCGAGTCCGCCTTGTTCGACTGGTCGACCGAGCCGTCGCTGCCGGGGCTCCAGACGCGGACCGGGTCGTTGGAGTTACCGCCCGAGCTGCAGCCGCACTCCGACTTGCCGAAGTCCTGGAACGCACCGGAGGCCGAAACCGCGGCCTGCCCGTTCACGGCCTTCTGACCCAGCACCTGGATCCCGAGCCCACCGCCGCAGCCGCACAGGCTGGGCGAGGACGAGGCATCCTGATCTGCCGTCTGGGTGGTCGTGTTCGCGTTGCTCGCCGACGCGTCGGAGGTGACGTCGTTCGACTGAGTGACGCTGCCGCCCGAGCCGCTGCTGCCGACGCGAACGGGTGAGTTGTCGTTCTTGGCGCCGCTCTGTCCGGCGACCGAGAGCGCGAACGCGCCCTGGAGGCTCTCGCTGGACTGGTTGGCGACCTGAATCGGATCGGACGGGTCGCAGCCGCAACCGCCGCCGCCCGCTGCCTCCTGATCGGAGGACTGCGTCGTCGTGTTCGTGTTTGTCGAGGTCGCCGTCGAGGTGACGTCGTTCGACTGGTCGACCGAGCCGTCGTCGCCGGGGCTGAGGACGCGAACCGGCAGGTTCGTGTTCTTCGCTCCGACCTGACTGGCCTCGGAGGCAGCGCCGGCGACCTGCAGGTTGCCGGCGGTCTGCTTCGCCGTCTGGATGTCCGCTGCACCGCCACAACCGCACGGGTCGATGCTCCGGGTCGGATCCTGATCGGCCGTCTGGCTGGTCGAGTTGCTGTTCGACGCAGTTGCATTCGACGTGTCGGTGTTGGACTGGGTGACGTCACCGTTGTCCCCACCGCTCAGCACCCGGACGTCGATGTTGGTGTTGGAGGGATCGACCTGTTCCGCCGAGGACCCGGCTCCCGCGAGCTGGGCGTTCTCTGCCGACTGGTCGGTGCTCTGGATGTCACCCGAGCCGCTCGAGGCGGGGTCGGGCGCCACTGCCGGTGTCGCCGCCGGAGCAGCGGCCGGCTCGGACGCACAGCCGCACGAGCTGGCGGCCGGCTCCGGCGCGCAGCCGCACGAGCCGCTGCCGGACTGATCCTGATCCGACGACTGGTTGGTCGTGTTCGTGTTCGTCGAGCTCGCGGTGGAGCTCGCGTCGTTGGACTGCGTGACTGCACCGTTGGTGCCGGGGCTGAGCACGCGGACCGGGATGTTGGTGTTGCTCGCCCCGGCCTGATAGGCGCCCGAGAGCGCCGTCGCGGCCTGTCCGTTGCCGGCCGACTGATCGGCCGCCTGGATCCCGCCGCCGCTCTGGTCCTGACTCGAGCTCTGCGTGGTCGAGTTCGCGTTGGACGACGTTGCGGTCGACGAGGCGGAGTTGGTCTGGCTGACCGCTCCGTCGTCTCCCGGGCTGAGCACACGAACCGAGATGTTCGTGTTGCTCGGTGCTATCTGCGTCGCGCCCGAGGCGGAGGTGGCTTGCTGCACGCTGCCGGCGCTCTGGCTGTCCGTCTGCACCCCTGGGGATGCAGCGACCGCCTTTGCCGCGCCTGCTGCGAGCAGCAGTGCCAACGCCCCGAGAACGGACGCGAGGTACTTGCGTTGCATCGCGTCTCCTTTGTCGAGCGTTTGCTGCGCCGGCCGCGGGACCGGCGCAAGGGCACTGGAACCGGCCCTGCGCTACCCGGGGCGCTCGCGTCGGCCCGCGCGCAGCAGGCGCGGGGGTCTCAGTGTCCCGACCCGGAGCCAGCGGGCCAGGAACGGCGAGACGAAGAAGAAGGCGGCAAGGGCGGCCATCAACCCGCCGCCGACCGAGCCGGCCCCGTGTCCGGCTGCGGCGGCGGCGAGCCCGGCGCCCTCGAGGGGCAGCTGGGAGAAGGGAGCGGGGCCGCCGGGCCGGGGGGTTACATGCCCTGTCCCGCTCGTCTTCCGCGGCTGCGGAAGCTCGACGATCAGCGCGTGCAGCGCCGGCGGGACGAGCGGGCGCGTGGTCTCCCGGACGACCACGATCCTGACCGCCGAGACGTGCGGCGCGCTTCCCTCGATCGCCGCAGTGAGATGAAGCGGCGGGAGCACCGGGTGCCGGAGGCGCAGGGGAGCCGGCGGCGACGGCTTGTCCCGGCGGGCCGCCGGAACCATGCTCCGATGCGGTTTCGGCTTTTCGGAGGCCCGCAGCTTGACGATCACGAGGAGCGGGTGATCGAGAGCCGGCTGCGTTACGGGGCCGTGGGCCGCTGCCGGCTTGGGGGCGGGCGCCTCGAATGCCTGAGGCGGGGCCGATGTCGAGACCGGAGCGGCCGCGACGGGCACCTGGGTCGGCTGGGCCGAGGACGGGTCGACCGTCGGGGCTGGATCCTGCGCCGGCTGGTCGGAACTCGACGGCTCGCTGCTCTCCTGGACATCCGGAGTCGCCTGCGGCGATTCCGAGGCCGGGGCGGACGGCAGTTGCGGAACCGGCGGAGTCGAAGGCGCCGAAGCGAGAGCTCCCTGCACGACCGAGCCGACGTTCTTGGAGATGCTGACCGAGGAGACGGTCGTCGACTGGGTCACGGGCCCGTCGTCACCAGGGCTGAGCACCCGTACCGAGATCGAGATGTTGCAGCCCGAGCAGGTCACCGGATCGGGAGGAGCAGCCGTGTCTCCGCAGCTCCAGTTCCAGTTCCAGGTCATTCCGGATGCTGACGCGGGTACGGTCGGCATCGCCCCGGTCGAGTCGTCGGAGCAGTTCCAATTCCAGTTCCAGACCAAGTTCGGTGGATCGACCGGAAGGTTTGTTTGAGCTTGATCTGTTTGACTTGTATCCGACGATAGAGTGGAGTTCTGCTCATCCATATTCGAATTAGTACCGTCTATATTACCTTGTTGATACTGTGCCGGATCGGCCGTCGGCGGCTGGGCCGACGGCGTTGGTTGAGTCACCGGTTGAGCGGCCGGAGCCTCGGTTGGAACCTGCGAGGTAGCAGGCGCATCATTCGTGGTCGTGGGGGTCGTGGGGGTGGGTACCGGTGGAGCCGGCGGCGTCTCCGCCGTGGGTGTGGTCGTGGTCGTGATGGTGGGATCGGGCGCCGGAGCTACCGGAGGTGATATCGCTGATATCGGCTCTGATACTGCGTTGTCTTGACCTGTCGAACCGGGATCTGCAGGCGCCGGCATTGCCGGCGGGGGGGTAGATGGATCGGTCTGAACGGCTGTGGCGAGCGCAGGCATCGCCTGGGGGTCGGCGGCCGGCACCGGCGGCGCCGAGCCGTCGGCGATAGCCCTGACCGGAAAGGCGAGAGCGACAACGACCACAGTGGCAGCGGCTACCGAACGGAGACGAGTCGGTCCAGGTCGATCAAGCGATCTGCCGTATGTTCCGAGCCGGAAGCGCATTCAATCACTGAGATACCCAACTGCAGCTAACTCGATACGAGGTAAAAAACGGAGATTATTTGCTTTTTGAGATTTCGATGTTTATGGTGATCAACATGACGCAGCTGGCAATCGATCCAATGCCCGTCTCCGCAACGGACGGTGAGTACCCTCCCGGCCGGAACAGGCTGATCGAGCAGCACCTTCCTCTCGTCCGGCGCATCGCCCGCCGCTTCGCGGGCCGGGGCGAGCGCTTCGAAGACCTCGTCCAGGTCGGGGTGATCGGGCTGATCGGAGCAGTCGACCGCTGCGATCCGAAGCGCATGAACACGCTGAGGGCCTACATCGCGACGTGCGTCGAGGGCGAGATCCGCCGGCATTTGCGCGACCGGTGCGCGGTCGTTCGAATCCCGAGGGACGTCCAGAAGGACATCTTCCGCGCCACGGCGGCGCGGATGCCTCTGCCCCTCGACGAGGCGCTCTACTGTGCCGGGGGTCCGTCCGAATGGCTCGACGACCTGTGCGTGGCGCGGGCGATGGTCACGGCGGCCGCCGACTCACTCGACGGACGCGAGCGCCGGGTCGTGGCCCTCCGCTACTTCGGCGACCTGAGCCAGGCGGAGATCGGCGACGTCGTCGGCGTTTCCCAGGTGCACGTCTCGCGCCTGCTGCAGGGAGCGATCGAGAAGATGCGAGAGCGGCTGGACGCGGGAGAGCCGGCCCGGGCCGCTGCGTCGCTCTGACGGCGGCGCTACCCTCTGGGCAGCGTGAGCTCGCCGAGTGGGGAGTCGGTTCAGGAGAAGTCGGACGCCAAGGGGCACAGCGGCCGGCTGCTCCTCCGCATGCCGCGAGCGCTGCACGCGGAGCTCGCCCGGGAGGCCGAGAAGCGCGGCGTCAGCCTGAACCAGCTGATCGTCGGGCTGCTGTCGCATTCCCTCGAGCACGGAGCACCGCTCGGGACGGCCGCTCTCGACCCCGAAACCGCGAGGAACGACCGTCGCCTCGGCATCGCGCTCACGATCAACCTGGTCGTGCTCGTGCTCGTAGGCGCGATCGCCGTTGCGCTGCTGGTCGTCGCCCTCACCGGCGGGTTCTGAGCCGGTGACGATGGTCGACGCCGATCTCTCGGAGCTGGCGAAGCTCGACCGCGGCGAGCTCGTGGTCGAGACGGGCCTCACCTACGACGGGATCACGCCGGTTCGCGTCCACGTCCGCAAGCGCGAAGGGCGCTACGAGTTCTCGGACGACGGCGGCGCCGTCGCGGCTGCCGGCATCGACCGCCGCCGGGTCGCATTCCCCGACCACGTCCGGATGGGTGAGGCCTCCGCCAACGTGAGCCGGAAAGGAGTCGTCTCGTTGCCGGGGTTCGCGACCTCGAGCGACGAGTGGCTCGCGAAGCTGTCCGAGCTCGTTACGGACGGGTCGGTCGCGGTGTACGAGGCGCTGCTCGAGCTCGAGGACATCTGCCGGCGCTTCGACGACAATCGGCCGTAGCTCCCGCCGGGCGGGGCCCCTCAGCGATGATGGCGTCCTGTGGACGCGCCGCTTGCCTCGGTGATGAGCCTGCTCGAGGAGCACGACGACTGGGCGCTCTTTCTGCTCTTCGCGCTGATCGCGGTCGAATCCTTCGGCCTTCCTGTGCCCGGCGAGACGGCACTGATCGCGTGTGCCGTCCTGGCCTCCCAGGGCTCGCTCTCGATCGTCGCGGTGATCGCCGTCGCAGCAGCAGCCGCGATCATCGGCGACAACCTCGGCTACTGGACGGCTCGGGAGGGCGGGCGACCGCTGCTCGAGCGCCATCGCCTGACCAAACGGGTCGCCGACAGCTACCTGCCGCGGGGCGAGGCGTTCTTCGCCGAACACGGAGGCAAGGCTGTGTTCATCGGACGCTTCGTGGCCGTCCTCCGGGTAACCGCCGCGTGGATCGCGGGGCTCTCGCGAATGCACTGGTGGAAGTTCCTCGGCTGGAACGCGGCCGGCGGGGTCGTCTGGGCCGCGGCGGTCGGCCTGATCGCCTACTACCTCGGCGACGCGGCCGCGACGGCCCTCGGCAGATACGGCCTCTTCGCGGCAGGGGGCGTGATCCTCCTCGCGGGGATCGGCTACCTGGTCGCCCGGCGGATCGAGAAGAGCGCGCTCGACGGCGACTAACTGATGGCTAGAGCTAGGCGGGCTGCGGCTCCTTCTCGAAGACGTCGACCTGCAGCTCGGGGTCGGCTGCGCGAACCGTGACCTGGTCGCCGCCGAGCTCCCCACGGACGATGTTGGCGCCCT
>DATIYE010000051.1:0-11225 GCA_035517795.1 Gaiellaceae bacterium | reverse complement strand
CGGGGATCGGCGTCGCCACGCTCGCCGGGAACCACATCTTCGACTCGGGCCCGCACGGCGTCGAGGACACGATCGCGACGCTCCAGGAGCTCGGGATTGCCACCGCCGGCGCCGGGATGACCCTGGACGAAGCGCGCCGGCCCGCGATCGTCGAGCGAGGCGGCGTCCGGATCGGCGTCCTGAGCTACAACTGCGTCGGCCCGCGCGAGAGCCGGGCGACCTCGCGCAAGGCGGGAGCCGCTTCGCTCGACGTACTCACGCACTACGAGCTCGACTACGCCGGTCCGGGCGGCCCACCCAGGGTGTACACGTTCGTCGCCCCCGAGGGCCTCGATGCTCTTCGCGACGACGTGCTCGCTCTCCGCGCCTCGGTCGACGTCGCAGTGGTGGCGTTCCACCAGGGCCTGGGGCACGTACCTGTGAAGGTCCATGCCTACGAGCACGAGCTCGGGAGGACGGCGATCGACTGCGGCGCAGACATCGTCGTCGGGCACCACGCCCACATCCTGCGCGGGATCGAGATCTACCGCGACCGGCCGATCTTCCACGGGCTCGGCAACTTCGTCGCCGTCACCCGTGCGCTGACGCCGGGCGGCGCGAGTGTCGGGGAGCTCGAGGCGTGGGCGAGACGCCGGCGCGAGCTGTTCGGCTTCGCGCCCGATCCGGCAATGCCCTTCTACCCGTTCCATCCCGAGAGCCGGAACACGATGGTCGCGGACTGCAGGATCGAGGGCGGGGCGGTCGAGGCGGCATTCGTCCCGTGCTGGATCGACGACAGCGGACGGCCGGTGCCCATGGAGCGCAGCGAGGAGGTGATCGCCTACGTCGAGCGGATCACCGCCGAGGCAGGGCTCGCGACGAGCTTCCGCCGGGACGGCTCCCGCGTGATCGTGACCGCTCAGGAGCAGGCGAGCGGCAGCGTCTCGGGGCCGTAGACCGGCCAGCCGAGCATCTGCGGCTCGCCTGCCCGCTCGAACGACGAGGTTCGCGCGAGCAGCTCCTCGAGCGCGATCCGGAGCTCGGCGCGGGCGACCGCCACCCCCGCGCACTTGTGCGGGCCGTGGCCGAAGGCGAGATGGGGGTTCGGCGAGCGCTCGAGCACGAACTCCTCGGGGTCGACGAACACCTCGGGGTCGCGGTTGGCGGACGGGAGCACGAGCGCCGCCATCTCGCCGCTCCGGATCCTCCGGCCGCGGATCTCGAGGTCACGGGTGGCGGTGCGCGCGAAGCCCTGGTTCGGCGCGTAGAGCCGGAGGAGCTCCTCGACGGCCGCCGGGATCAGGCCGGGCTTTGTGCGCAGCCGCCGCTGGAGCGCGGCGTCCCGCGCGAGGTGGTCGACCGCGCTCGCGAGCAACGCGGTCGGCGCGACGTGTGCGGCGACCAGGAGCTGTCGCAGGCTCCCCGCGACGAACTCGTCGTCGAGCGGCTCGCCTTCGATGCGGACCTCGAGCAGGGCGCTGACGATGTCCTCGCGCGGGTCGAGCGGCTCCCGCTTGCGCCCGGCGACGAGCTTCCGGCACTCGGCGTACAGGTGCTGGTTCTCTCGCTCGGCCGACGCCTCGTCGAAACGCGCCTGGGCGTGCTCGAAACGCTCGCCGCTTGCGTTCAGCTCGCGCGCATAGTCGCGCGGAAGGTGCAGGATGTCGGCGAAGACGAGCCCGGCGAACGGGGAGCTGACCGCAGCCACGAACTCGCCGCCCCCGGCCGCTACGAACGGCTCGAGCAGCTCAGCCGCGAGCCCGCGGATTCCCGGCTCGAGAGTGGGAAGCCGCTCCTCGGCGAACACGGCGTTCAGGGGACGGCGGTAGCGCGGATGCTCCGGCGGGTCGAAGTGCAGCGGCGCCCGCCGGCCCGAGACCGGGTTCTTCGGCACGACGATCCCGAGCGAGCTCGTGAAGTCCCCGGGGCGCGAGCTCGCAGCGATCACGTCGTCGTAACGGGTGAGCGCCCAGAAGTCCCACCGCGCCCCGCGGGCGACGGGGCAGTCTGCGCGCAACCGCGCCCACACTGCGTGGGGGTCGCGGGCGAACTCCTCTGCGAGCGGATCGAAGTCGGCCTCGACCGTCACGGCGCGGTGAGCACGGTCGGCACGCTGAGCGTCCCCCACTCGGGCCAGCCGGTCATCGTCACCTCTCCGGCGAGCGCGATCGACGACGTACGTGCTAGCAGCTCCTCCAGGGTCACCCCGAGCATCAGGGTCGCGAGCGGAGCGCCGGCGCAGCGGTGCGGGCCGGCACCGAACGCGAGGTGCCGGCCGATGTTCGGACGGTCGAGCACGAACTCGTGCGGCTCGGGAAACATCGATTCGTCCCGGTTCGCGGACGCGTAGACAAGCGCCACCGGCTCGTCCTTGCGGATCAGACGCCCGCCGATCTCGACGTCGCGGGTCGGCGTCCGCGCGAACCCGCGGTAGGGCGTGAGCAGCCGAAGGTACTCCTCGACCGCCGCCGGAACCAGCCCGGGATCGTCACGCAGAAGGTCCTGCACCTCCGGGTTCTCGGCGAGGTGCACGACCATGCTGCCGATGAAGACGCACGGCGCGACCATCCCGACGACGATGAACTGCCGGATCGTGCCCAGGAGCATCTCCTCGGGGAGCGGCTCGCCGTCGACACGCGCCTCGAGCAGGCCGGTGGTCGGGTCGTCGGCCGGGTCGAGCGGCTCGGCGCGGCGCATAGCGATGATCGTGCGGGCGACGTCGTAGAGCGCGAGGCTCGTCCGCTTGACGCGATCGTGATCGAACCGCTGCACCGCGTCGACGAACTCGCGGGTCGCCTCGCGGATCGCCATCCCGAGCTCGGGCGTCAGGTTGAAGAACTCGGCGAACACGTAGCCCGGCAGCCGGTGGGTGAAACCGGTGCAGATGTCCCCCCCGCCGGCTCGCACGATCGGATCGAGGAGGTCGCCGACGATCCGCCGCAGCTCGGGCTCGAGCGCCGCCATCTTCGCCGGAGTGAAGTAGGGGTTCAGCGCGCGCCGGTAGGGCGTGTGCTCGGGCGGATCCAGATGCAGCGGGGGCCGGCGCCCCGTGAACGCGAGCCTCGGCACTACGTTCTGCACCGTGGTCGTGAAGAGCTCGGGATCGCCGGCCGCCGTGAGGACGTCCTCGTAGCGCAACAGCGCCCAGAAGCCGTTCCACGCCTCGCTGCGGGCCACGGGGCACTTCGACCTGAGCTCGGCGAACTCGCGGTGGAAGCTCCCGAACGTCTCGGGCTCGAGCGGATCGAAGTCCGGGGCCGGACGGTCCTCGAGGACGCGCGACAACAGTCGCAGGTTATCTGACACTATGCGGAGCTTGTTTGGTCAAACAGCGGGGGGCCACGTATGACACGATCTCCGAAATGGAGCGAGCCGGCTGTCGCCGGGCCGCGCGAAGAGACCGGCGAGCCAGGCATCAGCTACGTCGTCGCCCGGCTCGAACGTGCAGTCCGGGCCGCAATCAACGAGCTTGTGAAGCCGTACGGCTTGACGACGCTCCAGTACACGACGCTGAGCGTGCTCGGACGGCGCGGCGAGCTCTCGAATGCCCAGCTCGCCCGCCGTTCCTACATGACGCCGCAATCGATGAGCGAGGTGATCGAGGCCCTCGAGCGGAAGGGGCTGATCAAGCGGGACCAGCATCCGAACCACCGGCGGGTCTTTCCCGCCAAGCTGACCGCCACCGGCGTGAAGGTGCTGGAGGCCTGTAACGAGGCGGTCGCCGAGATGGAGGAGGAGATGCTCCGCGACCTCGACCGCGAGGAGCGCGAGGCGCTGTACCACGGGCTCGTCTCGGCCGTGCGGGCGTTGCACGCCGGCCTTCCCGAAGCCTGACTATCAGGTAGCCTGACGCGCTGATGAAGGTGCTCGAAGGCAAGGCTGCGCTCGTGACGGGCTCGGCGCGCGGGATCGGGCGCGCGACAGCGGCCCTGCTCGCCGAACACGGAGCGAGCGTGATGGTCGCCGACCTCGACGAGGACCTGGCCCGCGAGACCGCCGAGGCGATCGACGGCACGACGGCCGTCTTCGGCGGGAACCTGACCGAGGACGGGGTCTGCGAGGCGCTCGTCGCCGCGACGGTGGAGGCGTTCGGAAAGCTCGACATCGTCGTCAACAACGCAGGCTACGGCTGGGACGGGATCGCGCACAAGATGAGCGACGAGCAGTTCCGCGCCATGCTCGAGATCCACACCGTCGTTCCGTTTCGGATCCTCAAGGCTGCCGCACCCCACTTCCGGGAGCCCGCGAAGCAGGAAGCAGCCGAGGGCCGTGAGGTGTTCCGCAAGGTGGTCAACGTCACGTCGATCTCGGGCACGCAGGGCAACGTGGGGCAGGCGAACTACGCCGCCGGGAAGGCCGGTCTGATCGGCCTCACGAAGACGCTAGCCAGGGAGTGGGGACCTTCGAAGGTGAATGTCAACGCTGTGGCCTTCGGCTTCGTCGAGACCCGCATGACAGCTCCCGCAGGGGAGGAGACGTTCACGGCCGGCGGCGTCGAGATTCCCATGGGCATCCCGGAGCAGATGCGCGAGCTGGCCGGCAAGCTGATCCCCCTCGGACGGCCGGCAAGACCCGAGGAGGCGGCCGGCCCGATCTTCTTCCTCTGCTCCCCCTGGTCGAACTTCGTGCACGGCCAGGTGCTCACGGCGAGCGGCGGCCAGATGACGGGGATGACCTCATGAGCATCCGGGTGGAGCAACTCACCCTCGATGCTCTGGGAGCCCGTGGAGACGCGGTCAGGTACGAGGTCACCCCGGAGGCGATCCGGGCCTACGCGGCGGCCACCGACGACCCGTCCACCGCGGCCATCGAAGGGCGGGTCGCAACCCCGGTCTTCGCGATCGTCCCGGTCTGGGATGCGATCGCGCCCGCCTCGAAGGCGATCGCGACCGATGAGGCGCGGAAACGCGTCGTCCACTTCAGTCAGGACATGGTCTTCCACCGCCCGATCGAGGCCGGCATGACCCTCGTCTCCAACGCGACCCCCGTCGGGCTCCTCCAGCGCTCGAGCGGCTCTGCCCTCGTGATCCACACGGAGACGAGAACGCCGGAGGGTGAGCTGGTCAACGAGCAGTGGGTCACCGAGTTCTTTCGCGGCATCGACGCGCCCGAGAGCCGCGGAGACCAGGCCCCTGACCACCGTCTCCCGGCCGAGGCCCAGGAGTCGGAGCCGATCGCCGAGGACGCCCAGTCGATCTCGCTCGACCAGCCCGACCGGTACGCCGACGCGTCGGGTGACCATTTCGTGATCCACCTCGACGACAACGCGGCCCGCGCAGTCGGCCTTCCCGGCCGGATCCTGCACGGCTTCTGCACGCTCGCCTTCAGCGCCCGGGCCGTCACGGAGGCCGCCGGCCGGGGCGAGGCCGCCCGGATCGCCGCCCGCTTCTCCGCGCCGGTCTTCCCGGGCGACACCCTCACCACCCGGATCTGGCAGCTCGGTGAGCGGAGCTACGGTTTCGAAGCGTCGTGCGCACCCGACCGGCTCGTGATCAAGGATGGCCTCGTCGTCCTCCGCTAGCTGACTCGAACGCCCCCGCGTACCCGTTGAGGGCTGGCTGGCCGCCGAGGTGGGCACCACGATCCGGGAGAGGAGGATGTTGCCGACCCTGTCGTAGACCGCGTCGGGCCAGTAGACCCATTGTTCCTGGACGAGCACGCAGCCGAGCCCTGGATTCGGGCGACCCGGACTCGTAGGATCTCCTCGCGGCGGGCAGATAGACCGAGGGGAGGCAAGCGTGAGCTGGTCGAACCACCTGAAGGGCGTACCGGGCGAGTGCGCCCGGGGATCGAAGCGGTTCGACCGGAATCACGCCTGACGCGACAGCGACGGTAACCGCGATGCCGGAGACACGCGCGATCGTGTTCGTGACCGATTTCGGGCTCGGGAACGAATGGGTGGGGATCTGCCACGCGGCGATGAGCCGGGTCGCTCCCGGCACCAGGGTCATCGACCTTTCGCACTTCATCGAGCCGCTGAACGTCGAGGCCGGCGCGCGGCTCTTTGCCGACTCGTTGTCGTACGTGCCCGACGACGCGATCCTGCTGGCGGTCGTCGACCCCAACGTCGGCAAGGACCGCGACGTCGCAGTCGAGACGACGACCGGGAGGCTCCTCGTCGGTCCGGACAACGGCTTGCTCTCGACGGCGTGGTCGGCGGCGGGCGGAGTCTCCCGCGCCGTCCAGATCACCTCGCCCGCCGTAGTCCGGGAGCCGGTTGCGCCGTCGTTCCACGCGCGGGACGTGCTCTCCCCGGCCGCAGCGCATCTCTCCGCCGGCCTGCCGCTGCCGGAGCTCGGGCCCGAGTCGACCCCGGCACGCTCACGACCCTCGAGGTCAGAGTGCCGCAAGTCGAAGCCGGCAAGATCATCTGCGAGGTGATCGACTACAACCGCTTCGGGAACATCCTCTTGAACGTCCGCGCGCCGGATCTCGAAGCCGCCGGGCTCCAGGACGAGCCGGATCTGGCGATCGAGGCTCTCGCGGGTGGGTTCAGGCTCGGCGAGGCGAGACCTACGCCGACTTCAGGCCCGGCGAGTACGGGGTGATCCTCGATCCGCGCGGCTGGCTGATGATCATCCGTGGCAACCCGGGGAACGCACTCGAGGATCTCCGCCTCTCGGTCGGCGATCTGGTGTGGATCACGGGCACGCAGGCTCGCGAACCGGGAGGGCAGCTCGACCAGAGCAGCTGATCGGCTCCAGGGTTCCACGCAAACCGAACGCCGCCGCCGGCGTCTCATATCGCTGGCCCGGGTGTCACCCCCGGACGGACCCGGGCCTTTCGCCGGGGCCGGACGCTCGCGTCCGGCCCCGGCGAGTTTCTACCCCGCCTCAGCCCAGCAACCTGACTTCGTTCAGATGGGCGGTTCCGCCGCTCGCGGGAATCCGGAGCCAGACGAGCAGGTATCGGCCGCTGCGGCCTCGAAGCGCGAACACCGTCCGTGGTCCGACGGCCTTCCAGGCCGAGTCGGGCGCGAAAGGGCCACCGGCCGAGTTGCCCGTACGGATCTGCGCACGAAAGCCGGGGGTCGCAGTGACGACCTCGACCCTCGCAGGCCTCGTGGTCCCGGTCATCGCGAGCACGAGCCCGGTTCCCGGCTTCCAGAAGCCGTGCGCCACGTAGGTTTCGGTCGGCCAGTAGGTGGACAGGTTGCCGTCGGTCGCGTTCGCGACGTCCTCCGGGTGCTCGGGGCCGGTGCCGAACGGGTTGTAGGAAGCGATTCCGTACAGGCGGCCCGCTGAGGGAGCAGGCGGATGAGCAACCGCCGGGACGGCAGGTGCCGTCACGACGACCGCGGCGGGCGACGAGTCGTGGTGGAACGCGAGGACGGAGAGCGACGTGACAGTCGAGGCGAGCACGGCCAGCCCGACGGCCAACGCGACCGTCGGGAGATGCCAGCTCACCTCGCTGTGCGCCCTCGCCCCGGCCGCGTGGTGAGCAGGAGCCCGGCCCGGCCTCAGCGTTGCGCGACGCTCGAGCCGCAGCGCCGGCGGCGCGGAAGAAGCGGTCGGGGCATCGGCCGGCTGACCGGCCGGGCGGCCGCCCCTGTTGTACGCCTCGATCCGTTCACGGAGCGTCTTCGCCCCCGCCACGTCCACTGATCCCCCTTCGGCGGATACCGGTTCCCCCTCTGTCGCATGGGTTTATCGGCAGCCGTCGAGCGCGGCATAAGCCGCACCTCGGCCGTTCCCGGGATCAGGTGCCTACGGGTGCGAGATAGCCGCGGTCGACGATCCGGCGGGCCATCTCCTCGTATGCCCCGGGATCGGTCGGCGTCATGGTCGCGAGGCCGTCGACGTAGCGGTTGAACATGCAGAATGCGGCCGCGATCAGCACCGTGTCGTGAATCTCGACGTCGGTCGCGCCCTGTCCGCGAGCCGCTTCCATGTCATCCGAGGTCACCGACCGGCCGTCCACCTTCACTTTGGCGGCGATCGCGAGCAGCGCCCGGAGCTTGGGGCTGATCTCGGCCCGGTCAGGATCGCGCTTGACCTGCTCGACGAGCGGCATGCCGCCGTCGAGTTGCGCCGCCGCGAAGGCACTGTGCGAGGACTGGCAGAAGACGCACTCGTTGAGATTCGAGACGTAGGCGGCGATCAGCTCTCGCTCGCCGCGTGTAAGCGTGTTCTCACCTCGCAGCAACACCTCGGCGAGCTCGCACATCGGCTGGGCGGTCTCCGGGCGAAACGCGAATCCGCTCCGGATCCCGGGCACGCCCTCGGGCAGGTCGATGTGCGGCATCTGCTCTCCTTCGTCGCGGCCTTCGGGGCGAGCGGCGACTATACCGGAGCGGGCTCCGCCTCCCTGAGCAGGAACCAGAAGAAGCCGCGCGGCCCGAGCGTGAGGAGGTAGGGCAGCTCGCCGATCGCGGGGAACGGCGTCCGGCCGAGCATCTCCTCCGGCACGAGCCCGGCGTAGCGGCGAAGATCGAGCTCGACCGCCTGCGCACTGCGAGAGAGGTTATGGACGCAGAGCACGACGTTGTCCTCGTGACGGCGCAGGTGGGCCATGATGCGGTGGTTCTCGTGGTGAAGAGCCTCGAAGCTGCCGAGCGCGAGCACCGGGTGGTCCTTCCGCAGCGCCACGAACCGCCGCAGCCAGCGAAGCAGCGAGGTCGGGGTGCGCAGCTGCGCCTCCACGTTCACGGCCTGGTAGCCGTAGACGGGGTCCATCAGTGGCGGGAGATAGAGCTGCGCGAAGTCGGCCACCGAGAACCCACCGTTGCGGTCGCCTGTCCACTGCATCGGCGTCCTCACGCCGTCGCGGTCACCGAGGAAGATGTTGTCACCCATCCCGATCTCGTCGCCGTAGTACAACACCGGACTGCCGGGGAGCGAGAACAGAAGTGCGGTCATCAACTCGATCTCGGGACGGCCGTTGTCGAGCAGCGGGGCGAGGCGGCGCCGGATCCCGAGGTTGAGCTTCATCCGTGGGTCGTAGGCGTACTCGGCGTACATGTAGTCGCGCTCCTCCTCGCTGACCATCTCCAGCGTCAGCTCGTCGTGGTTGCGCAGGAACAGGCCCCACTGCGCAGCCTCGGGGATCTCGGGCGTCTGCTCGAGCACCTCGACCAGCGGTCTCGCGTCCTCCCTGCGGATCGCGATGAACAGCCGCGGCATGACCGGGAACTGGAACGCCATGTGGCACTCGTCACCGTCGCCGAAGTAGTCGACCACCGCGGCCGGCGGCTGGTTCGCCTCCGCGAGCAGCACGCGGTCCGGGTAGCGGGCGTCGACCTCCGCACGGACGCGCTTCAGATAGGTGTGGGTCTCGGGCAGGTTCTCGCAGTTCGTCCCCTCCCGCTCGAACAGGTAGGGCACTGCGTCGAGCCTGAACCCATCGAGGCCGAGCTCGAGCCAGAAACGCAGGACGTCGAGCATCGCCTCCTGAACCTCGGGGTTGTCGTAGTTCAGATCGGGCTGGTGAGAGAAGAAGCGATGCCAGTAGTACTGCCCGGCGATCGGGTCCCACGTCCAGTTTGAGACCTCGGTGTCGGTGAAGATGATGCGGGCGTCTGCGTAGCGCTCGTCGGTGTCCGACCAGACGTACCAGTCCCGCCTCGGCGAGTTGCGATCGGAACGCGCCTCCTGGAACCACGGATGATCGCTCGAGGTGTGGTTCAGGACCAGATCGGCGATCACCCGAATGCCGCGCTGGTGCCCGGCCTCGATGAACTCGCGGAAGTCGTCCATCGAGCCGAAGTCGGGGTGGATCGACCCGAAGTCGGCGATGTCGTAGCCGCCGTCCCGGAGCGGCGAGGGATAGAACGGGAGCAGCCAGATGCAGTCCACCCCGAGCCACTGCAGGTACTCGAGCTTCTCGGTCAATCCGCGGAAGTCGCCGTTGCCGTCTGCGTTGCCGTCCCGGAAACCGCGCAGATGGATCTCGTAGAACACCGCCCGCTTGAACCAGAGCGGGTCGGGCTCGAGCCATTGTCCCGAGGTGGCTCCTGTGGGTTGCTCGGCCGGCTCCGGGCTCTCCGTCACGGCGACACGATGACGCATCGGCGGGCGGCGTGCCACTCGGCCGGTGATGCCGTATCGTCGCGTCAGGCTGCGATCTGCCGGCAGGGCCGGCAGACGCCTTCGCTGATCCCGAAGGCGTCATGGGCGTGGATCGCCTCGCCACAACTGCGGCACGCGCGCCCCGATTCGAGCCCGAACATCGCCCGGATCACTCTGTAGGTCATCGTCATCGACTGCTCCTCTGTGCTTTTCCTGTTCCCAGCTTTGAGTTACCGATACCATAGATACCCGAGATCGCTGTGAGTGTCAAGACAAATAACATGATTGAAACAAGTTCTTCGCACACTCACAAACGTGTTATCGTGTAACACGATGTTGGTGACCATGCGTGATGTGGCGCGGCACGCGGGCGTCTCGGCGATGTCCGTCTCGCGCGTGCTCAACGGCGCTCCCCGGGTCCGAGAGGAGATGCGGCGTCGGGTCGAGGCCGCCGTCGCCGAGCTCGGCTACGTCCCGAACGGCCTCGCCCGCGGGCTCAGCTGCCGCCGCACTCGAACGCTCGGCGTGATCGTCCCGGACATCGCCAACCCCTTCTTCACGCTGCTCGTGCGAGGTGCCGAGGAAGTGGCCTGGCGCGCCGGCTACCACGTGATCCTCTGCAACACCCAGGGGGACCTCGAGCGGGAGCGCCGGCATCTCGAGGATATGCTGGCCTCCTGTGTGGAGGGAGTGCTGATCGCTCCCGCAGGCGACTCCTCGCGCGCGAACCTCCTGCAGCTGAGCGGCCACGACGTGCCCTACGTGCTCGTCGACAGGAGCGTCTCCGGGGCCGGCGGCGACCTCGTCCAAGGCGACAGCATCGAGGGGGCGCGCCTCCTCGTCGAGCACCTGCTCGAGCTGGGGCACCGGCGAATCGCCTTCGTCACCGAGAGCGGCGCGGTCTCGACCGCTCGCGACCGCCTGCTCGGCTACCGGCGGGCGCTGGAAGACGCGGGGATCGCGTTCGATCCCGAGCTGGTGCTCGAGTCGAGCGCGATCGAGAGGCGGCCCCGCCCCGTGCTCGAGACGCTGGGCCGCGTCCTCGACCTTCCCGAGCCGCCCACGGCGATCTTCGCCGTGAACAACATCGTCGCGATCGGAGTGGCCGAGGCGGCACGCGAGCGCGGGCTCGCGATTCCGGATGACCTGGGGCTCGTGTGCTTCGACGACATCGAGCAGGCGGCGCAGCTCGATCCCTTCCTGACAGTGCTCGCTCAGCCCGCCGAAACGTTCGGGACG
>DATIYE010000050.1:0-18805 GCA_035517795.1 Gaiellaceae bacterium | reverse complement strand
CGGCGACCCGGAGCTCCTCGTCCTGGACGAGCCCGCCAACGGCCTCGATCCGGAGGGCGTCCGCTGGCTGCGCGACTTCCTGCGCGACTTCGCGCGCAAGGGTCGAACCGTGTTGATCTCGAGCCACGTGCTCGCCGAGGTAGCCCAGACCGTCGATCAGGTCCTGATCATCAACCGCGGCAAGCTCGTCGTCGAGTCCTCGCTCGAGCAGTTGACTGCGCGCGTCGGCGGCTCGGTCCGTGTCCGCTCGCCCGAGGTCTCACGCCTGCAAGAGGCGCTGAGCCGCGCACAGATCGCGACCAGTCCGAGCAACGAGCACGCGCTTCTCGTCCACGGAACGACAAGCGACCGCGTTGGAGACATTGCCTTCGCCGCCCGGATTCCGATCCACGAGCTCGCGAGCGAGGCGTCGTCGCTCGAAGACGTCTTCCTCGAGCTGACCTCGGAGCCAGTGCGATGAGCGGGCAGATCGAAGCAGAGCTTCTGAAGATCCGCTCGACGCGAACGACGATCGGACTCGGGCTCGGCATGATCGCGCTCATCGTGCTCTTCGCCCTTCTCTCCGGGCTGCTCACGAAGGCTCCCCACCTCATGAGCAGCCAGGATCAGCTGGGCCTCCTGAGCGTCGGCAGCTTCTCCGGCGTCTTCTCGGCGCTCGCGGGGATCATGCTGATCACGAGCGAGTACCGCTACGGAACGATCCGCCCGACGTTTCTCGTCTCGCCGAGACGCTCACGGGTGCTCGCCGCCAAGCTTGCCGCCGGCCTTCTCGCCGGCCTCGCCTTTGGCGTCGTTGGCCAGGCGCTCGGCACCGGCATCGGTATCACGATCCTCGACGCGCGCGGAATCACCTACGCGCCCGGCGCGGGTGCGACCGCGCTCCTTCTCGGCGGAACGCTCGCCGCGAGCGCGCTCTGGGGCGCAATCGGCGTCGGCCTCGGCGCGATCCTCCGCAACCAGGTCGGCGCGATCATCGCCCTCCTCGCCTGGGGCTTCGTCGTCGAGAACCTCCTCTTCGCATTCGTCCCGAGCGTCGGCCGATTCGCGCCCGTCCATGCTCAGAACGGCCTCTTCGGCCTCACGACCAAGCATCTCCTCTCGCCTGCGGCCGGCGCCGCGACCCTGATCGCCTGGACTGCTGCGCTCGCCGCCGTCGGCATCGCCCTTGCAGCCCGCCGCGACGTCAGCTAACGCAATCCCGAGCGTCGCGCGGTCGACGATGCTTCCTTTCCTGCTCGAGAAACTTGCGGGCTCATGTAACCTTCCGGCGCAAGAGAAGGCCGGACATCGAAGCCACGAGGGGTATTGGCGCTGAGCGACGCCCGAACAGAGGGTCGTCTGGCCGTTGCCGTGATCGGCGGCGGTTACGGCGGCTTTGCCGCGGCAAAGCCGCTGGACGAGATCGCGGACGTGACCCTGGTCGAGCCGCGGGATGCCTTCGTGCACAACGTGGCAGCCCTGCGGGCGCTGGTCGAGCCGGAGTGGCTGGAGAGGATCTTCCTGCCCTACGACCACCTGCTCGCGAACGGCCGCGTCATCCGCGACCGGGCCGTCGAGGTCGACGTGGGCCGTGTGATGTTGGGCTCCGGGGTCGAGCTGACCCCGGACTTCATCGTGCTGGCGACGGGCTCGACCTACCCCTACCCGGCCAAGACCGGTACGGACGAGACGGCGACTGCGATCAGGCGCTACCGGGGGAGCCATGACGAGCTCGGGCGGGCCGGGCGCGTGCTGATCGTCGGCGCCGGGCCGACGGGACTCGAGCTCGCGGGTGAGATCAGCGACCGCTGGCCCGAGAAGGCGATCACGATCGTCGAAGCTCATCCCGACATCCTCGTGGGGCCCTACAGCCAGGACCTCAGGGACGAGGTGCGCCGGCAACTCGAGAATCGCGGCGTCGAGCTCGTTCTCGGCGAGCCGCTCTCCGCCGAGCCCGAGAGCTCACCGGTGGCTTTCGGCTCGTTCGCGGTCTCGACGACGGCGGGGCGCACGATCGAGGCCGAGATCTGGTTCCGCTGCTACGGCCTCACGCCCGTAAGCGACTATCTGGGGGGCGAGCTGGCCGGAGCGCGACTCGCCGACGGCTCGGTCGCCGTGACGCCCGAGCTCCTGGTGCGGGGTCAGACGAGCGTCTTCGCACTCGGCGATGTCGCAGCCGCCGACCTCAAGACGGCGGGCCGTGCCGGTCGGGAGGCAGACGTCGTCTCCGCCAACATCAGAGCGCTCGTCGAGGGCGGCGAGCTTCGGGCCTACGAGCCGTCACCGCCGGCGATCCTGATCCCCCTCGGGCCGAGCGGCGGCGCCTCCCAGCTCTCGGGCCAGGACGAGATCGCGGGCGCCGAGAAGACCGCCGCCATGAAGGGCGAGCACCTGTTCGTCGACAACTACCGCGAGCGCTTCGGGCTCGCCGCTTCTGCGCCGATCGCAGCCGGCTGAGCGCGCCCGGCGTCCTGCTCGTGCAGTGAAGCTCCTCGTGCTCGGCGGCAACGTGTTCCTCGGCCGGCATGTGGTCGAGGCGGCCATTGAGGAAGGCCACGAAGTGACGACGTTCACCCGCGGCCGGACGAACCCGGGCCTCCATCCGCGCGCCGAGGCTCTCCTCGGCGATCGCGACGGCGACCTCTCTGCGCTTCGAGGTCGCAGCTGGGACGCAGCTGTCGACACGTCGGGCTACGTGCCCCGCATCGTCAGGGCGTCGGCCGAGCTTCTGCGCGACTCCGTCGGGCGCTACGTGTTCGTCTCATCTGTCTCCGCCTACGCAGACCACAGCGCGCCGTTCGACGAGAGCGCGCCGCTCGCCCGGCTCGACGATCCGCTGACCGAGGATGTGGGGACGAGCTACGGTGCGCTCAAGGCGGCGTGTGAAGGCGTCGTCGACGAGATGTTCGGCGACCGCGGTACGAGCGTCCGTGCCGGCCTGATCGTCGGTCCGCACGACCCGACCGACCGGTTCACCTACTGGCCGGTCCGGATCGCCGAAGGTGGCGACATCCTGGTGCCCGGCGACCCCGGCCGGCCCGTGCAGTTCGTCGATGCCCGCGATCTCGCCGCCTGGATGGTCGAGCTCGGAGCCCGGGGGCCCGGTGGGCCGTTGAACGCGACCGGACCGGCGGCAGAGCTTTCCATGGAGAGGTTCGTCACCCGGGTCGCGACCGCACTCGGGGGGGTCTGTCGTTTCCGCTGGGTCGACGAGGAGGACGTTCTCGCAGCAGACGTCGAGCCGTGGACCGAGCTTCCTCTCTGGGCGCCTGGTAAGGAGCTTGCGGGGCTCATGCGCGCCGACATCGGGCGGGCGCTCGCGGCCGGACTCGAGCTGAGGCCGCTCGAGCAGACGGCGCTCGACACGATGGCCTGGGCCCGCGAGGCGGGCTCGCAGCGGTCGACGCTGTCCCGTGAGACAGAACGCGAGATCCTGAGCTCGCTCGGGTAGGCGCTCAGGCGAGCAGCAGCGCGAGCAAGGCTTTCTGCACGTGCAGGCGGTTCTCGGCCTCGTCCCAGACGGCCGAGCGCTCGCCGTACAACACCTCGGGGCTGATCTCCTCGCCGGGATGAGCCGGGAGGCAATGGAGCACGATCGCCTCGGGTGCGGCCAGCGCGACCAGCCCCTCATCGAGACGATACGGCTCGAGATCCAGCATCCGCTGCTTCTGGGTCTCCTCCTGACCGAGCGAGACCCAGATGTCGGTGACGAGGACGTCGGCACCTGCCGCCGCCTCGCGCGGGTCGTGGACGAGGGTGACCGGAGTTCCCGCCGGTGGCTCGTAGCCGGCCGGGCAGGCGGCCGTCACCTCCATGCCGGTGAGTTTCGCCAGCTCGGCGAGCGAGACGAGCACGTTGGTGCCGTCGCCGACCCACGCGATCCTGACGCCTTCGAGCGCGCCGAAACGCTGGCGGATCGTGAGCACGTCGGCGAGGGCCTGGCAGGGATGCTCCACCGAGGTGAGCGCGTTGATCACCGGGATCTCAGCGGCGTCTGCCCAGGCCTCGAGCTCCTCGTGAGAGAGGACCCGGATCGTCAGCGCATCGAGGTAGCGGGAGAGAACGTGTGCCGTGTCGCTCAGCGACTCGCCGCGGGAGAGCTGCATCTCCTGCGGGGTCAGCGTCACGAACCCTCCGCCGAGCTGGACGATCGCCACGCCGAACGAGATCCGCGTCCGGGTCGAGGGCTGGCCGAAGATCAGGCCGAGCGTCCTTCCGGCCAGGCGCGGTGAGCGGTCGAGCCTGAGCTCCTCGGCCAGGTCGAAGATCGCCTCCGCCTCGGCCGGTACGAGGTCGCGGATCCTCAGCAGGTCTCTACCGGAGAGCGAGACTGGAAGCGGCGACTTCATGTCCAGCGCTCTTTCGCCGCCCCGACCGCGGCCCCTACGTCACCGAACCTGGCGGCTGCGGTGGCCGGTGGCGCAAAGGTGCCGGCCCGCACCCGAGCGGCAACCTGCTCGTGCGCGTCCCGAAACGGCATGCCCTCCCTCACGAGCGCCTCGGCGGCGTCGGTGGCCCGCAGGAGGGGATCGGCGCAGGCCGCCGCGAGCCGCTCGCGGTCGAAGGCGAGCCCGCGCACGAGCACGGCGAGCGCCCCGAGCGCACCCTTGACGTCGGCGCGCGCCCCGAACACCGGCTGTTTGTCCTCCTGGAGGTCGCGGTTGTAGGCGAGCGGCAGCCCCTTGACCGTGGCGAGCAGGCCCGTGAGGCGGCCGATCGTGGTGCCGGCCTTGCCGCGGGCAAGCTCGGCGACGTCGGCGTTGAGCTTCTGGGGCATCATCGAGGAGCCGGTCGCCGCATCCTCCGGCAATCCGGCGAACCCGAACTCGCTGCTCGTCCAGAGGACGATCTCCTCGCCGATCCGCGACAGATGCGTGAAGAGGACGGCCGCCGCGTAGAGGTAGTCGAGGGCGAAGTCGCGGTCGGCGACGGCGTCGATCGTGTTGCGCAACTGGTCGGGAGGGGCCGGCAGCTCGAGCGTCGAGCCGGCGAGTGCGCCGGCACCCAGCGGCGAGGGTGCGGCCTGGCCGGCCGCGAAGCGGAGCCGTGTGCGATCGCGCTCGAGCATCTCCGACCAGGCGAGCAGGTGATGGCCGAGCGTCACGGGGACCGCGCGCTGCAGGTGGGTGTAGCCGGGCATCGGCGTCTCGGCCTCGTCGGCGGCACGCTCGAGCACCGCCAGCGCGAGGTCTCGCAGCGCCGCCTCGCCCTCGCCCGCTGCATCCGCGACATAGAGCCGGAATGCCGTCGCGACCTGGTCGTTGCGCGAGCGGCCGGCGTGGATCTTCCGGCCGACGTCGCCCAGCAGCCGCTCGATCGCCGAGTGGACGTCCTCGTCCGAGCCGTCGAGGTCGTC
This sequence comes from Gaiellaceae bacterium, assembly GCA_035517795.1. Classification (GTDB taxonomy): domain Bacteria; phylum Actinomycetota; class Thermoleophilia; order Gaiellales; family Gaiellaceae; genus PALSA-600. Next base: position 13,470 of record DATIYE010000050.1, on the reverse strand, counting down.
GAGAGTGATCGCAGCGAGGCGCTCCTCGACTTCGGCGAGCTCCGCAGACGTGAGCAGGCCTGCCGCCGCGAGGCGGCCGGCGTGGATGCGGGTTCCCTCGAGGTCGTACGCGAGCAGCTCGTCGTCCTGGGCACGGAGGAACCCCCACACCTCCGGCGCGAGCGCCGTGCCCACGCGACCTGCCCAGAGCGTCACGGTGCCCGCTCCGGCGCCGGCGGAGCCGGCACGTCCGCTGATTGGAGCTCCGCCAAGGCTACGCTCCTCCCAGCTCCAGCGGGTCGGACGGCGCTGGAGGCGGGGCGAGCCGGAGGCTGCGCTGGGTCTCGAGCATGCGCTGCGTGTCGGCGATGTCGTTCACCTGGACCGCGAGCTGGCCGATGCGGTCGGCGGCCGTGAAGGCCGTCGGGCTGCGCTCCATGCTCAGGCGCTCGGGGTGGTAGGTGACGGCGGTGCCCTCGGTGTCGAGAATCGTGTAGTCGTCGCCGCGGCGGAGCTCGAGCGTGACCTCGCCGGTGACGACAGCTGCGACCCAGTGCTGCAGCGACTCACGCAGCATCAACGCCTGCGGGTCGAACCAGCGGCCCTCGTAGAGGAGACGCCCGAGACGGCGGCCCTGCTCGGCGTACTGCTCGAGCGTCGACTCGTTGTGGATCGCCGTCAGCAGGCGCTCGTAGGCAATGCTCAGGAGGGCCATGCCCGGGGCCTCGTAGATGCCGCGGCTCTTCGCCTCGATCACGCGGTTCTCGATCTGGTCGGACATGCCGAGGCCGTGGCGACCGCCGATCGTGTTCGCCTGCCGGATCAGCTCGACCGGATCGCGGCTCTCGAGGGCACCGATCGCGACCGGGAGTCCGTGCTCGAAGGCGATGGTCACCGTCTCCGGCACGATCTCGACTCCCGTGTCCCAGAAGGCGACGCCCATGATCGGCTCGACGATCTTCATGCTCGTCGAGAGGAGCTCGAGATCCTTCGCCTCGTGGGTCGCCCCGAGCAGGTTCGCGTCAGTCGAGTACGCCTTCTCGATCGTGGTGCCGTGAGGCAGGCCACGGGCCTCGAGCCACTCGCTCATCTCCCTGCGGCCGCCTAGCTCGGACACGAAGGTGCTGTCGAGCCAGGGCTTGTAGATGCGGAGCCGCGGGTTGGCGAGCAGGCCGTACCGGTAGAAGCGCTGGATGTCGTTTCCCTTGTAGGTCGAGCCGTCGCCCCAGATCTCGACGCCGTAGTCCTGCATCGCCTTGACGAGCAGCGTCCCGGTGACGGCGCGCCCCAGCGGCGTGGTGTTGAAGTAGCGGCGGCCGGCTGTCTCGATGTGGAAGGCGCCGCACTGGAGCGCAGCGAGGCCCTCGCGGGCGAGCGCATCGCCGCAGTCGACGAGCACCGCCTCCTTCGCCCCGTAGAGCACCGCGCGCTCGGGGACAGCCCGGATGTCGGGCTCGTCGTACTGGCCGAGGTCGGCGGTGAAGGCGTATGGGATCGCGCCCCGGTCCTGCATCCACGCGAGCGCGCAACACGTGTCGAGGCCGCCCGAGAAGGCGATCCCGACCTTCTCGCCTGCTGGCAGCGAGTCGAGGATCACTCCCGCGCCGCTCTCGATCATGCCTCGGTGTCGCCTTCGACGCGATGGGTGAAGTCGGCGGCCAGCTCGGCGGCGCTCGAACCCTCGCGGATGGCGACGAGGATGGTGTTGTCGCCGGCGACCGTCCCCGCGACGTCCGGGAGCATCGCCTCGTCGATCGCGTCGGCGAGTGCGGCTGCGAAACCGCGAGGCGTATGGACGACGAGGAGGTTCCCGGTCGGGATCATGGCTCCGGCCCAGTTGCGCAGGGCCGCCGCCAACTGTTCGAGCCGACGCAGATCGGCGGCGCCGGGAAGCGCGTAGATCAGCCGGCCGTCTCCGTTCCGGACCTTGACGAGACCGAGTCGGGCGACGTCGCGTGAGACGGTTGCCTGAACGGCATCGATCCCCTCGGCCCGCAGGGCCTCGGCCAGCTCGGCCTGCGTCGAGAGATGGCGTCCCTCGACGAGGCGGAGGATCGCGCCCTGCCGTTCGAGCTTCGTCGTCATGCGAGGGTCGCTCTGAGCACATCGACGCCGAGGTCGGCCTCCTGCTCGGAGATCGTCAGCGCGGGGGTGATCCGGAGCGCCGTCTCGCCGGCGGTGCCGACGAGCAGGTTCTGCTCGAGCGCTGCGTGGGCGACCGGGCCGGCGGGCCGGCCGAGCTCGACTGCGAGCAGTAGTCCTGCTCCACGGACACCGGGCAGCTGCGAGGAGAGCCGCTCGCCGATCGCGCGCACGTGGGCGAGCAGGTCGTCGTCGATCGCCTCGACCACGGCACACGCAGCGGCGCAGGAGACCGGGTTGCCGCCGAACGTCGAGGCGTGATCGCCGGGGACGAAACCCGTCGGAGCGCTGTCCGAGACGAGCAGGGCGCCGATCGGGAGGCCGTTCGCGAGTCCCTTGGCGAGGGTGACCGCGTCGGGGCGGACGTCGTGGCGCTGCCAGGCGAAGAACTCCCCGGTGCGGCCGATCCCCGTCTGCACCTCGTCGAAGACGAGCAGCGCGTCGTTGTCGTCTGCGAGCTCTCGTGCCTCGGCGAGCGTTTCGCCGGCGAGCGGACGAACGCCGCCCTCGCCGAGCACCGGCTCGAGGAAGATCGCGGCCGTCTCCGGGCCGACCGCATCGGCGAGCGTCTGGGGGGTCGCGAACCGCACGCCGGGCAGGAGGGGCTCGAACGGCGCCTGCTTAGGGGGCTGGCCCGTGATCGAGAGCGCCCCCATCGTGCGGCCGTGGAATGACCCTTCGAGCGCTACGAGCCCGGCCTTCCCGGTCGACTTGCGCGCCCACTTGATCGCCGCCTCGACCGCCTCGGCACCCGAGTTGCAGAAGAAGGCGTGGGCGCCCCCGAACCGGTCGGAGAGCGCCCTCGCGAGGTTCTCCATCGGTTCGGTGGAGTAGAGGTTCGAGACGTGCCAGAGCCGCTCGAGCTGCTCGCGGGCGGCGGCAAGCGGCGCCGGATGGCAGTGACCGAGGCTGACCACGGCGATGCCCGCCACCAGGTCGAGATAGCGCTGCCCGTCGTCGGCGATCAGCCACGAGCCCTCGCCGTCAACGAACGTGACCGGGAACCGGGCGTAGGTCGGCAGCAGCGGGGTGCCGGTGAGGACGCTCATCCGGCCGGCACCTCCGTCCGGCCGATGAAAGCCGGGACGCCGCCGCGAGCCGCGGCGATTGCCGCGCCGAGCTTGGGGATGATCCCGCCCTCGAGCGTGCCGCTCGACATCAACGCCTCGGCTGAATCGAGGTCGATCGAGTCGACGACCTCGCCGCCCACGATCAACCCGTCGACGTCCGTGAGGAAGAGCAGCCGGTCGGCGCCGATCCCCTCTGCGATTGCCGCGGCGGCACTGTCGGCGTTCACGTTGCGCCCCCTGGTCACGGTCGCGACGACCGGGATCTTCCGCTCCTCGAGCAGGCGGACGACCCTCGGAAGCGACACGGGACTGGCCTCGGCGACGAGCCCGAGCTCCGGAACATCCTCGACATGCAGGCCGGCCTCATCGCCGAACAGGCCCACCGAGCGCTTTCCGATCGCCGCGCACAGCGCCTCGTTCACCGCTGCGAACGATCTGCGGACGACCTCGAGCCCCTCGGCCGTTGTCACCCGCCGTCCCCCGACGAACTCGACCGGGATGCCCGCACGCTCCATCTCGAGCGAGATCTGCGGGCCCGCGCCGTGGACGACGCACACCTCGTCGGCCGCCGCCAGCTCGAGAACCGCTTCGGCCGAGCGCGCGGCCACCGCCCCGCCGACCTTGACGACGAGGCGACTCATGTTCTGTAGTCCGCGTTGATGCGGACGTAGTCGTAGGAGAGGTCGGTGGTCAGGTAGCCGGCGCTGCCGTCGCCGAGGCCGAGCTCCAGGTCGATCGTGCACTCGGGGCCCGAGACGTCGGGCTCGACGTCGGTCGGCGCGCCGGAGTCGAGCACCACGGTGCCGTTGTAGCGGAGCGTGACCCGCTCGGCCTCGATCGCCGCGTAGCCGCCGTTCCAGGGGGCGCTTCCGGCCGCCATCAGCACGCGGCCCCAGTTGGCGTCGTGGCCGAAGAGCGCCGTCTTGACGAGTGGGGAGGTGGCGATCCGGCGCGCGATCGCCTTGGCCTGGCCCTCGTCGACGGCGCCCGAGACGTTGATCCTGGCGAGTACCGTGATCCCTTCGCCGTCGGCGACGACCTGCCGAGCGAGCTCGGCGCACACCTCGCCGAGCGCCTCCGAGAACGCCCGGTCGTTGCGCGGCGCGCCGCTCGCTCCGTTCGCGAGCAGGATCACGCAGTCGTTCGTCGAGGGCTCGCCGTCGACCGAGATCGCATTGAACGACGAGTCGACCGCCGCGCGGAGGAAGTCGATCGCCCCACCGGGCTCGAGCGCGTAGTCGGTCGTCACCACCGCGAGCATCGTCGCGAGGTCGGGGTGGATCATCCCCGAGCCCTTCGCCATCCCACCGACCGTGAAGCCGTCACGGGAGACGAGGGCCTCCTTCGGCTTCGTATCCGTGGTCATGATCGCCTCGGCTGCCGCGGCGCCGCCGTCATCCGCCAGTGCGGCGACGGCCGGGTCGAGCCCCGGGAGCAGCTTGTGCAGCGGCAGCCGTGCGCCGATCACGCCGGTCGAGAGGACGAGCACCTCCTCGGCGTCGAGGTCGAGCAGCCGCGCCGCTTCGGCGGCGGTGGCGAGCGCGTCGAGCTTCCCGCGCTCGCCGGTCGCCGCGTTGGCGACGCCGGAGTTGATCACGACGGCCTGCGGGTCGGTGAGCTCCAGGTGCTCGCGCGTGACCTGCAGACACGCCGCCTGCACCCGGTTCCGCGTGAACACCGCCGCTCCGGTCGCAGGCGGCAGCGAGCGGACGATCGCCAGATCCTTGCGATCGCGCCGCCGGATGCCGGCCGCGACGCCCGAGGCGACGAAGCCCTTCGCGGCCGTGACGCTCACCCGAGTCTCCTCAAACCAGCACTCCTCCCAACCGGAGCCCGGCCGTCTCGGGCAGGCCCAGCGCGAGGTTCGCGTTCTGCACCGCCTGCCCGGCTGCTCCCTTGCCCAGGTTATCGAGCGCACAGATCACGATCGACGTGCCGGTGGCGGTGTCTGCGAACACGCCGATCTCGGCGCCGTCCGTTCCCTGCACGCGCCGGATCTCGGGCTCCACGCCGTCGGGAAGCACCCGGACGACGGCGCTGTCGTGGTAGTGCTCCTCGAGCAGCGCGCGGACGTCCGCGCCGGTGTGCAGGTAGCACGTAGCGAGTAGGCCCCGGCGTACGGGCAGGAGGTGCGGCACGAAGCAGACCGGGAAGCCGAGCACCTGCTCGATCTCGGGACCGTGGCGGTGCGCGCCGACCGCGTAGGGCGAGAAGTTCTCGAGCACCGCGCCCGCGTGCGAGCGCTCGCGGAGGGTTCGCCCGGCGCCCGTCATCCCTGACTTCGCGTCGACGATCACGTCGCCCTCGGTCGCCGTCCGCAGCGGTCCGAGCGCGAGCAAGGCCGCGGTCGCGTAGCAGCCGGGGTTGGCGATCAGTCGGCCCCCGGCCGGATGCACCTCGGGGAGCCCGTAGCTCCAGGCGCCCGGTGTGACCCCGTACCAGCGCTCGGCCGCCGCCTCGTCGGTCAGCCGGTGCACCCCGGTCAGATCGACGACGACGGCGCGGTCGGGGGGCGTGAAGGCGGCCGCTTCGTCATTTCCGAGGCAGAGGAAGATCACGTCCGCGCCGAAGCCGGCCGCCTCGAGATTCGGTGTGAACGACGGCAAGTCGCCGTTGAGGGCGGGGTGGAGCGCGCTCGCCGGCCGGCCAGCGAGCGAGTCGGAACCGAGCGCGACCAGCTCGAGCTCGGGATGGGCCAGCACCCGGTCCAGGGTCTCCTGGCCGGTATAGCCGGCGGAGCCTAGGATCGCAGCGGTGCGCACGATGTGCGTATTATGCACATCTGATGGAATCTATGCACAATCTCGTCCTCGAGGACGGCACCGTCTTCCCGGGGCTCCCGGCGGGTGCGTCCGGGGTGGCCTCCGGGGAGGCCTGCTTCACGACCGCGATGACGGGCTACGAGGAGGCGGTCACCGATCCCAGCTACGTCGCCCAGGTGCTCTGCTTCTCCTACCCGTTGATCGGCACCTACGGTGTCGACGAGTCGCGCATGGAGTCCGAGCGGGTGCAGTGCGAAGGCGTGGTGATGCGAGACGCGCGCCCGATGTTCTCGGCCTGGCTGCGCGACAAGGGCGTGGTGGCGCTCACCGGCGTCGACACCCGCACCCTCGTCAGGCGGATCCGCGACGGCGGGGTGCTGCGGTGCGCGCTCGGTGAGGGCCCGGTCGAGGAGCTCCGTGCCCGTGCGCTTGCCGAGCCCTTCATCGACGGCCGTCCGCTCGACCGGCAGCCCGGTGCGACCGAGCCTTACACGGTCGGGTCGGGCCCGCGAGTGGTGGTCGTCGACCTCGGCTCGAAGCGCTCGATCCCCAGGCGGCTTGCCGCCGCGGGGCTCGAGGCCCATGTCGTCCCCGGCTCCTGGGATGCCGACGCGATCCTCGAGGCCGACCCGCGCGTGGTGTTGATCGCGAACGGCCCCGGCGATCCGGCCGTCCTCACCGACCAGGTCGAGACGATCCGCCGCTTGCTCGGGCAGGTGCCTCTCTTCGGCGTCTGCCTCGGCCACCAGCTGCTCGGGCTCGCACTCGGGCACCAGACCTTCAAGCTCCCGTTCGGCCATCGCGGCGCGAACCATCCCGTCCGCGACGTGGCGACCGGGCGGGTGCTCGTCACCGTGCAGAACCACGGCTTTGCGGTGATCGCCGACGGCGACATCTCCCACGTCTCGCTCAACGACGGCACCTGCGAGGGCCTCGTCGGCGACGGCTTCGAGAGCGTGCAGTTCCATCCCGAGGCATCGCCCGGACCGCTCGACGCCCTTCCCTTCTTCGATCGGCTGGCCGACGCGTGCCGAAGCGCACCGACCTTCGCTCGATCCTGATCCTCGGCTCCGGGCCGATCCGCATCGGCCAGGCCTGCGAGTTCGACTACTCCGGCGCCCAGGCGTGCCGGGTGCTGCGCCGCGAGGGCTACCGCGTCGTGCTCGTCAACTCGAACCCGGCGACGATCATGACCGACCCCGAGTGGGCCGACGCGACCTATCTCGAGCCGCTCGATCCCGGGACGGTGGCCGAGGTGATCGAGCGGGAGCGGCCGGACGCGATCCTGCCGACGCTCGGGGGACAGACCGCGCTCAACCTCGCGGTCGAGCTCGCGCCGCTCTCGGACGAGCTCGGCTTCGAGCTGATCGGCGCCGACCTCGAGGCGATCCGCCGGGCCGAGGATCGCGAGCTCTTCAGGTCGACCGTGCATGCGGTCGGGATCCCGACACCGCGCAGCATCGTCGCGCATACGCCCGAGATCGACTTCCCGCTGCCGGCCATCGTCCGGCCCGCGTTCACGCTCGGCGGCACCGGGGGCGGCGTTGCGTGGTCGCCCGAGGAGCTCCGGGCCGCGGTCGCCCACGGCCTCGCCGCGAGCCCCGTCTCCCAGGTGCTCGTCGAGGAGTACCTCTCGGGCTGGCAGGAGCACGAGCTCGAGGTGATGTGCGATGCGCGCGGCAACGCCGTCGTCGTCTGCTCGATCGAGAACCTCGACCCGATGGGCGTGCACACCGGGGACTCCTGGACGGTCGCGCCTCAGCAGACGCTCCCCGATCCGCTGTACCAGCAGCTGCGCGAGGCGGCGTTCGCGACCGCGCGGGCGGTGGGCGTCGCGACGGGCGGCGCGAACGTGCAGTTCGCCGTTCATCCCGAGTCCGGCGAGTACCGCGTGATCGAGATGAACCCGCGGGTCTCGCGGTCCTCGGCGCTCGCTTCCAAGGCCACGGGCTTTCCCATCGCCAAGCTCGCGGCGCTGCTCGCTGTCGGCTACACGCTCGACGAGCTTCCCAACGACATCACCCAGAAGACGACCGCCGCGTTCGAGCCCGCACTCGACTATGTGGCGATCAAGGCGCCCCGCTTCGACTTCGAGAAGTTCCCGGCCGTCGCTTCGCGGCGGCTAGGAGCGGAGATGCGAGCTGTCGGGGAAGCGCTCGGCATCGGACGGACGTTCCGTGAGGCATTCGTCAAGGCGATGGAGGGACGCGAAGTGCCTCCGGTGGCAGCTCCGGCCGACGACGAGGAGCTGGTGGCGCTCGCCGCGGAGCCGCTTGCCGACCGCTGGGACCTGCTCCTCGAGTGTGCGCGCCGGGGCCTCCAGCTTCCGGGAATCCACCCCTACTTCGCTGATCGCCTTCACGAGATCGTGCGATCGGAGGTCGCACGGCCAGGCTCGCCTGCAAGGCTTGCCGTTGACTCGTGCGCCGGGGAGTTCGAGGCCCACACGCCGTACTACTACGTCACCCACGAGGGGGACGACGAGGGGCCCGAGCCGTCCGGCCGCGCCGTGATCGTGCTCGGCGGCGGCCCGAACCGGATCGGGCAGGCGATCGAGTTCGACTACTGCTGCGTCCATGCGGCGCAGGCGCTGCAGAAGCTCGGCTACGAGGCGGTGCTCGTCAACTCCAACCCGGAGACCGTCTCGACCGACTACGACACGAGCGACCGGCTCTACCTCGAGCCGCTCATGGAGCAGAACGTGCTCGACGTATGCGAGCTCGAGCGGCCGTTCGGGGTCGCCGTCTCCTTCGGGGGACAGACCCCGCTCCGACTCGCCCCTGCGCTCGTTCGCGCCGGGGTGCCGCTGCTCGGCGACCCGCTCGACGCGATCGACGCCGCCGAGGACCGCGGTCGCTTCGCCGCCCTAGCCGGCGACCTGGCGCCGGAGTGGGGCGTAGCCGAGAACGCCGCGGAGGCCCGCGAGCTCGCCCACCGGCTCGGCTTTCCGGTCCTCGTGCGCCCGCACTACGTGCTCGGTGGCCGCGGGATGCACGTTGCTCACGCCCCTGAGGAGCTCAGAGTCGAGGGGCCGTGTCTCGTCGACCGCTACCTCGAGGGTGCGCTGGAGCTCGACGTCGACGCGCTCTGCGACGGCGAGCGCGCCTGGGTGGCGGCGGTACTCGAGCACGTCGAGCCGACCGGAGTCCACTCGGGCGACTCGGCCTGCGTCCTGCCGGGACCGTCGGTCTCCCGCGGGCTCGAGGACGAGATCCGCGAGGTGGCGACTCGAATTGCGGCCGGACTCGGGGCCCGCGGCCTCATCAACCTGCAGCTCGCGCTCGCCGGCGGGCGGCTCTGGGTGCTGGAAGCGAACCCCCGCGCCTCCCGCACGGTTCCGTTCGTCGCGAAGGCGACCGGCGTGCCGCTCGTCGACCACGCGGTCAGGCTGCTCCTGGGCGAGCCGCTCTCGGCGCTCGACCTCCCCGAGCGCGCCGTTCCCTCGCGCACCTGGGCCAAGGAGGCCGTCTTCCCCGCCGAGCGCTTCCCCGGCGCCGCGACGAGAGGGCCCGAGATGCGCTCGACCGGCGAGGTGATGGCCGGCGGCGCCACGCCTGCCGAGGCCTACGCGCGCGCGATCCGGGCGGCCGGGCGATCGAAGCGCGGCGGCAGGATCGGTCCGCCTCTCCAGGCACCGGCGCTACGCTAGGAAGGGGATGCGGGAGATCCTCGACGTCATCGACGAGGCGAGCGCGGCGGGCGAGAAGGTTGCGGTCGCCACCGTGATCGACACGATCCGGTCGGCGCCCCGCCAGCCCGGCGCGAAGATGGTCGTGCGCGAGGACGGCCGCTTCGTCGGCTCGGTCTCGGGCGGCTGCGTCGAGGCCGACCTGGTCGAGCGGGCGAAGGCGATGTTCGCAGGCGCTGGGGGAGGGGTCGTCCGCTACGGCGTCTCCGACGGCGAGGCGTGGGAGGTCGGTCTCTCCTGCGGCGGCCAGATCGACGTCTGGCTCGAGCAGGCCGACCCGGCACTGTGGAGGGAGGTCCGCTCGGTGCTCGATCAGGACGTCTACGCGATGCTCTACACGAACACGCGCACAGGCGACAAGCGCCTGGAGCGGGAAGTGCTCGGGAGCACCGGGCTGCGGGACGACGGCGTGTTCGCCGAGGTGGTCGAGGGCCCGCTCCGCGTCGTCATCTTCGGCGCCGCCGAAGCGGCGGAGCACCTGTGCGCCTACGGCAAGCAGCTCGGCTGGCGGACGACCGTCGTCGATGCGCGACCCGCGCTCGCAACCCCCGAGCGGGTGCCGAGCGCCGGCGAGATCATCAAGGCCTGGCCCGACCAGGTCGTCGACCGGATCGACGAGCGCACCGTGGTGGTGACGCTGTCCCACGAGGAGCGGCTCGACATCCCGGCGGTCGCAGCCGCTCTCGAGCGGCATGCACGCTACGTCGGCGCTATCGGCGCGAGGCGGACGCAGGAGCGCCGTCGGGCGGCGCTCTCCGAGCAGGGGTTCTCGGAGGCGGATCTCGACCGGATCCACGGGCCGGCAGGTATCGATCTCGGCGGCCGTTCTCCGGCGCAGGTGGCGCTCGCGATCGCGGCCGAGATCGTCGCGGTCACCTCGGGCGGTCTCACCAGGGGCAAGGCCGCCGTCGCGGCTGTCTAGGGACGCTTCCTGCTAGGCGGTCGCCGAGCCGCCGAACGACCCGGTTCCGCCTCCCGACCCGCCGCTTCCGGGACCTCCGAGCCCGCCGCCGAAGCCGCCGCCTCTGAAGCCGCCGCTCGGCCGGGCCCCGTTCACCAGGTCCTTTGCGCGGGCAGCGAACGCTGACTCGATCTGCTGGGCCTGGGCCTGGCTGATCGTGCCGTTCGCCACCGCGTTGTCGATGTTCTTCTTCTGCGAGGCGACGATCGCGGCCACGAGCCCGTCAACGGACTTGCCCTGCTCTTTCGCAACCTGTGCGAGCGTCTTGCCGTCCCGAATGTCGGCGACGAGAGTCGAGGTCGAGACGCCCAGGTAGCCCGCGGCCGCAGGGAGGCCGGCCCCCAGGAAGCCGCGCCGGAAGCCGAACCCGCCGCCGCCGCCGAAGTCGTTGCCCCCGTCACCCGGGCCGAGGCCGCCGCCGAGGCCGCGTCCTCCCAGCCGCCCTCCGCCGAGCCCGTAGGAGCCGATCCCGTCCCCGAACGGTGCGGTGACCGGCGGGGCCGAGGTCGAATGCGTCGACGACGTCAGCTCGACCGCAGCGAAGGCAGCGCCTCCGGCGGCGAGCGCCGCGACCGCGACGGTTCCGATGATCAGCTTCGTCCTCGCGCTCATCGGATCAGGAAGGGCGGGTGGCGAGGGTGATCGTGACGGTGGCGGTCTTGCCGTCGCGGAGGTAGGTGACGGTCATCTTGTCGCCCGGCTTCTTCGCAGCGATCACCGCCGAGAGGTCGGATTCGCCCGAGACGGTCTTGCCGTCGAGCTTCGTCACGACGTCCCCGGCTTTCAGCCCGGCGCCGGCGGCGGGCGTCCCGGGGAAGATGCGGGTCAGGGCGGCGCCGAGCGGCGAGCTCGAGTCGGTGACCTCAACGCCGAAGTATGCGTGCGCCACCGTCTTGCCGGCGACGATCTGGGCAACCACCGACCGCACGGTGTTGGAAGGGATCGCGAACCCGACGCCGTCGCTTCCGCCCGAGTCGCTCTCGATCTGCGAGTTGACACCGATCACCTCGCCGGCCGTGTTCAGGAGCGGCCCGCCGGAGTTGCCGTGGTTGATCGGAGCGTCGGTCTGGATCGCGTTCGAGATCGTGAAGTTGTTCGGCGAGTCGATCGTGCGATGGAGCGCGCTGACGATCCCGCTGGTCACCGTTCCGGGCAGCCCGAAGGGGCTGCCGATCGCGACCACCGGATCTCCGATCTGCACGGCGTCGGAGTTCCCGACAGTGAGCGGTGCGAGCAGCGACGAGGGAGCCGAGATCCGGACGACGGCAAGGTCGGTGGAGCTGTCGCTCCCGACCAGGTGCGCGTTGAAGCTCTTGCCGTTCGAGAGCGTGACTGTGATCGACTTCGCGCCGGACACGACATGCTCGTTGGTGACGATGTCGCCCTTTGCGTCGTACACCCAGCCGGAACCTTCCGCCTGGGTCTGCCGGCTCCCCCCGAGCGGGGAGGTGTTTGCCGCGGTCGACTCCACCGTGATGTCGACCACGCCCAGGTGGACGCGTTGGTAGATCGCGCCGATCGAGCCCGCCCCGGCGGAGGACGAGGCGTTCTGGACCGAACCGGTCGCGTCGACGTCCCGGACGATCGTCGTCGTGGAAGCCGGAGCGAAGGCGGCGTAGAGGCCGGCGCCCGCTCCTGCCCCGACGGCAAGGATGGCGAGTACACCCGCCGAGGTGAGCGCGATCGCGCGCTTGGAGGTCATCGTCCGAATCTCTTCATCTCGACTGCTCCCATCTTCCACGGAAGGACTAAGTCGCGGCTGAACAGCGACTAAGAAGTGTCTAAGACATTGGCGCAGTCTCACGTTGCTCTTAGCGCGAACTGATTAGCTCCCGGAGGTGATCCTACGGTGATGTCGTCGGGGCCGGTGCGAGTCCGATCCGGGCGGTTCGGCGGTTCCAGGTCCGGGCTGTCGTGGCGCAGCTGAGCTCGAGCAGCGGCGCCTCGCGCCGCCGAGTCGTGCTGTACGCGGTCCTGGGGTCGGTGGCGGCAGTCGCGATCGTGTTCGGTCTCGACTCGATCTACGGCTTCCTCGGGTCTTCGTCTTCGAGCAATGCAGCCCAGCGGACGGCGACCGTCGCATACGGCACCGTCCAGTCGAGCGTGAGCGCATCCGGCAACGTTGGCGTCGCGACCTCTGCATCGGCCAACTTCACGACGAGCGGGACGCTCACTGCCGTGCATGTGGGGGTCGGCAGCCACGTCAAGGCTGGTCAGGAGCTGGCCAGGGTCGATCCCACCTCCGCGGAGAACTCGCTCGCGCAGGCGGAGGCGAGCCTCGCCCAGGCCGAGAACACGCTCGCCACCGCGAAGGCCGGACCCACTTCCTCGCAGCAGCTTTCGAACGAGTCGAGCAAGCAGCAGGCGGAAACGCAGCTTCAGAACGCCCAGCAGCAGCTGAGCGACGACAAGGCGACGCTCACACAGGCGGAGCAGAAGCTGGCGGCGGATCGCGCCCTCGGCTGCCCCGCGTCGAGCGTGACGTCGGCCGGAGGCTCGAGCGGCTCGTCCGGCTCGGGCTCCGGCACGGGTTCTTCGTCAGCAGCAAGCGGAGGCTCCTCCTCGGGCTCGTCCGGGGCAAGCAGCGGCGCCTCGACGGCCGCCGGCTCCGGCTCGGCGTCCGCCTCGAGCTCGAGCGCCGGCCAGGCTTCGAGCGCTGGGCAGAGCTCGAGCGCAGGCCAGACTTCGAGCTCCGGCCAGACTTCGAGCTCCGGCCAGGCTTCGAGCGCAGGGCAGAGCTCGAGCGCAGGGCAGAGCTCGAGCGCAGGGCAGAGCTCAGGCGGCTCGCAGGGCTCGAGCGGCTCATACTCCGCCGCCGTAGCTGCTTCGAGCCAGAGCTCGGGTAGCGGGCAGCAGAGCAGTCTCCTG
>DATIYE010000049.1:0-3224 GCA_035517795.1 Gaiellaceae bacterium | reverse complement strand
GTACGCCGCGGCGAGGGAGATCAGGTTCAGGACCGCGGCCTTGAGCGCGAGCGTGAGCGAGCGGAATGCCCGCGTCAGCAAGATGATGGTGAGGATGATGACGAAGGCCAGCACGTACGGGAAGTTCGAGTAGACGGCGCTGACGAAGTCGCGCTCCTCCACGGCGACACCGCCGAGAGAGGCCTTGGTGCCCGAGAGCTCCGCGCGGACCTGGCTGATGATCGGGCGGATCGCCTTCGCCGACCCATCGACCGCCGGGAATGCCTCGATCAGGTGGTAGCCGTCGCGTGACCAGCCGGCCGGCGCCGCGGCTCCCGCGATGCCCGGCGTCGAGCTCAACTGCCTGACGAAGGCCGAGGTGTTACCGCCGGGCGAGACGAGCACGGCGAACGGCTTCATCACGCCGGGGGAGATACCGGCCTGGGTCAGCACCTGGCGCCCGTTGATCGCGTCGCCGGTCCCGGGCAGGTACTTCACCTGTGCCTCGCTCGGGTTGAGCTGCACGCCCTCGAAGACGAGTGCGCCGACGATCACGAGGCCGACGACGCCGACCCGCCATGGATGACGGGTCACCAGGTCGGCCCAGCGGCCCCAGGCGCCGTCTTCCGGATGGCCCTTGTCCACGAAGCGCCTCGGTAGCAGCCGGAAGCGGTTCACGTTCGGGCCGAGCGAGACCATGATCGCGGGCAGGAGCGTGATCGCGGCGATGACCGAGACCAGCGGGATCAGCATGCCGCCGATCCCGATCGAGCGGATGAAGGGCAGCGGCAGCACGATCATCGAGAGGAGGCCGACTGCGACTGTCGAGCCCGAGACGATCACCGAGCGTCCGGCGTGGGTCATCGTCTCGACGAGGGCCGGCTCGACATCCTGCCCTTCGCGGAGCTCATCCCGGAACCGGAAGATCATCAGCAGCGCGTAGTCGATCGCGACTCCGAGGCCGACCAGTGCGATCAGGTACTGGACGATGATCGAGACGTGTGTGACGTAGGTCAGAAGGTAGACGAGCGTGAACGTGTTGAGGATCGACGCGATCGCGATCGCGATCGGCATCAGCACTGCGGGCATCGTTCCGAAGACGAAGCAGAGGATGATCAGTGCCCCGATGCCGCCGATCAGCGTCTCGGTGAGGACGCTGGGGCCGCTCCCGCCGGAGGAGGCGAACTCGAGCGGATCGCGGCCTGTCAGGTAGGACCGCACTCCGGGCGGAGTCGCGGCCTTCAGAGCGGCGCGGATCTGATTGATCCTGAGGTTGCTGGTGAAGTTCTCGTTTCCGCGCGGATAGAGCTCGGCGAAGGTCGTGTGGCCGTCCTTCGAGACGTAGGCGCGGCTTCCGGTCGACCAGAACGAGGAAACGCGCGGACTCGTCACAGCGGCGGCGGCGGCGATCGCCTTCGGGATCCCGGCGACCCTGGTGACGTTGCCGTTCGAGTGGAAGACCGCGACCATCGGTGCGAACTCGCCCGAGCCGAACAGCTTGAGCGTCTTCTGGTTCGTCTCGTAGCCCGAGTAGCCGGGGATGGAGAAGCTCTGGAACCAGCGCTTCGAGAGCTGCCCGGCCGAGAAGGCGCCGACCATGGTCAGCGCGATCCAGACGCCGATCACCCACCACCGGCGCCTGGCGATCAGGTGAGCCAGACGCTCCAGCACGGGGGATCAGGATACCCACTTGTCGTGAGATGTCAAATGATTTATGATCTAACAAGATGGTAAAAGGGAAGCCGGAGTCCCTCGAGCCCGTCGGGCGTCAGCTCGTCTTCACGGCCAAGGCGATGCGCGAGGCGTTCGAGGACGCTCTCGCTGCCGCGGGCGGCTCCCTCGCGAGCTGGGTCGTGCTGAGCGCCCTCTCCGACGTCGGCATCGTGAGTCAGGCGGCGCTCGCGAGTCACGTGCATCTCGAGGGCGCGACGATCACCCATCACGTCGACCGTCTCGAGGCAGCTGGGCTCGTGCGGCGGCAGCTCGACCCCGGCGACAGGCGAGTTCGCCGGCTCGAGCTGACCGAGGCCGGCGCCGAGCTCCACGGACGGATGCTCGCCGCTGCGATCCGGCTTCAGGCGGTGGTGATGGCCGGCCTCGACCACGACGACAAGGCGGCGCTCGCCCGGTGTCTCGAGGTGATCCAGGAGAACCTGGCTGCCTCAGGCGTTCCGGTTGCCCCCTCCTAGCGTCTGGCCGAGGACTCGGAACGCCGTCGAGACGAGCGTCCTCAGGTAGAGCCGGACCGAGCGGTCGGCGATCCACTCGAGGTCGTGGGCGAGCTTCTCCGCCATCGAGGTCTCGTAGCCTCGGCGGACCTGGGCGAAGCCGGTGAGCCCCGGCCGCACGACGAGCCGCTGCCAGTAGGCCGGCAGGTCCTCGGTGAGCTCGGCGAAGAAGCGCGCCCGGATCGGCCGCGGCCCTACGAACGACATGTCTCCGCGGAGCACGTTCCAGAGTTGAGGGATCTCGTCGAGCTGCGAAGCCTTGAGCCAGCGACCGATCCTCGTGTACTCGACCTCGGTGCGGCGGACGAGCTCCTCGCCGAGGTATGGGCCGAGCCGCGTCTCGGCGTCGCGGTCAAGGGTCCGGAACTTGAGCATCGTGAAGAAGCGCGCGCCGCGCCCGACGCGCTCGCCCCGATAGAGCACGGGCCGCCCGCTCGTCGCCAGGAGCGCGAGCGCGATCAGCGCCGTGACCGGGAGCAGCAGGAGGCCGAAGATCGTCGCGAAGAGGATGTCGAGGGCCCGCAGCTCGAGGTCGATTCGCCGGCGGGGCGTCTCGGCGGCGAGCCGGCGGTAGCCGCCGACCAGGGTGTCCTCGAGCTCACCCGCCACGGGCCGATGGTAAAGCTTCGGGGATGACGGTTCTCGCGATCGACCATGTGCAGATCGCCGCGCCGCCGCGGTCCGAGGAGGCTGCACGGGCGTTCTACGGGCGCCTACTCGGAATGGAGGAGCTGCCGAAGCCCGAGGCGATCCGCGGGCGTGGCGGCTGCTGGTTCGGGGCCGGACTGCAGGAGCTCCACATCGGCGTGGAAGATCCCTTCACCCCGGCGCGCAAGGCCCACCCGGGGCTCGTCGTCTCCGATCTCGATGTGATCCGAGCCCGCTTCGTCGACGAGGGCGTGTCCTACGCGGACGACGCGAAGATCGAGGGGGTCGACAGGCTCTACGTCCACGACCCGTTCGGAAACCGTCTCGAGCTCCGATCATCACGATAAGCTCTCCTTATGGATACGCGAC
>DATIYE010000048.1:0-20167 GCA_035517795.1 Gaiellaceae bacterium | reverse complement strand
GTTCATGCGACGAGCGGGCGATCTGCAGGACGATCGGTGACAGGTCGACCTCCGACAGGATCAGCTCCGAGATGACCGGATGCCGCTTGATCACGATCCACTCGTCATTGGCGAGGGGGCCCGGCTTGTTGAGGATCGGCTCCGGAATCCCGACCTTGCCGATGTCGTGCATGAGCGCGCCGATCTCGATCGCGTCAAGGTCGGCGCCCGAATAGCCGAGGCGCCTGGCCAACCCGAGAGCCAGGTCGGAGACGCGCTCGGTGTGACCCCCGGCGAAGCTGTCCTTCGCCTCCATCGAGCGCGAGAGGGCTGCGATCGTCTCGAGGTGGTTCTTGCGGACCTGCTCGACGCGTATCGTCGAGTCGAGCGCGCTGGCGAGCCGGGGCTCGATCGCCTCGCGAAGGCGTGCCCACCGCTCGGCGTCGCCGCCTGAGATCCGCAGGCTCCCGACAGTGCGACCGGCGGCCACGAGGGGTATCGAGTCTTCATCCGGATGATCGCCGACCGCGACGACCACCCGGGCGCCGAGCAGCTTCTGCACAGAGCGGCGCGCATACGTCACGAGCCCCCGGGTGTCGTGGGTGTGCACCGCCAACCCTGCGGCGAACTCATACAGGGCGCGAAGGTCGGCGTTCGACCGGCGGAGCTCCTCGTTCGTGCGTTCGATCTCCGCCACCGACGCCCGGTTCTGTGCGACGTACCTCTGCGCCACGAGAGCAAGCAAAGCACCCGTCGAGATCGACACCACGAGTCGGATCGAGCCCGCGATCGCGTAGGCGGTCGCTCCGGTGAGCACGAGCACCCCGACTGCGAGGTAGGGCCCCTTCCGCAGCTTCGCCCCGGGACCCTGCCCGCGGCTCGTTCCTGGCCGGGGCCTCGTCACCGGTCGGTGCAGTCGAGGTGCGGGTGGAGCGCGGTGAGAGAGGAGCTCGCCACCGGCGCCGACACCGATCCAGCGCCGGTGGGAGTCGTTGGAGCACCAACTGCCACGTATTGGACGCTCGGCTGGTCCGAGAGCCGGGCGGCCTGGGCGGCCGTGACCGTGACGCTCCGACCGTCGATACCTTCGAGGCGAATGGAGCATCGACGCATGGGTCACGTTGTGGCCGGAAAGGGTGGGATTTCCTTCCCCATGAAGGGTGAGCTCGAAAGTTCCCTGAGTCGAGGGAGACCTCACTCGTTCGAGGGAAACCGAACCGTATGCTTCAGGCGGTGGCAGAACAAGCACTTCGTGTGATCCCGCTCGGCGGTCTCGGCGAGGTCGGCAAGAACATGACCGTCTTCGAGCTCGGCGGGGAGACGCTCGTGATCGACGCCGGGCTCGCTTTCCCGCGCGACGAGCACCTCGGAGTCGATCTGATCCTGCCGGACTTCGGCTACCTCCAGGGCCGCGAGGTGCTCGCCGTGATTCTCACCCACGCCCACGAGGACCACGTCGGAGGGCTTCCGTACCTGCTGAGGGAGGTCCGTGTGCGCTCCGTGCTCGCGACACGGCTGACCCTCGGGCTCGTCAAGTCGAAGCTCGACGAGCACGGACTGCTCAACGCGGCGGAGCTCCGCGAGGTGGGGCCGGACTCGGGGCCGATCGAGCTCGGGCCCTTCCGCGTCCAGCTGGTACGGATGTCGCACTCGGTGCCGGATGCGGTCGGCGTCTGCCTCGAAACCTCTGCCGGGCGACTGTTCCACACGGGCGACTGGAAGCTCGACCACACCCCGGTCGACGGTCTGCGCACCGACGTCGGCATGTTGGCCGAGCTCGGGAACCGCGGCATCGACCTCCTGCTCGGCGACTCGACGAACGCGGAGCGTCCGGGATTCACACAGTCGGAGCGTGTCGTCGGTGAGGCCTTCCGCCAGATCATCCCAATCAGACAGGGCCGAGTGCTCATCTCGTCGTTCGCTTCGAACATCCACCGCATGCAGCAGGCAATCGACGTCGCCGTCGAGGTGGGCCGGTCGGTGAGCGTGATCGGGCGCTCGATGAGGAAGAACCTGAACATCGCGCGCAACCTCGGCTACATCGAGGCCCCCGAGGAGATTCTCGTCAGACCGGTGGAGCTCGACGAGCTGCCGCCCGAGCGGCAGCTGATCCTTTGCACGGGCTCGCAGGGCGAGCCGCTCTCGGCGCTCACCCGCATCGCCTACAACGACCACCCGGCGGTGCAGATCGAGCGCGGCGACACCGTGATCATCTCGGCTCGCGCGGTCCCCGGCAACGAGCTCCGAGTCCACGACTCGATCAACAGGCTGACACGGAGCGGCGCCGAGGTGCTGCACGAGGAGAACGCCTCCGTGCACGTGTCCGGACACGCGCGCGCCGAGGAGCTGCGGACCCTGATCGGGCTCTTGCGCCCCAGGGCGGTGATGCCGATCCACGGGGAGTTCCGAATGCTCGCCGCCCATGCCCGGCTTGCCCAGGAGGCCGGAGTGCCTGCCTCCTCGATCGTGATGGCCGACAACGGCGACGTGATCGAGCTCTCGGCCGAGGGTGCCCGGATCGTCGATCGCGTCGAAGCCGGAATGACGTTCGTCGACGGTGTCGGGGTGGGGGACATCTCCGACGTCGCGCTCCGCGATCGCCGTCACCTCTCAGAGGACGGAGTGCTCATCGTCGTCGCCACGCTTTCCAACGGCGTGGCAACCGCCCCGGAGCTGATCTCCCGTGGCTTCGCAGAATCCGAGGAGCTGCTGGCGGAGATGCGCGGTGAAGCGACCGAGATCCTCCGCTCCCTCGTCGACGACGACATCCGCGAGATCAAGCTGATCCAGGAGCACCTGCACGACGGCCTCGGGCAGCTCGTCTACGACCGAACGCGTCGGCGCCCGATGATCTTGCCCGTGGTGGTGGAGACGTGAAGAATCCCGGCTGGGTTACCGCGATCTCGAACAACGCCGCGGTGGCACGGACGGGGCGGCGGCTGATTCCCAGGCTCGCGGAGCTCGAGGCCCAGGCGCTTGCTTTCTGCCGGTTGCTCGAGGGCTGGGCGCGCGGAACCGCCGATCCCCCGACCGCCGCGTCACGCACCGCTGCACTCCATCAATCCGCCCGTCGCGTCGAGGCTGCACTCGAGGCACTGGAGGGCCCGCTTTCCCGGTATCTGATCGAGCTCGAGCCCGAGCGCGCCGAGGGGAACTCATGGTTCGGTGAGCCGGGAGCGGCGGAGCTCGTCGACTGGGAGCCGGTGCTAACCCGCGCCGGGGTTGTCGCGGACCCGAACCGTGTCACGGCCGCCTACCTGGAGCTCGCCGTGCTCGTACGCGCCCTCGAAGGGCTCTCCGCCGCTGTCGCCTTCGACGCCGCGCCCGACCGGGGCTCCCTCTGGGCGGGTCTCTTCGACCTGCGCGAGAACCTGCTCGGGCGCGCCCAGGACGACCTGCGCGCTCTCGCCGCGTAGATTCCGGCCGGCATGGCAGTCGAGCTCACCGTCGTCGGTTCGATCAACGTCGACCTCGTCGCCCGGGTCGAGCAGCTGCCGCGTCCCGGCGAGACCGTACCGGCGCGACAGTTCGACCGTCGTCCCGGCGGGAAGGGCTCGAACCAGGCCGTGGCCGCCGCCCGGCTCGGAGCGACCGTGAGGATGATCGGCGCGGTCGGCGACGACGAGCTGGCCGACGAGGCGCTGGCCGGGCTCGTCGCCGCCGGGGTCGAGCTCGAGGTCGAGCGGAACGGCCAGACCGGCGTTGCCCTCATCTGCGTCGACATCGAGGGCGAGAACTCGATCGCCGTCTTCCCGGGCGCCAACGCCCTCGTGACGCCGCGGGAGGTCGAGGGAGCGGTGCTCTGCCAGCTCGAGGTGCCCGACGAAGTCGTCTACGCCGCCGCCGAAAAGGCGTCGTTCTTCGCACTCAACGCCTCGCCCGCCCGCAAGCTCGACCTCGAGCCCGACCTGCTGATCGTCAACAGCCTCGAGTACGAGGTCGTGCAGCGCGGGAAGCTCGTCGCAGTCACCCACGGCGCACAGGGCGCTGTGATGTACAAAGGCGGAAAGCCGGTCGCTGACTCCGCGTCACCACACGTCATCGCCGTCGACGGGACCGGAGCGGGTGACGCCTTCGCTGCGTGTCTCGTGCTCTGCCTGCTCGACGGACAGTCGTACGAAGACGCGCTCCGCCGCGCCTGCTCGGCCGGGGCCTATGCGGCGGCGACCCTCGGAGCGCAGAGCGCGCTGCCGACCACCCAGGATCTCGACTCCTGGCTCAAGGCGATGCGGTCGAGCTGATGGCGACTCCGATCGTCATCGACTGCGATCCGGGTCACGACGACGCGATCGCGCTGATGCTCGCCGTCGCGTCCCCGGAGGTCGAGCTGCTCGGCGTGACCACGGTCGCGGGCAACCAGACGGTCGAGAAGACGACGGCGAACGCACTCCGGATCCTCGAGCTTTGCAATCGGCGAGACGTGCCGGTCGCACAGGGCGCCGGCTATCCGCTCGTCCGCAGGCGCGAGGTCGCCTCCCACGTCCACGGCGAGTCGGGACTCGACGGCCCCGAGCTGCCGCCTCCTGTTGGACGGCCGCTCGAGGAGCACGCCGTCACGTTCCTGGCGCGGCAGATTCGTGAACGCGACGGGAAGCTCACCCTCGTCGCCACGGGCCCGCTCACGAACGTCGCGCTGTTGCTCGCGACCTTTCCCGAGGCCCGCCCGGAGCGCATCGTCCTGATGGGCGGAGCGGTGGGGGAGGGGAACCGGACCCCGGCCGCGGAGTTCAACATCTGGGCCGACCCCGAGGCGGCACGGCGGCTCGTCGAGAGCGGAATCGACGTGACGATGATCGGTCTCGACGTCACCCACAAGGCGTTCGTGACCGAGGCCGACGCAGACACGATCCGTGATGTCGGACGCGTGGGGAAGGCGGCGGCCGAGCTGCTCGACTTCTACCGGATCTTCCACCGTCGCAATTACCCGGAGCTCGCCGGCTCGCCGCTCCACGACCCGGTGGCCGTGGCGTACGTCGTCGAGCCGGCGCTCGTCGAGACGAAGCCCGCCCACATCGAGGTCGACTGCGGCTGGGAGCAGAGCCGCGGCCGGACGAACGTCGACTGGCGCAGCCGGCACGACGGCCGTGAGCCGAACGCGACCGTCGGTCTCGACATCGACCGCTCCGCCTTCGTCACGCTGATCACCGACCGCCTCGCCTCACTGGGCTGAATGCCGCAACCAGGAGGAGGGCCTGGTTCCAGCGCGAAGTGGCGGTGATGGCACAAGGACGCCGCAGGACCCGCACCGCCAGGCCGCGGCCGAAGACGCCTGCACGCGTGAAGAAGCGCAAGGCGAAGCGGACTCGGGGCCATCACGACGCCGAGCTGATCGGGCTCGGTCTCGCGTCGCTCGGGATCTTCCTGGCCTGCGTGCTCTGGTTCGGGCTCAGCGGCGGGCCGGTCCCGCATGCGGTGACCTCTGCGATCGGCTGGGCGGCGTACGTCGCTCCGCTCGTGCTGCTCCCGCTCGGGGCTCTCATGGTCGCGCGCAGCTCGCTCGTCGCCGTGAGCCCGTTCAGGCTCGGCCTCGGAGTGACCGCGGTCGGTCTCTTGCTCGCGCTCGGCTCGGCCCGAGGCGGCTGGCTGGGCGACCAGCTCGAGGGGATCGTCGCGCGTGGCGTCGGTTCGACGGGCTCGACGATCCTCGGAGGTCTCCTGACCCTCGTCGGCGTGCTCTTCCTGACAGGCGCCTCACTCGGTGCGATCGTGCGCCGCTCGGGCCGTGCGGTCCGCACGGCGTCGACGCGGGTCCGCCGCGAGACCTCGGCGCCTCGTCGGGAGCGGCATCCAGTCTCTGCCGAGGAGCCGCCGTCGTTCGAGCCGCTGCCGGTGCACGGGCCGCCCGTCGACGCCGTGCACGCCTACCCGGACATCGTCTCCGCCGCGCCGCCGGACCTCTCGGCGCTCACGTTCGCAGCCGAAGATGCGACCGAGGACACCCAGCAGTCGCTCTTCACCCAGGACGCGGCGCCGCTTCCCGAGTACCGCCTGCCCGATCCGGGGCTGCTGAAGCGGTCCGCTCCGGGCACCGGACCGAACGCCGAGGCGAGCCGCCGCACGGCCGAGGCCCTCCTCGTCTGCCTCGCCAACTTCGGCGTCGAGGCGACGGTCGTCGGCGAGATCTCCGGCCCGCGAGTCACCCGGTACGAGCTACAGCTCGCGCCCGGCACGAAGGTCGGCAAGGTGGCGCAGCTCCGCGACGACCTCTGCTACGCGCTTGCGACCACCGAGATCCGCATCCTCGCGCCGATCCCGGGAAAGCAGGCGGTCGGGGTCGAGGTTCCGAACCTCTCTCCGAACCTCGTCACCCTCGGTGACATCTTCGGCGACATCCCGCCCCAGGCAAGCCCCCTCTCGGTGTGGCTCGGCAAGGGAATCGACGGCATTCCGGTCTACTGCGACCTCTCCCGCATGCCCCACCTCCTGATCGCGGGCACCACCGGCTCGGGGAAGTCCGGTTCCATCAACGCGATCCTGACCTCGATCCTGCTGCGCTCGACGCCGGACCAGGTACGGATGATCCTGGTCGACCCGAAGCGCATCGAGCTCAACCACTACGAGTCGATCCCGCACCTGCTGACGCCCGTCGTCTCGAGTCCCAAGGAGGCGAGCGCGGTGCTGCTCAACGTCGTCACCGAGATGGAGCGCCGGTACGAGCGGCTCGCCCAGGTGAGGGCGCGCGGCCTGCCCGAGGCCAACCGCGCCTTCCGCAAACGCGGCGAGCCGGAGCTCCCGTACCTGCTCGTCGTGATCGACGAGCTCGCCGACCTGATGATGGTCAGCCCGCAGGACGTGGAGGACGCGATCATCCGGCTCGCCCAGAAGTCGCGGGCGGTCGGCATCCACCTCGTGCTCGCCACGCAGCGTCCGTCCGTCGACGTGATCACCGGGATGATCAAGGCGAACGTGCCGTCGCGAATCGCGTTCGCGGTCTCGTCCCAGACCGACTCCCGAGTGATTCTCGACTCGAACGGCGCCGAGAGCCTGCTCGGGTCGGGCGACATGCTCTACAAGCCGCTCGGGACCTCGCGCCTGCAGCGGCTCCAGGGCGCGTTCGTGACCGAGGACGAGGTCGCGCTCATCGTCGAGCAGACCCGCGTGCAGCGCGAGCAGGAGGTGGACGAGACCTTTCTGCAGGCGCCCCAGGTCTTCGCCGAACCGGACTCCGAGGACGGCGACTTCGATCCCGACGAGGATCCGTTGCTCGACCGAGCGATCGAGGTCGTGGTCGCCGCGCAGACCGCCTCGGTCTCGCTCCTCCAGCGACGGCTCAGGGTCGGCTATACGCGTGCAGGCCGGCTGATCGACATGCTCGAGCGGCGGGGGATCATCTCCCCGTACGAGGGCTCGAAGCCGCGAACGGTACTGGTCGGCGAGGCCGACCTCGAGCGTCTGGCCTGACGGCTCGGACTTCCACCCGTGGCGCGTCGCTAACCGTCGGTCTAGAGTCCCGTCGCAATAAGGACACTTCTGCGTCTTCGAAAGGAAGGTTTCGTGAAAAGACCACTCATCGTGGCTGCAGCCTTCTCGCTGATCCTCGCTCTGGCGATCAGCGCGGGCAGCCTCGCGGCGCCGCATGCGACATTCACCGCGGCCCTCGTCAGCGACGTCGGGAAGTTCAACGACAAGAGCTTCAACCAGAGCCAGCTGGCGGGTCTCAACCTGGCAAAGAAGAAGCTCGGCGTGGCCACAATCCCGCTGCAGTCGAACTCGAGCTCGGACTACCTGCCGAACCTGACGACCGCGGTCCGCAGGGGCGCGAACATCGTCTCGGCAGCCGGCTACCTGCTCGCGCCGACGCTTTCGACGGTCGCGCCGCAGTTCCCGAGCACCGACTTCACGATCACCGACGATTCCGTCAAGGGCCCGGACTTCGCGAAGGCGAAGAGCGTCGCCAACATCGAGGGCCTCGTCTACGCGTCGAACGAGTCGGGCTGCCTGGTGGGCTACCTCGCCGGGTTGATGGTCAAGGCCAACGGCGGCAAGCAGGTCATCGGCGCGGTCGGCGGCATCCAGATCCCGGCGGTCGACGACTACATCGTCGGGTACAACTACTGCGCCGGGTTGGCGGATCCGGGCATCAAGGTGCTCGTGGGCTACTCGCAGGACTTCGTGGCGCAGGACAAGTGCAAGACCGTCGCCCAGAACCAGATCGGCCAGGGCTCGCAGGTCGAGTTCCAGGTCGCCGGTCTCTGCGGTCTCGGCGCGCTCAACGCTGCGGCGGGAGCGGGGATCTGGGGCATCGGCGTGGACGTCGACCAGTACAACCTGGCCAAGAACGTGCTCACGAGTGCGCTCAAGCATGTCGACATCGGCATCTACGACGCGATCCAGCAGGCGAAGAGCGGCAACTTCAAGGGCGGCACCGACGTCCTGTTCGATCTGGTCAACAACGGCGTCGGCGTGGGGAAGATCAGCCCCAAGGTGCCGGCGTCGTACGTCGCGAAGATGAACGCACTCAGGGCGAAGATCGTCACCGGCAAGGTCAAGGTGCCGGTCGCGAAGGGCTCGGACCTGCTCGGTCTGCTCGCGGGCGCGAAGGTGGGGCCGACCTAGGAATCAGTGCGATAGCGCTGTTCGAGGGGACGGGCGACATGCCCGTCCCCTTTCTTGCAGACGCTTAGAATCCCCGCGATGGCGGACGAGAACGGGCCTGTCCTCGAGCTGAGGGGCATCACGAAGCGCTACCCGGGCATCGTCGCCGACGATCACGTCGGCTTCGATCTGAGGCGGGGAGAGGTGCACGCGCTGCTCGGCGAGAACGGCGCCGGCAAGTCGACGCTGATGAACATCCTCTACGGGCTGACGAGGCCCGACGAGGGTGAGATCGTGGTCGGCGGCACTCAGATGACGTTCTCGTCGGCGAAGGACGCGATCGAGGCGGGGATCGGCATGGTGCACCAGCACTTCATGCTGATCCCCGTGATGACCGTCGCCGAGAACATCGTGCTCGGGGTCGAGCCGGTGCGAGACGGCGTGCTGCTCGATGAGGGCGGCGCCGAGGAGCGTGTTCGCGAGCTGTCGAAGCAGTTCGGGCTCGCCGCCGATCCGACGGCTCTCGTCTCGAGCATCACGGTCGGGCAGCAGCAGCGCGTCGAGATCCTGAAAGCGCTGTATCGCGGCGCCCAGATCCTGATCCTCGACGAGCCGACCGCAGTCCTGACACCGCAGGAGGCGGGCGAGCTCTTCGGGATCGTTCGGAGCCTGAAGGCCGACGGGAAGTCGATCATCTTCATCAGCCACAAGCTGAACGAGGTGCTCGAGATCGCCGACCGGATCACCGTCCTCCGGCGCGGCAAGAAGATCGATACCGTCTCGCAGCAGGGCGCAACCGAGGAGGGTCTCGCAAGGATGATGGTCGGCCGCGACGTGCTCCTGCGCGTCGAGAAGGTGCCGGCCTCGCCGGGCGAGGTCGCGCTCGAGGTGAGGGATCTGCACGTGGTCGACGAGCGGGAGCTCGAGAGGGTGCGCGGCGTGTCGTTCACGGTGCGGAGCGGCGAGATCGTCGCGATCGCCGGCGTCGACGGAAACGGGCAGACGGAGCTCGTCGAGGCGATCACCGGCCTGCGGCGCATCGAGAGCGGAACCGTCACCGTCGGCGGCCGCGAGTACGCGGGTCACCTCACGCCCCGGATGATGATCGACGCCGGGATCGGCCACATCCCCGAGGACAGGCACCGCCACGGGCTCGTGCTCGACTTCAACCTGGCGGAGAACCTCGCGCTCCACGACTACGACAAGCCGCCGGACTCGAAGCTCGGCTGGCTCTACCCGGCGCGGCTCGTGCAGCGGGCGGTGCGCCTGATCAGGGAGTTCGACATCCGGGGCGGCGGCCCGCTCACCTTCGCGCGTGCGCTCTCCGGGGGAAACCAGCAGAAGGTCGTCGTCGCTCGCGAGGTCGCGCGCAACCCCGTCGTCCTGATCGCGGCCCAGCCGACGCGCGGGCTCGACGTCGGGGCGATCGAGTACGTGCATCGGCGGCTCGTCGCCGAGCGCGACGACGGTCATGCGATCCTGCTCGTCTCGCTCGAGCTCGACGAGGTTCTGTCGCTGGCCGACCGGATCCTCGTCATCTACGAGGGCTCGATCGTCGGCGAGCACGCGGCCGGAGTGGGCGAGGAGGAGATCGGCCTCGAGATGCTCGGCGGCCGGAAGCAGGCTGTCGCATGAGGCGGGTTGCCCCATGAGTGACACTGCGCCGACCTCGAGCGCTCCGCCCGAGCCGGAGCCGTCGACCGAGTTCGCCGTCAAGCTCGGCGCCGCCCAGCGGGCCGGCGGCCTCGTCGTGCCGATCCTGACCGCCGTGCTCGCGTTCCTCGCGGGCGGCATCGTCGTCGCCGCCACCGGGCACAACCCGTGGATCGCCTACCAGGGGATCTGGGACGGCGCAGGCTTCAACTGGCTCTTCCACATCCCGTGGGACACGAACACGATCCACCTCGACGCGTTCAACCTGAGCCAGACGCTCCTCACCACGACGACGCTGATCCTCACCGGGCTCGCGGTCGCGTTCCCGTTTCGCTGTGGGCTCTTCAACATCGGCGGCCAGGGACAGTACCTCGTCGGGCTGATCGTCGCGAACTGGATCGGCATCTCCTTCGCGAGCTGGCCGACGGCTCCCCATGTCCTGCTCGGGGTCGTCGCCGCGGCCTTCGCGGGCGCTGTGTGGGCGGGCATCGCCGGCTTCCTGAAGGCGACAACGGGCGCCCACGAGGTGATCACGACCATCATGCTCAACTGGATCGCGATCTGGGGCGGCCAGTACCTGTTCGGGCAGGGGGGCCCGTTGCAGAACACGTACAACCCCTCGGCGCCGGAGTCCGGCACCGTCGCCCCGAGCGCGCACATCCCGGTCTTCTGGGGCAACCCGGTGCTGCAGGGGCTCGACTACGGCTTCTTCGTCGGCATCGCCGCCCTCCTCGCTTTCTGGCTGATCCTGAACCGGACGACGCTCGGCTACGAGCTGCGCGCAACCGGCTTCAACCCCGATGCAGCAGCCTACGGCGGCATCAACGTGAGGAAGAAGTACTTCCAGGCGATGGCGATCGGCGGCCTGTTCGCAGGCCTCGCAGGCGCGATCGACATGCTCGGCTACCTGTTCCAGTTCGGAGTCCTCGACGTCCAGGCCTCGCAGATCGGCTTCCTCGGGATCGCCGTCGCGCTGCTCGGTCGCAACACCGCAGTGGGCGTCGGCGTCTCCGCGTTCCTCTTCGGCGGTCTTCTCTACGGCACGACGCGCGGGCTCAATCCGAACGTCTTCGATCCGGGTCTCGCCGGCAACCTGACGTCGATGATCCAGGGCCTGATCGTCCTCTTCGTCGGCGCCGACATCCTCATCCTCTACGTCTGGAACGCGCGCCGGAAGGCCCGGCTGCCGCGCATCCTCCAGCCGGAGGCCGGCAAGTGACGAATCACGCCCAGCCGTGGGGCGGCGGCCAGTGGTCGCTCAGGCCGAGGACGGTCGCGGTCGCGGGAAGCGTCCTCGGTCTCATCGCGTTCCTGAGCGCGATCCCCCCGATCGACGCGCGTTCGCCGTTCGTACCGCTCGTGTTCGGGATCCTCGCGATCGCCGCGGGCCTCTGGGCGGTGACGCGCGGCGTTCGCCGGCCGGGCTGGGGCGCGGTCGCATCGGGAGTGATCGGAATCGGCCTCGGTGTGCTTGCAACGCGCTCGAGCACCGGCAACCTCCACGTCGTCTTCGCTGCCGATCTCGTCGCGCAGGTGCTCGTGTTCGCAACGCCCCTGACCTTCGGGGCCCTCGGCGGCATGGTCTCGGAGCGGAGCGGGGTAGTGAACGTCGGGCTCGAGGGGATGATGCTGATGGGCGCCTTCTGGGGCGTCTACGCTGCCGACAAGGGCGGCAGCTGGGTGGTCGGCATCCTCGGCGCGATATTCGCGGGCTGCCTGTTCGGCCTCATCCACGCCTTCTGGTCGATCCACCTGCGGGGAAACCAGATCGTGAGCGGGATGGCGATCAACTTCCTCGCGCTCGGAGTCACCGGGTACTTCTTCAATCAGCTCTACGGAAACCAGAACATCCCGGCCGGCGTTTCGACCGTCCCGAACGTCGCGATCCCCGGCATCGACCACATGGCGTATCTCGGTCCCGCGATCGGCGATCTGAACCTGCTGATCTGGGTCGGGATCGTATTCGTGCCGCTCTCCTACGTCATCCTCTTCAAGACACCGATCGGCCTGCGTGTCCGGGCCTGCGGCGAGCATCCCCGCGCAGCCGACACGGTCGGGATCAACGTTTACGCGGTGCGCTATGCGGCCGTGCTGGTCTCCGGGGCGCTGGCGGCGCTCGGCGGCGCCTTCCTCTCGATCGGCTTCGGCGGCGGCAGCTTCACCGAGAACATGACGGAGGGGCGCGGCTTCATCGCGCTCGCTGCGATGATCTTCGGCAACTGGCGGCCGTTCGGCGCCTGGGGCGCCGCTCTCCTCTTCGGGTTCTCGACGGCCCTCGCCTACCGGCTGCCCGTCTACTCGAGCTCGGCCGCGACGCTCTTCCAGGCGCTGCCGTATGTCTTGACGCTGATCGCCGTCGCGGGCGTGATCGGCCGGTCGGTGCCGCCGGCCGCGGACGGACAGCCCTACGTCAAGCAGTAGCCGGCGGTCCGGCGATGGCGACCACCTCCGTCTTCGACCCGAGCAACCTCGGATTCATCGCCGACCCTTACCCGGCGCTCGCGGCCCTGCGTGAGGCCGGCCCGGTCCACTACGACGAGCGCCTCGACCGCTGGCTCGTCACGCGCCACGAGGACGTGCGCGCGTCTCTACGAGACCGCCGGCTCGGCCGGAACTTCCGGCACGTCGGCACCGAGGGCGAGTTCAAGGCGGAGCCGCTCGACCCGCACTGGCAGGCGTTCTGGGACGTCGAGCGCTGGAGCCTCCTCTTCATCGAGCCGCCGGAGCACACGCGCATCCGCAAGCTCGTCGCGGCCGCGTTCACGCCGCGCGCGGTCGAATCGATGCGGGGGCCGTCGGAGGCGCTCGCGCGGAAGCTGCTCGACTCGTGCCTGGAGCGCGGCTGTTTCGATCTCCTCTACGACTTCGCGCAGCCCTACTCGATCACCCTGATCTGCCAGCTTCTCGGCGTCCCGACCGACCGCCACCGCGACCTGCTCGACTGGTCGCACCGGCACGTGAAGATGTACGAGTTCGACACGACCGAGGAGCAGGCCGAGTCGGCCACCCGTGCCGCCGCCGAGTTCCGGGCCTACGTGCTCGAGCTGATCGCCGAGCGCCGGCGGTCGCCGCGCGAGGACATGGTGAGCGGGCTCGTGGAGGCGCGCGTCGACGGCAGCAGGCTATCGGACGACGAGATCGTCTCGACCGTCGTCGTGCTCCTGAACGCCGGACACGAGGCGACCGTCAACACGCTCGGAAACGGCGTGACGGCGCTCCTCCACAACCCGGCCGAGTGGCGGCGGCTCGTCGAAGGCGACGTCGCCGCGCGCGTCGCTGTCGAGGAGCTCATCCGCTTCGATCCGCCGCTCCAGCTCTTCGAGCGTTGGGTGCTCGAGGACGGGGTCGAGATCGCGGGCACGCCGGTTCCGCGGGGCGAGGTGATCTCGATGCTCTTCGGCTCGGCGAACCGAGATCCCCGGGTGTTCGAGGACGCGGATCGTCTCGACGTCGGGCGGCCGAACGCGGCGGAACACATCGGCTTCGGGGGTGGGATCCACGTCTGCATCGGCGCGCCGCTCGCGCGTATCGAGCTCGAGGCGAGCCTGCGGACGATCGTCGAGCGGGCGCCGGGGCTCGAGCTCGTTTCCGAGCCTCGGCGGGTACCGGCATTCGTGATCCGAGGCTATCGGGCCGTCGAGGTCGCCACGTAGGCTTGGCTCCGTATGTCAAGCAGTAGCACCGCTCGCATTCTCGCGATCCTGCTCGGAACGCTCGCCATCCTCGCGATTCCGGTGGCGATCGCGCTCGCGATCGTCCTGCCCCGGGTCAACATCCTGCCCGCGCTCGTCGTCTCGATCCCCGCCGCGTTCGTACTCGGCCTCCTCGGCATCTCGGCATCCAGGCGGGCGCGGTTCGGAGTCGAGCGCAGCGTCCGCCGAACGGGGGAGGGAACGGTGCGGTTCGGACGCTTCCTCGTCTGGACCGGCATCTATGCGTCGGTCGTGGGCGGCCTCGCACTCGGCGTGTACGGCGTGCTGCGCGCAGCCGGGTAACGGTCCGGTGGCGGCGCTCCGGGCATCCGGAGTGTCTATGCGATCATTCCGCCGTGTTCGAGATCGGGACAAGCCTTCGCGAGGCGCGCACGCGCAGGTCGATCGACTTCACGCTCGCGGAGCAGGCGACCAAGATCCGTGCCCGCTACCTGCGCGCGCTCGAGGAGGAGCGGTTCGATCAGCTGCCCTCGCCCACCTACGTCAAGGGCTTCCTGCGCACGTACGCGGACTACCTGGGCCTGGACGGCCAACTTTACGTCGACGAGTTCAACTCCCGCTTCGTCGCCGGCGACGAGCACGACGCGAGGCCTCGCCGCTCCGCCGTCCGGCCGGAGCGCCGGACCCGCCGGCTCGAGACCACCATCGTGCTGGTCGCGGTGGCCCTGGTGGCGATCGTGACGCTGATCGTCGTCAGTGCGTGGGGAACAGCCGGATCGAGCACCAAGTCCCCTGCGGTCGTCAAGCGGACGCACAAGACCACGACGCACGCGATCTCCCGGCCTCGTGCCTACCTCGAGATCGACGCCGTCAACGGCGCCTCGTTCGTCACGGTCCATCGCGGCGGGGTCACCGGCAAGCTGCTCTTCGAGGGGACGATCGAGAAGGGGCGGACCGAGCCGTTCAAGGGAAAGCGCTTCTGGATCAGCGTCAGCTCGCCCGAGAACCTCCGCATCACCATCGGCGGGCGGGCCGTCGACCTCGGGGGCTCCAAGCCTCTGGCGCTGACCGTGAGTCCGAGCGGGGTGCACGCGAACTGAGCCGTTCCCGGCCGAGCGCGGCCGTCGTCGTCACGGGCTCCGAACTCGTCCGCGGCGACCGCACCGACCTCAACGGCCCGTTCCTGGCCCGCTCGCTGCTCGGGCTGGGCGTCGAGCCCGCCGAGCTGCGCATCGTGGGCGATACGCCGGCCGAGATCGAGCAGGCTCTCCGCGCCGGGCTCGAGCGCGACCTGCTGGTCGTCTCGGGAGGTCTCGGCCCGACCCACGACGACCGCACGGTCGAG
Organism: Gaiellaceae bacterium; assembly: GCA_035517795.1. Classification (GTDB taxonomy): domain Bacteria; phylum Actinomycetota; class Thermoleophilia; order Gaiellales; family Gaiellaceae; genus PALSA-600. Next base: position 5,002 of record DATIYE010000048.1, on the reverse strand, counting down.
CTCCTCGCGCGAGCGACCGCCTGTGAGCTCCGGGTCGACGAGGATCTCGAGACGCGAATCGAGGCGCGCTCGCGGACCGTCGCCGAGCGGATGAAGCGGCCGTACGCCGACTTCGAGCCGGGCGTTCGCAAGCAGGCGACAGTGCCCGACGGAGCGCTCGTCGTCGGGCTCGAGGGGACCGCTCCCGCGCTCCTGCTCGAGCTGGACGGTTGCATCGCCGTCGTGCTCCCGGGACCACCGCGCGAGCTCCAGCCGCTCTGGCAGGCGACGCTCGAGACCGAGCCGATGGGCCGGCTGCTCGCGCGGGCAGCGGCGCCCGAGCGACGGGTCCTGCGCTTCTACGGCGTGTCCGAGTCGTCGGTCGCGAGCGCGCTCGCCGCTGCTGGAGGCGACGGCGACGGTGTGGAGGCCACGATCTGCGCCCGAGACTCCGAGATCCACGTCGACCTGTTCGTTGATCCTGGGGCTGAAGAGCGCGCACACGCGCTCGAGGATGCGTTCGTGGCGCCGATCGCCGGGTACCTCTACTCGAGGAGCGAGGCAGCGGTTGAAGAGCTCGTGCTCGAGCTCTTCCGGCAGCGCCGATTGACCCTCGCGACGGCCGAGTCGTGCACGGGCGGCCTCGTCTCGACCCGGCTCACATCGGTGCCCGGGTCGAGCGACGTGTTCGTCGGCGGCGTGGTGGCGTACTCGAACGACCTGAAGACGGGAGCGCTCGGGGTGCCCGACGAGATCCTGAGCGCCCACGGCGCCGTTTCCGCCGAGACCGCGTCGGCGATGGCCCAGGGGGCGCGCATGCGACTCCGGGCCGACGTCGGCGTCTCGGTGACCGGAATCGCCGGCCCCGGCGGTGGGACGGCAGAGAAGCCCGTCGGGCTCGTGTACCTGTGCGCCGCCGGGCCGTCAGGGCAGATGGCCCGCGACTTCGTCGTCACTGGCGATCGCGAGACGGTTCGCGCCCGCGCAGCCGTGGCGGCGCTGCACCTCGTGCGGCTGCTCGTCACAGAACCGTGAAAGACACGTCACACGTCGGGCGCTAGCGTGGCCGGGGATGAACGTCTTCGCCTGTTCTGCGCGCTGCGTCTCTCCGGCGACACGGTCGATCGCCTCGCCGGGTGGCAGGCCTCCGCTCTCTCGGGCGGGCGGATCGTGCCGCCCGGGAACCTGCACCTCACGCTCGCGTTCCTGGGCACCCGGCCGGCCGGGGAGGCACCCGGGATCCTCGGCGCGCTTCGCGAGGCGGCCGCCGGCGGATCGGAGCTCCGCCTCTCCCTTCGCGGCTACCGCGAGACGAGGAGCGTCGGGATGCTCACGTTCGAGGACGAAGGCGGTCGCGCCGCGGCGCTCGCCGGCCAGGTTCAGCGCTCGCTCGAAGCGCTCGGCGTGTATCGGTCGGACGCGCGGCCCTGGACCCCGCACCTCACCGTCCTGCGCTTTCGCGAGCGGCCGCGGCTCCGGCCGTCGCTGCCGGAGCTCGGCGTGGTGAGTCCGTCCGATGCCGCTGTTTTCATTTCTCGGCTGCGTAAGGACGGAGCGCAGTACGAGGTCTATGACTCCGTCCCGCTAGGAGGTCGATAGAGGTGGATCGCGAGCAGGCTCTGGACACCGCTCTCGGGCAGATCGAGCGTAGCTTCGGCAAGGGCGCGGTCATGAGGATGAGCGACCAGGCTCAGGTCTCGGTCGGGGCCATCTCCACCGGCTCGCTCGCCCTCGACCTCGCGCTCGGCATCGGTGGGCTGCCGCGCGGCCGCATCGTCGAGATCTTCGGGCCCGAGTCCTCGGGCAAGACGACGCTCGTCTACCACGTGATCGCCGAGGCACAGCGCCGCGGCGGCATCTGCGCGTTCATCGATGCCGAGCACGCGATGGATCCCGTCTACGCCAAGCGCATCGGCGTCAACATCGACGAGCTGCTCGTCTCCCAGCCCGATACCGGGGAGCAGGCGCTCGAGATCACCGAACTGCTCGTCCGCTCGGGCGCCCTGTCGGTGGTCGCGATCGACTCGGTCGCCGCACTGACTCCGAAAGCCGAGATCGAGGGTGAGATGGGCGACTCTCACGTCGGCCTCCAGGCGCGCCTGATGTCGCAGGCGCTGCGCAAGCTCACCGGCACGCTCAACCGCACCGAAACGATCTGCATCTTCACGAATCAGCTGCGGGAGAAGATCGGCGTGATGTTCGGCAACCCCGAGACCACACCCGGCGGGCGCGCCCTGAAGTTCTACGCCTCGGTGAGGCTCGACATCCGCCGGATCGAGACGCTGAAGGACGGCGTCGAGGCGATCGGCAACCGCGTCCGGGTCAAGGTGGCGAAGAACAAGGTCTCGCCGCCGTTCAAGCAGGCGGAGTTCGACATCATCTACGGCGACGGGATCCCCTGGGAAGGGACAGTCCTCGACGCCGCGATCGAGCGGAAGGTCGTGCAGAAGTCCGGCTCGTACTTCAGCTTCGGCGACGAGCGGCTCGGGCAGGGCCGGCAGAACGCGACAGCGTTTCTCAAGGAGCACCCCGACGTCGTCCAGCAGATCCTCCAGGCGATCCAGGCCCAGATTCCGGCCGGCCAGGTCGTGTCTGCGCGGCTCACGACTCCGGAGGAAGCGACTGACACCCTCCCGGCCGTCGCCGAGATCGACAGCGAGGACGGCATCGAGAGGGGTGTCGATGTCGAGAGCAATGGCGCCGCCGCAGCCGCGTAAGGAAGCGCTCGAAGCTGCCGCACGATCCCTGATCCACCGCGACCGCACGGTCGCGGAGCTCGATTCCGACCTCGAGCGCCACGGGGTTGATCCTGTTGACCGCGCTCTGGCGATCAAGACCATGGTCGCGCTCGGCTACCTCGACGACAGCCGCATGGCGGCAAACAGGGCCTCGGCTCTTGCCGAGCGGGGCTACGGTGACGAGGCGATCCGCTTCGACCTCGGAGGCCGTGGCGTCGACGATGAGCTCGTCGACGACGCGATCGCCGGGCTCGAGCCGGAGGCCGAGCGTGCATCCAGGATCGCCGACCGCCGGGGTCCCGGCGCAAGGACGGTGCGCGCCCTCGCCGCGAAAGGGTTCTCAGCCGACTCGATCGAGACGGCCGTCGGCGCTGGGCCGGACCCGTGATGACAGATCCGCCGTGAACCACGAGCGGATCAGCGAGATCGGGCACGGCGAGATGCCGTTCCACAACCCGATCGGCGAGGACGCGCTCGACGCGCTTATCGATCTGCTGCCGCTCGAGCCCGGAGATGCCGCCCTCGACGTCGGCTGCGGTCGCGGAGAGCTCCTGATCCGGATCGCGGAGGTGACCGGAGCCCACGGATTCGGGCTCGACGCGAGCGACGCGCAGATCTCGGCCGCGCGACACGAGGCGGCGCTGCGGGTTCCGGCCGCCGAGCTCGTGTTCGAGACGAGAGACGCAGGCACGCTCGTCGCACCGGCCGGGAGCTTCGCGGTCGCTGCCTGCGTCGGTTCGACCCATGCTCTCGGCGGTCTGGAGGCGACGCTCAGACGGCTATCGGAACTCGTGCGACCCGGCGGCTACGTACTGATCGGAGAGGGATACTGGCCACGGCCGCCGGCGGCCGACGAGCTCGAGGCACTCGGCGCGGCCGAGGACGAGCTCGGCGATCTGCCCGGCCTGCTAGCGGCGGGCGATGCCCACGGCCTGACCGCAGCCCACCTGCGGACGGCCACCGGCGAGGACTGGGAGCGCTATGAATGGACCTACATCTTCAACCTCGACCGTTACGCGGCGGAGCATCCCGACGAGGCGGGCATGCGGCTCGTCCACGATCGGGTCGCCTCGATCCGGCGGCGGAGGCTGCTCGCAGCGGTGAAAGGCGAGGCCCTGGGTTTCGCAGTCGTCGCCTGGCGTTCCAGTTAGTTCCCGCCGCCGATCACGTAATAGACGAACGCCACCAGGATCGCGCCCGCGATTCCGATCGCCAGCGCGCGCGCCAGCCGAAAGCCGCCGCTGCCGTACCTCATCCACGCCGTGCGCGCCGCGAACAGCGCGACCGCGATCATCACCACCAGGAGCGGGACCGAGAGCATCGCTGCCATCATCGGTGACCACGAGGCCGAGCGGGCGAACCAGCTTGTGTTGCAAGTCACGAACCTCCCGCTTGTGACTTGCAACACTTGCACCAGGGTGGGCACCAGGTGATGGCCCTACACGACCCCGCCGTGTGCATCGTCGGGGCAGGCCCGGCCGGGCTGGCCGTCGCGCACCTGCTCGGGCAGGCGGGCATCTCGTCGGTCGTCCTCGAACGGCAGGAGCCCGGCAGGCTTCGCGCCCGGGTCAAGGCCGGGATGATCGAGCACCGGACGGTTGAACTGCTCAAAGCGCACGACCTGGCCGGCCCGACCCTGGAGGGCGGCCGCCAGGTGGGCATGTGCGAGTTCCGCGCCGACGGCGAGGCGTTCGTGCTCGACTATGCCGCGCGGTGCGGCGGGCGCTGCCACACGATCTACCCGCAGCACGAGCTGGTCGCAGACTGGGCCGAGCAGCTGGTCGAGAACGGCGGCGACATCAGGTTCGGGGTGAACGCGACGGGCGTGGAGCAGAACGGAGAACGTGTCGTCGTGCGGTCGGTGACGCAGTCGACGGGAGAGGAGGTCGCGATCGCCTGCGAGGTCGCCGTCTGTGCCGACGGCGCGGCGAGCGCATTCACCGAAGGGGTCGAGAGCGTCTCGCTCTCGCATCCGTTCATGTGGCTGACCCTGATCGCGGCGATGCCACCCTCCACGCAGCGAACGATCTACGGGCTCCACCGGCGTGGGTTCGCGGGACAGATGCTCCGCTCGCCCACGCTCACACGGTTCGTGCTCGCTGTGCCCCTCGGAGAAGCGTATGAGGAGTGGCCTGACGACCGGATCTGGGACGAGCTCGCGACGCGCCTCGCAGCCGACGGCAGGCCGCCGCTCCTGAGGGGCGAGCTGGTCGAACGGGACATCCTCGACCATCGAGTTCGCGTGTGCACGCCGATGCAGCACGGGCGCCTCTTCTTCGCGGGTG